>CAYFVR010000136.1:0-12842 GCA_964346545.1 uncultured Desulfobacterales bacterium | reverse complement strand
CGCCGGGAATTCTTTCCCCCGAACGCAAAAGCCTCAACCGAATTTTTTTGGGGCGTATCCCTCCGGCGCTGGATATCCTCCCGGGATTCCCTGGGCATCCGGCCGGTGGGATTCAAACCGGTGGGATTCAAAATGGTCTCCAGCTTCTGAAGGTTGTCGGCCTCGCCCGCGGCGACGACCGTCTCTCCGGCGTTGATGGGGAGGCGGGGAGGGGATGCGCACATTTCGCCGTCGGCCGGCCCTTCCGGCTTGTCGGCGAAAACCGTCGCGCTGTTCGTTTCGCGGAGAAAAAAGGGAAATATGGACAAGGATTCTTCCAGATTCGCGCGCCGGCGGGAAGAGATGGTGCGCCGTCAGATCGAAGCCCGGGGCATCGCCGATCCCCGGGTGCTCGAGGCCCTTCGGGCCGTTCCCCGACACGAGTTCGTCGGCGAGGCATTGGCCGACCGGGCCTACGGAGATTTTCCGCTGCCCATCGGCGAAGGGCAGACGATTTCCCAGCCATACATGGTGGCCGAAATGACCCAGGCCCTCGCCTTGGGCCCCGAGGACCGGGTGTTGGAGATCGGCACCGGATCCGGTTACCAAACCGCGGTGCTGGCCGAACTGGTCTATCGGGTTTACAGCGTGGAGCGCATTCATCCGCTGTACGCCCAGGCCCGCCGCCGGTTCGACCGGCTCGGCTACCACAATATCGTCACCCGGTTTTCCGACGGCACCATGGGCTGGGCCGAGGAGGCCCCCTTTGACGCCATTCTGGTCGCCGCCGGATCGCCGCGCGTTCCCGAGCCGCTGGTCCGACAGCTCGGATCGGGCGGGCGGATGATCATCCCCGTGGGCGACCGCTTTTCCCAGGAGCTGATCAAAGTCTACCGGGACGAACAAGGCGTCCGACAGACGCCCATGGGCGGCTGCCGCTTCGTGAAGCTGGTCGGCGAACACGGGTGGAAAGCCCGGGAGGTGGAGCGATCATGAGCGACCGGCCCGGACTGGCGCTGTATCTCAAAGGCGTGGCCATGGGGGCCGCCGACGCCGTCCCGGGGGTTTCCGGCGGCACCGTGGCCTTCATCACCGGCATTTACGAAACGCTGGTGGATTCCATCCGTTCCTTCGACGGAGACGCGGTGCGCCTGCTGTTTCGGGGCGAATTCGCCGCGCTCTGGCGGCACGTCAACGGGGGGTTTCTGGCCACCCTCTTCGCGGGCATCGGGACGGCGATTCTGCTCCTCTCCCGTCTGTTGCTCTATCTTCTGGACCATCAGCCCGAGCTGCTCTGGTCCTTTTTTTTCGGGCTGATTCTGGCCTCGGTGCTGGTGGTCGGCCGCAAGGTGGGCCGCTGGAGCGCCCCGGTCGTCTTCTGGGGTCTCATCGGCGCGGGCGTGGGCTTCGGCATTACGGTGGCCGTCCCCGCCGCCACGCCGGAGAACCTGCCCTTCGTGTTTCTGTCCGGGGCCGTCGCCATCTGCGCCATGATTCTGCCGGGCATTTCGGGCAGCTTCATTCTGGTGCTATTGTCCAAATACCGGTACGTCTTCGGCGCGATCCGGGACCTGAACTTTCCGGTGATTTTGGTGTTCGGGCTGGGCTGCGCCGCGGGGCTGCTTTCCTTTTCGCACCTGCTCCATTACACCCTGCGCCGCCACTACGTCCCCACCATCGCGGCCCTCACCGGGCTCATGGTGGGTTCTCTCAACAAGGTCTGGCCCTGGAAGCGGGTGGTGGAAACCCTCGCCAAGGCCGACGGCGAGGTGATTCCCCTGGTGGAAAAGAACCTGTCGCCCCTTTCCTACCTGGAGGCCACCGGCCGGGAGCCCCGCCTATTGTTCGCCGTTCTCCTGGCCGCCCTGGGCTTCGGGCTGGTGATTCTTCTCTCCCGCCTGGGGGAAGGCCCCGCGCAGAAATTCGACGAAGGCCCCCGCCAGGGGCGATAGGGTTCGGCCCCGCCCCGCGCTCAGGTAAAAGCGGCGGCGGAGGTCCATTCCCTCGATGGCCAGGGCCGAAAGGGTCCCGGCGGCCAAATCCTCCGCCACCGCAATGGTGGAGAGCACCGAAACGCCCACCCCGCTTTTGATTCCCTGGATCACCGCCCCGGTGCCGCCCATCTCGGCCACCACGTTCAGCGTTTCGAGCCCCAGTCCCGCCGCCTCCAGCCGAAGTTGAAACGAGGTCAGCGTCCCCGAACCGGCCTCCCGCAGAATGAAGGGAGCGGCGGCCAGCTCCGACGGCGCGACCGATTCCCGCTTCGCCCACGGATGGTCCTTCCGAACCACCAGCCGCATTTCGTCCGCCGCCAGCGGCCACTGCTCGATGGCCCGATCCCGGGAGCGGGCGCCGACCACCGCCAGTTCCAGGTTTCCGGCGGCGATGGCGGACAGCATCTCTCCGGTGTCGCCCACGGTCAAGGCGATGCGGACGCCGGGATGGCGTTTCACGAATCCCCCCACCGCCCGGGGCAGCAGGTAGACGCCGGGAATGGTGCTGCCGCCCACGGTCAGCCGTCCCTGAATGGTCCCGTGGAAGGCGGCCAGGGCCGTTTCCGCCTCGTCCCGCAGGGCCAGCAGCCTTCGGGCGTAGTCGTACAGCAATTCCCCCGCCCGGGTGGGGGCCGCCTCCCGGGAAAGCCGGTCGATGAGACGGCAGCCGAAATGATCTTCCAGATCTTTGACGTGGCTGCTGACGGTGGGCTGGGACAGATGCACCGCGCGGCCCGCCCGGGAGAAGGAGCCTTCGTCCACCACGGCGCGGAAGACGTGAAGTTGCCAGAGGTCCATGGCGCGGGGCGTCTATTCCGGGTCGCCGGGCGGGGTCCCGAATTTTTCCCGCAGGCGGCGGCTCACCTGGGGCGGCACCATGTCGTCCACGTCGCCGCCGAAGCGGGCCGCCTGCTTGATGATGGAAGAGCTGGTGAAAATCCATCGCAGGCCGGTCATGAGGAAGACGGTCTGAATCTCCCGGTTGAGCTTCCGGTTCATCAGCGCCATCTGGAACTCGTACTCGAAGTCGGAAACGGCCCGCATCCCCCGCAAAATGACGCTTTCCTTTCGGCCGGCCACGTAGTCCACCAGAAGTCCGTGGGAGGCGTCCACCTCCACGTTGGGAAGATCGGCCAGGCTTTCCTCCAGCATGGTTCGCCGTTCGTCCAGGCTGAAAAGGGTTTTTTTGGATGGATTGCAGAGGATGGTGACGATGATGCGGTCGAAAATGGACAGGCCCCGTTCGATGATGTCCAGATGGCCGTAGGTGACCGGATCGAAGGAGCCGGGATAAATGGCGGTGCTCGACATGGTTCGGTGATTCCCCCCGCTTCGGATTGGGTCGGACGTTTTCCCGTCTCCCCCCGTGACGCCGGTCTCCGTCAGGGACCGTCCCCTTCCCCGAGGGCGTCGCTGGAAGGCGCTTCGAGAATGTCGGCACCCATATCACAGTCCAGAAACGAAACAAGGGTTTTTCCGTAGCGCCGCCGGTCGGCGAGGCGGGGGCCGCCGGGAATTTCCGGCGGGGTTTCCTCGGCCGGATGCTCCACCACCAGCCGGGCGTCCGGGGCCAGACACCCGATCCGGAACAGCCGGGGAAGGACCGTCTCCAGCCATCCTTTCGCGTAGGGCGGGTCGCAAAACACCAGGTCGAAGGGCGGGCGATGGTTCCGCAGGGGCGCGAGATTGCGCGAGAGATCCCACCGGATCGCCCGCCCCCGGTCCGTCAGCCCCAAGTCGGCCAAGTTCCGGGAGATGGAGCGCATCGCGTCGGGCATCCGGTCCACGAACACCGCCGTCGCCGCGCCCCGGCTCAGGGCCTCCAGCCCCAGCGCCCCGGTGCCGGCGAAGAGGTCCAGCACCGTCGCGTCCCGCACCGCCGGCCCCAGGATGTTGAAGACCGCCTCCCGAATCCGATCGGCCGTGGGGCGGACCCCCCGACCGGGAACGGGCCGCAGTTTTCGCCCTCGAAATTCGCCGCCGATGATCCGCACCCGTTACCCCGCCTCGCCCAGCCGCGCGCGGAAGGCGTTCACGTCCAGCCCCGCCGCGTCGGCGGCCCGCTCGGCGTCGCCGTCGAACTGCAACAGTTTTCGCCGCAGAAATTCCCGTTCGAACATCTCCCGGGCCGCCTCCAGCCGGTTCACCGCGAAGAGGCTTTCCTCGGAATGGAGCCCGTTCCCCCGGCCCGGGTTGTAGGGGGCCGGGATGTCCTCCGCCGTGATCCGCTCTTTGTCCAGGGTGATGACCAGGCGACCGACGAGGTTTTTGAGTTCCCGGACGTTGCCGGGCCAGGGATGGGCGGCCAGCAGTTCCAGGGCCGCTTCGTCGATGGTCCGGGCGCGGCCGTCCAGGCTTTTGGCCCGTTCCTCCAGGAAAATCCGGGCCAGGGCCGGCACGTCCTCCCGTCGTTCCCGCAGGGGCGGAACGTGGATGGGGATTTCGTTGAGCCGGAAGTAGAGGTCTTCCCGGAAGCGGCCGGCGGCGATTTCGGCCTCCAGGTCCCGGTTGGTGGCGGCGATGACCCGCACGTCCACCTGGATGTTGCGGCCGCCGCCGGTTCGCTGGAATTTTTGCTCCTGGAGCACCCGCACCAGCCGGGCCTGGGTTTCGGGGTTCAGACTGGTGATTTCGTCCAGGAACAGCGTGCCCGCGTGGGCCATTTCCAGCCCGCCCTTCCGCCGGGCTTCGGCCCCTTCAAACGCCCCTTTTTCGTGGCCGAACAACTCGTCTTCCAGCCGCTCCGCCGGCAGGGCGGCGCAGTTGACGTCCAGCAGGGGCTCTTCGGCCCGGCGGCTGAATTGATGAATATTTCGGGCCACCAGCTCTTTGCCCACCCCGTTTTCTCCGGTGATCAGAACCCAGGCGTCGGTGGGGGCCACCACGGCGATTTGCTTCTGAAGCTCCCGCACCGCGGCGCCGCTCCCGTTGAGGGAATGCTTGGCCATGGTTTTCCGGCGCAGGAAGCGGTTTTCCTCCTCCAGCTTCCGGAAGTGGAGGGCGTTGTTGATGTCCACGATGACCCGGTCGATGTTGAGCGGCTTTTCGATGAGGTCGAAGGCTCCCAGCTTGGTGGCCCGCACCGCCGTTTCGATGTTGCCGTGTCCGGTGATGACGACCACCTGGAGCTGGGGCTGATCCGCCTTGATTTTCTTGAGAGTTTCGAGGCCGTCGATGCCGGGCATCCAGATGTCCAGCAGCACCAGGTCTGGCGAGGTCTCCTCGATGAGCTTGAGCCCCTCGTAGCCGTTGCCGGCGGTGAGCACCTCGAATCCTTCGTCGGAAAGCAGCCCGCCCAGGGTCTGGAGGATGGTCGGCTCGTCGTCGATGATCAGAATGGTGGGAAACATGAAGACTCCTTGATCCAATTTGATCCGGGTCGGAAAGGTCGGGGTTGGGTCTTGATTGGGCCGGGCGAAAGAACCGGCCGGCGTTCAGTCAACGGCGCCCTGTCCGCGGCGGTCCAGGCTTTGCGCCCGGAAGACTGTTGCGGACCGAGCCACGGGTGTCCGTCCGTGGGGCCGAGACGGAACGGGAAGCGGGCCGGGAATCGGACCCCCTCCTCCCGTTTTATACGGGAAATTCGATGACGAACATCGTTCCCCCGGCGTCGTGATCCTGAACCCGGATGGTGGCTTTGTGGTCGGCCAGGATGGAGTTGACGATGGTCAGCCCCAGCCCCATGCCGCTCTTTTTGGTGGAAAAATAGGGCTCGAAGAGCCGGGTCTTGTCGGCGTCCGGAATGCCGGGGCCGGTGTCCGCCACCGTCAGCCGCACCGCTTTCCGGTCGGGATGGTGGCGGAGCCGAAACGTGATCTCGCCCCGCTGCCGCATGGCGGTGACGGCGTTGTCCACCAGGTTGATCAGGGCCTGTTTGATCTGCCGACGGTCCAGGTTGAGATGGGGAATGTCCCCGTCGGTTTCCACCGTGAAGCGGACCTCCGGGTGGCCCTCCCGGTAGAGGGCGATGGCCTCGTCGATGATGGGCGGCAGGGCGCAGGGCTCCGGATGGGCGGCCGGGAAGCGGGCGAAGGTGGAAAATTCGTTGACCAGGTTTCGGATCTGCTCGACCTGATCGATGATCATCTGGGTGCATTCCGTAAATACCGGTTCCGCCACTCGCTCGGCGTATTTTCGCTGGAGCCGCTGGGCCGAAAGGGAGATGGGCGTCAGCGGATTTTTCACCTCGTGGGCGATGCGGCGGGCCACCTCCCGCCAGGCGGCCATGCGCTGGGCCCGCTCCTGGTCGGTCAGGTCGTCCAGCACGGCCACCACGCCCAGATGCTGTCCCGCGTCGTCCCGGAGGGTGGTGGTGTGGGCCACGAGGCTGCGGGGGCGTCCGTTCACCGTGAGCCGCAGCGGCGTGTCCACGGCGTGGTCCCCCGCCGCCCGGGTCTGGCCCAGCACCTCCTCGGCCAGCCGGAGGAAATCGCCGCCCAGCAGCCGCCGGTAATGTCGGCCTCGAACCGTTTCCCCCCGAACCCCCAGCATTCGCTCCGCCGAAAGGTTGAGGGTGGTGACGAAGCCTCCGGCGTCCAGGGTGACCACCCCGGCGGAGACGCTGGTGAGCACGATTTCCATGTACCGCCGCCGCTTTTCGATTTCCGCGTTTTGCTCCCGCAGCATCCGGGCCGACAAAACCAGCTGTTCCCGGTTGCCCCGCAGGTCCCGGGTCATCCGGTTGAAGGCGGTCACCAGGCTGCCGATTTCGTCGTCGCCCCCCGGCGGGATGGTGAAGCCCAGATCGCCCTCGGCCACCCGGCGGGTGCCCTCCGCCAGATCGTGGATGGGGCCGCTGATGGACTTGGCGATGTGAAATCCCAGCCAGACGGCGCAGAAGACCACCAGCAGGGCCACCACCGACAGGATGACGTAGTAGGTGACCCGCACCGGCTGTTTGAGCATTTTGATCTGCCGGTACTCCTCCACCCCCCGGGAAATGGCCGCCAGTGCCTCGGACAGGTCGGGCGGGATGAGAAAGGCCACCGCCACGAACCCCCGGGTTTTCGCCGGCGTTTCGCCCATGGGCGTCGGCGCCACGATCCGGTTCAGCTCGCCGAAGCCGGTGTCGGCGCTGACCACCCGCACTCGGTTTTCTCCGGATTCCCGACGAAGATTGCCGGGGGTGACCGGCGCCATGTTCAGCGCCTCCAGGGCCGGCCCCTTTCGAAGAACGATCCGTTCCGCCGCCGCCGAATAGGCCTCCACCCCCTGGAGGTTGAATTCCCGTCGAGACCGTTCCAGATAGTTCGCCAGCGCCGGTCGGTTCCCCGGCGCGAAGAGGTTCCGGTCTCCGGTCTCGGCGACCATCCGCTCCAGGAAAAAGCGATGGCGGCCTTCCAGGTTTTCGTAAAGCCCCTGGCCCACCTGGAGCGATTTTTCCAGGGCCTGCTCGATGGGCGCGTTGAACCAGAATTCCAGGCTGGTGTTGATGAAGTTGAGCGAAAAATAAAAGAGCACCGCCGTGGGCAGCAGGGTGAGGCCGATGAAGGCGAGGACCAGCCGGGTGCGGAGCTGGGCTCCCATCACCCGCCGCCGCCGTTCGTAGAGCACCTTGACCAAGTTGCGGAAGACCAGGAAGATCAGCAGGATCAGCAGCAGCAGGTTGACGTTGATGAGGGTGAACATCAACACCGTGTTGGAGATGGGAAAGTCGGCCCCGAAATTGATGAGCCGCGTTTCCGCCCAGGTCAGCAGGGCCATGACGGCCACCACCACGCCGATCAGGATCAGCTCCCGCCGCCGTCGCAGCCGTTCCGGCGGCAGGGCGCGGATCGGCTTGGGTCGGTTTCGGCTCAGACGGGCCATGATCGGCGGCCTTCCCGGGGGCGGAGCAAACTCATTCGTAGACGAACTCGATCTGGTGCCAGTCGGTTTCGAAGGCCCAGAGCGACGCCATGATGAGCAGGTGGTGGAGGTAAAACGGGAGAGTGATTTTGCTCAATTTCGCCTTGGCCCGCAGCACGTAGCGCCGCCCCTTCTTGAGCCGGTCCAGGGGAACCACGGAAAACCCGTCGATTTCCGACATCAGCCGCCGGGCCTCGTCGTAGGAGGAGACGAACAGCTCCCCCTCGGTTTCGGCCCAGGAGCGCTCGATGGCGAAGACCCGGCGAAGGCTGTTGTACTTGACGGTATGGGTGAGGGTGACGTCGGCGACGGTTCGGTCGGCCCAGAGCGCGCGGGTTTCGGTGAGGGTGATGAAGAAGGAGAAGCTGGTGGGCACGCCGCTGAAGACCGCTTCCTGCATCTTGGGGGAAAAGGCGTCCCGGACGGTCAACGACACGCGCAGGTCGGCGCGGCTGTTGGTGATGGAGATGTCCGACAGCCGCGCCCCCTGCACCGCCCCGGCCGGCGGGGGCGCGAGAAGGAACGTCGTGAGAACGCAAGCGATGATGATGCGAATGCGGGAGCGCCCCATGGCCACCGTTGAGCGGGCCGAATCAGACGGCCAGCGCCTCCGCCGAACGATTTTGGCGGTCGCGCAGGTCGTGGAGGGTCTGGGTTTCCCAGGCGGCGGTGTTTTCCACGAAAGCCTTTAGAAAGGCGTGATTAAAGGCGTGGCCCGACCGGTGAGAAACCAGATGGCCCAGGATCGGCAGCCCCAGCAGAGAAATGTCGCCGATGCAGTCCAGCACCTTGTGGCGGACGAATTCGTCGGGGAAGCGGAGGCCGTCGGGGTTGAGCACGCCGTCGGGGCCCACCACCACGGCGTTGTCCAGGGAGCCGCCCCGCCCCAGACCGAATTGTTTCATCATTTCCACTTCGTGCAGAAAGCCGAAGGTGCGGGCGGGCGCGATTTCATCCCGGAACCGGTCGGGAGTGACGGTCGTCGTGTAGGACTGATGGCCGATGAGGGGATGGGAGAAATCGATGGATGCGGTGATTTTGGGCACGGGGGAGGGATGGATGGAGACGGTTTTGTCCCCTTCGGTGACGGTGATGGGTCGTTTGACCACGAACACGCATTTGGGTCCGCCCTGGTCCCGGATTCCGGCCGATTCCAGAAGCTCCACGAAGGGGGCGGCGCTGCCGTCCATGATGGGCAGCTCGAAATTGTCGATCTCCACCCGCGCGTTGTCGATCTCCAACGCGGCCATGGCGGCCATGAGATGTTCCACCGTGGAGACGATGCAGCCTTCGACGCCCAGCACCGTGGCGTTGCTGGTATCCACCACGTTGGCGAACACCGCGGGAATTCGCGGTCGGGCGGGCAAATCCACCCGGGCGAACTGAATGCCGTGATTCACGGGCGCGGGCAACACCCGCAGATGGACGGTTCGACCCGAGTGAACCCCGATCCCGGCGCACGATGCGGCCCGGGCCAGGGTGCGTTGCTGGAATTGCATAAGGTTGTTGTCGTCCTTTCCGAATGAAGATGGGCGAAATCAGACGGCGCCCACTTCATTCTTCCATCCGAAAAACCCGGGCCAGAATTCGCCCGCGGAATTGATTTCGCCGTCGAAAAAAGCGTCCGCGACCGGCCGGCCTCGCCGGCGGAGCGATACTCCTCCCCAAAATGGGAAGGCGAAGGCTACATCAGGATTTCAATCCGCCGTTGCTGGCACACATCCGAAAAATCCGCGTAGTTGAAAGTGGCCAGCGAAGTGATTTTGACGTTACGGTCTTCCAGAATGAGCCGAATCAAACAATCCACCAAGCTCAGCGGGCGGTGTTTCCGGAACACGGATTCAAAGCACATCTCCAACGCGGCCCCGCGATACGGGCCGTCGTCCAGGAGAGAAGTGGACGGGCGTTTCAAGAAGCCCTCGAAATCGAAATCCCGAACCAGGCGCGGGCGTCTCATGATTTTGGTGCGCAGGGTTTCGTAGAGCGTGGGCCACGGAAGAATCAAGTGAAAAAGCTCAAAGTACTCGCTGATCTTTTCCGCCTGTTTCCGATGTTGATCTTTTCGGTCAAACAGGGCGATCCAGACCCCCGTGTCGATCAGGATGTACTCCATGCCTAAATTTCAACGTCTTCCAGCACTTCCTCTTGTTCGACGGCGTACCCGGTCCAAGGGGCGGCTTTTCGGGTTCCGAAAATAAAGCGCCCCTTCATTTTCCCGTTCGCGGAATCCCGCAAGATGACGTAGATTCTCGTTTTTCGAGTCACTTCCACGGCAGTTTGGATATCCCGCTGGATGGCGGGAATTAACTCGCCCGAAAATTCATAGTGAACCAGGGCCAGGCTGTCGCCGCATTCCAACGCCCCATGCGCATCCAGCCAAGCGTACATCCCCTCATAATCGCCCCGAACTCCAAAATCGTAGGATATCCAGATGGCCTGTTTCATGGTGCGCTCCATTACTTCCAACATTTTCCAATACTTCCAACATTTTCCAAGTGTCGTAAACATCGAATCGGCATCGGCGTGGTTGGCTCGGAAACGGGTTCCCCGGTTCGATTCAGGGAAAACGCCTTTTGTAAAGCTCGGCGCCGGATCGACGTATCGGAAACTAATCCGTTTTCGGCCTTGGGCAAGGGAAAACCCCAAAAGAGACGCAACGGGGTGAACTTTCGCGGCGGCAATGCCGGTTCGGGGATTGCCGCATTCCTTGCCCCACAACGTCAAATCCAATAGGTTCCACCTCATATCTCATTTTTATGGGGGTTGGCAACCGTCTTCGGGATTTTTTCACCGGGAAACGGTCGGGAAAAGGTTTGCGAAAGGCGTTCGGGTCCGTTATGATTTCCGCTTTCCCCGTGTTTCCCCAAGGAGGTTCCCCCGTGTTGGCCAAGGTCCTGAGCAGCGCCGTGATCGGCATCGACGCGTATCTGGTGGAAGTGGAGGTGGACCTGTCGCCGGGGCTGCCGTATTTTACCACGGTGGGCCTGCCCGAAGCGGCGGTGAAGGAGAGCAAGGAACGGGTGAAGACGGCCATCGGCAATTCCGGCTTTCCCTTCCCGGACGACCGGATCACGGTGAACCTCGCCCCGGCGGACGTCAAAAAGGAGGGCACCGGCTTCGATTTGCCCATGGCGCTGGGCATTCTGGCGGCCTTGGGCATCGTGGACCGCAAGGCGTTGGACCGCCACCTGGTGCTGGGGGAGCTTTCCCTGGACGGTCGGGTGAAGCCGGTGCGCGGCGCGCTGCCCATGGCGCTGGCGGCCCGGAAGGCCGGATACGAGGGAATCCTGATTCCCGCGGAAAACGGTCGGGAGGCGTCGGTGGTGGAGGGCGTTGACGTACTGCCGGTGGAAACCCTGGCGCAGGCGGTGGATTTCTTCCGGGGGCTGGGCCGGATCGCGCCGGTGACGGCCGACATCGACGCGATCTTCGCCGGGGAAGAAACGGACATCGCCGATTTCGCCGAGGTGATGGGGCAGGAGCACGTCAAGCGGGCCCTGGAGGTGGCGGCGGCCGGCGGGCACAATCTGATCATGATCGGCCCGCCCGGCTCCGGCAAGACCATGCTGGCCCGGCGAATCCCCACCGTTCTGCCGCCGCTGACCTTCGACGAGGCCATCGAGACCACCAAAATTTTTAGCGTGGTGGGGCTGCTGGAGGCCGACCAGGCCCTGGTGACCCGACGGCCGTTCCGTTCGCCTCATCACACCATTTCCGACGCCGGACTCATCGGGGGCGGCCATATTCCCCGGCCGGGCCAGGTGAGCCTGGCCCACAACGGCGTGCTGTTTCTGGACGAGCTGCCGGAGTTCAAAAAAAACGTGCTGGAGGTGCTGCGCCAGCCGCTGGAGGATCAGCGGGTGACCATTTCCCGGGCCACCACGACGCTGACCTATCCCTCCAGCTTCATGCTCATCGCGGCCATGAACCCCTGCCCCTGCGGTTATTTTTCCGATCCCAAACACGAATGCCAATGCACCACGCCCCAGATTCAGCGGTACCGGTCGCGGATTTCCGGCCCGCTGCTGGATCGGATCGACATTCATGTGGAGGTGCCGGCGGTGCCCTACAAGGAGCTGATGGGCAAGACGGCCACGGAATCCTCCGCCGCCATCCGGGAGCGGGTGGCGGCGGCTCGGCGCGTCCAGACCCGCCGCTTCCAGAATGGACGAATTCACTGCAACGCCCAGATGGGCAACCGTCACATCAAGGTCCATTGCGAGTTGGACGAAGCCGGGCTGAACCTGCTGGAGACGGCGGTGGATCGGCTGGGCCTTTCCGCCCGGGCCTACAACCGGATTCTCAAAATCGCCCGCACCGTCGCCGATCTGGCGGGGGCGGAAAGGGTGGGCGTGGCCCATCTGGCCGAGGCGGTGCAGTACCGGAGTCTGGATCGGGGAAGGGGGTTGTTGTGACGGCCGGGGAAAGCGCGACGCCGTTTCGCTCGCCGTGGTCTTCCCCGGCGGAATGGCGGGAGATCAACGCCGCGTTCGCCTATTTGATGGATCGGTTGGGCCATGCGCTGGACCCGGCCCGGGAGGAAGCCCTGCGGGTGGAGCGTGGATTGAACTCGCTGTTCCCGCTGATGGACGATCTCTGCGCGCCGACGTGTCCGGACTGTTCCGAGCCCTGCTGTCAGGTGGCCACGCTCTGGTACAATTTCGACGATCTGTTGTTTCTGCGCCTGCGGGGCATTTCCCCGCCGGACGGTCAACCCATGACGGGCCTCGGGGAAACCTGCCGGTTTCTCGGTCCGGTGGGCTGTCGGCTGCACCGGCTGCACCGTCCCTGGATTTGCACCTGGTACATCTGCCCGCCCCAAACCCGCCTGCTGCGCCTCCGAGGGCGCGCCCTTCCGCGCCGCGTGGACGAGGTCGTCGCCGACATCAAAGCCGCCCGCGCCGCCATGGAGGCGGCCTTTTTGCGGGCCGCGGATTGAAGGCGGCCGGAATTTTCGCCGCTTTTAATTCTACTTTGGCGCCTTGGTGCTTTAGAAGTGGAAACGGAGTCTTCCGATCCAAA
>CAYFVR010000135.1:7197-12989 GCA_964346545.1 uncultured Desulfobacterales bacterium | reverse complement strand
GGGCCAACCGGCTGGTCTTCGAGGTGATCGACAACGGCGTCGGAATGAGCGAAACCGAGCGGGACCGATGCCTGGAGCCGTTTTTCACCAGCAAGCCGCCGGGCCAGGGCACCGGCCTCGGGCTTTCCATCGTTCACGGCATCGTGAACGGGTTCCAGGGCGTTTTGGAAATCGACAGTCGAAAGGGGCTCGGCACCACGGTGCGGGTCAAGTTTCCCCGACGAACCTGAACCCGGTCCCCCAACCCGGAAACGAAGGGGCCATTGGCCCAATCCGGGATCGCCGGGGCCATTGGAAGGAGCCGGCCTTGATCCATGTTTTGATCGCGGACGATGAAGCAACGCTGTGCGGGCTGATCAAGACCGCCTTGGAACAGGAGTCGGACGAGTACGCGATCTCCACGGCCCACTCCGGCACCCAGGCGCTGTCGCGCATGGCGGAGCGGGAATACGACGTGCTGGTGACCGACATCCGGATGCCCGACATGGACGGCATTCAGCTCATGCGGCGGGCCACCGAAATGCGTCCGGACCTCCAGACCATCGTCATCACCGGACACGGCGATCTGGACAACGCGGTGGAAGCCATGCGCGCCGGGGCCGGCAACTATTTCCGCAAGCCCATCGACTCGGAAATGCTGCACCTGGCGGTGCTCCGGGCCTACGAAAAGCGGCGGCTCACCCGTCGCCTCCGGGTCAGCGAGGCCCGGTTCCGGAACGCCTTTTTCCACGCCGCCGCCGGCACCGCCATTCTCCGGCGCGACGGCCGCTTCCTCCAGATCAACAAGGGCATCTGCGAAATCCTGGGCTATTCCGAGGGCCAGCTCCTGGAGCTGAACGTGACCGACGTCATCCATCCCGAAGACGTGGACGCCGGTCTGCGGAATTTTCAGCGGCTGACCTCCGGGGAGATCGACCATTTCCACATGGACAAGCGATACCGCCACCGGGACGGCGGGGTCCGGTGGGGCCGCACCAGCGTGTCCGTCATTCGGGACTGCGAAAGCCATTCGGATTGCATGGTGGTCCACGTTTCCGACATCACGGAGACCAAGCGTGCCCAGATGCGCTTTCGCCGGGAGCGGGACCTGCTGCACCGGGTGATGGAGACCAGCCCCGTGGGCATCGTGGTGGTGGACCGTCGGGGGCGGATCACCTATTCCAACTCCTACGCCCAAAATCTCTTCGCCCTTTCGGCGGACGAGCTTGGCGAGCGCACCTTCGACGATCCCCGCTGGGGCATCACCGATCCGGAGGGCAATCCCATGCCGCCCGAAGACCGGCCCTTCCGTCGGGTGACGACCACCGGACGGGCGGTGCACGGCGCGGGTCTGTCGGTGGAGACGGCCGACGGCCGACGACGGCGGCTTCAGATCAACGCCTCTCCCATTCAGGACGCGGAGGGCCATCCCGACGGCATGGTGGCCGCCATCGAGGACGTGACGGTCCGCAAGCGGGTGGAGGAGGAACTTCTCAAGGTGCAGAAGCTGGAGTCGGTGGCGACGCTGGCCGGGGGCATCGCCCATGATTTCAACAATCTGCTGATGATCATCATGGGCAACATCTCCCTGGCCCAGGATTATGCCGACCACCAGGGAGAGCTGTATCAGCTTTTGGTGGAATCCGAGCGGGCCTGCCAGCGGGCCACGGAGGTGACCGGCCGATTCATCACCTTTTCCCGGGGCGGCGGCAACGTCCAAAAGGTCATGGCGGTGGACGGCGTGGTGCGAGACGCCGCCAATCTGGCCTGCGCCGGCGCCAACATCCGGCCACGGTTTCGGTTTCCGGATGATCTCTGGCGGGTCCGGATCGACATCCGCCAGTTTCAGCAGGCCGTCATCAACGTGGTGAACAACGCCCGGGAAGCCATGCCCGCCGGCGGAGAGGTGGAGATTCGCGCGGAAAACCACCGGCGAGAATCCGGTCGGGACCATCTGCCCCTGAAGTCCGGCGATTACGTCCGGATTTCGGTGGTCGATTCGGGGTCCGGCATCGCCGAGGAACATCTCGGGAAGATCTTCGACCCCTATTTCACCACCAAGGCCAAGGGGGCGGAAAAGGGGGTCGGCATGGGGCTGGCCACCACCTTTTCGGTGTTGAAGAGTCACGGGGGATACGTGGAGGCCGTATCCCGGCCCGGCGCGGGCGCCGCGGTTCACCTCTACCTGCCCGCCGCCGAGGAGGCCGCGCCGGAACCCGCCGACGTCGGGGAGGCCGCCGCTCCGGAGGGGGAAAAACGCCGTCGCCACGCCCTGGTCATGGACGATGAAAAGACCATCCAGATTCTGGTTCGGCAAATGCTTCGCCGGCTTGGGTACCAGGCGACGCTGACCGAGGACGGGGGAGAGGCGGTGAACGCCTATCGGGACGCCCAAAAGAAAGGCGGGGGCTATGACCTGGTGATCCTGGATCTGACGGTTCCCGGCGGCATGGGCGGCCGGGAGGCCCTGGCCCGCATTCGAGAGCTGGACCCGGACGTGACCGCGGTGGTTTCCAGCGGATACGCCACCGATCCCATCATGGCCGAATTCAAGCGTTACGGCTTTTCCGCGGCGATGGTCAAGCCCTATTCGTTGCGGGAACTGCGGGAAACCCTGGAGGGGCTTTTCCCGGACGGTGGCGGCGAACCGCCGGCGGAGGACGGCGGGTAGGGTTTCAGCGGGCCAGCATGGCCAGCATCAGGTCGGAGGTGTTTTCGGCGTGGTCCGCCACGGCCCCCAGCATTTCGGCCAGGTGGATCATGTGGACGAGGGTGACCGGGTCGGCGTCGGTGGCGAAAATTTGGCGCTTGACCAGGTCCTCGGCCTTGTCGGCCTCGTGGGCCTGGCGGCGAATGTTTCGGATGATTTCGATGACCGGCTTGCGCTGCTTTTGGCTCCGCTTGCGGAAATAGGCCGCGGCCTGGGTCACCAGCGGGCTGATCTCCTCCACCGGGTCGATCACGGCGTCGATGAGCAGAAAAAATTGCTTCTCGATGCCGGGGGGAAATCCGGGCGGCTCCCGGTAGGATATCCAGTCCAGGGCGTCCTCCAGGGCGTCCAGCACCCGGTCCTGCTCGGCGAGGTAGCTGTAGAGCTGGAATTTTTCCACCGGCATCATGATGGCCGCGGGCATTTTTTCCCGGATTCGCCGCTTGATGGCGTCCGCCTCCTTCTCCAGGACGCCGACTTTCTTCCGCAAATCCTCGAAACTTTCGCAATTGGCCAGAATGTGGCACTCGATGGCGTGCTGAAAGATCCAGGTGCATTCCTTCAGCTTGGCGGCGTGTTCCTGAAGGCCGTCCACGGGCGCGGCGGATCGGAACAGCGGAATGAAGGGGAATCGCATGGGCAAGGGGGTCCTCGGGCCGGAAAAATGGGGGTGAAATTCAGGGTGTTGATAATCCCTCGACCGGTTCCCGTCAACCCCTTTCTGGCCGTTTCGCGCTCGGCTTTCGCGACGGGATTCTCCTTTGAAGTCTTCGGGCGGGTCTGATACAAGACCCGGCATGACCGATTTCGATTCCGCGCCCCGTCGGCTGGACCGGCGGGTGTTCGCCACATTGTTTTTTTCGATCTTCACGTCCATCACCGGCGTGGGGATCGTGGTGCCGCTGCTGCCGGTCTACGCCCACGACCTGGGCGCCGGGGGGCTCTACATCGGCCTCATCTTCGGCGCCTTCGCCCTCTCCCGCACCTTTTTTCTGCCCTATTTCGGCCGCCGGTCGGACCGCGTCGGCCGCAAGCCCCACATCGTCGCCGGCCTGCTGGGCTACGCCCTGGTTTCCGTGGCCTTTCTCGCCGTCCACGACGTGGAAAGCCTGATCGTCATCCGCTTCGTCCAGGGCATCGCCTCGGCCATGATCATGCCGGTCTGCCAGGCCTACGTGGGCGACCTGACGCCCCCGAGCCGAGAGGGCGCGGTGATGGGCATGTTCAACATGTCCATTTTCATCGGCCTCAGCCTGGGGCCGCTCATGGGCGGCCTGCTCAACGACCGATGGGGGCTGGACGCCGCCTTTTTGACCATGGGCGTGCTGACCTTTGCCGCCTTTCTGATGAGTCTGTTTCTGCTGCCGCCGGTTCGGCTGGAGCGCAACACCGCCCAGGGCGTTCCGGCGGTGTCGTGGCGGTATTTGCTGGCCGACCGCACCGTGGACGGCATTTTCATCTTCCGTCTGGTCTACACCGCCTGCATCGGCACGGTCTGGGGATTTCTGCCGGTCTACGCCGACACGGAATTCGCCCTTTCCAGCTCGGCCATCGGCGTGCTGGTCACCCTGGGCGTGTTCACCAGCGGCCTGCTGCAAACGCCCATGGGCATGCTGGCCGACCGGGCCAACAAGCGGCGGATGATCGTGCTGGGCGGTCTGGGCGTGGCCGCGGCCATGGGCGCCTTCGAAATGGCCCGGGGCTTCTGGGACCTGTTTTTGGCCAACATCCTCTTCGGCGTCGGGGGCAGCCTGGCCATGGCCCCGCTCATGGCCATCGCGGTGTGCAAGGGCGCCGCCAAGCAGGCCATGGGGGCCATGATGGCCCTGATGACGGTGGCCCACAGCGTGGGGATGATGATCGGGGCCTTTTCGGCGGGGATTTTGATGGACCTGTTTCCCATGCGGATGATTTTTGTTTCCGGCTCGGCGACCATGCTGACGGGCGTGGGGCTTTTCGCCCTGTGCACCCTGCGACCGGACCCCGAAATCGCGCCGCGGCCGCGGGACGGGGAATCGCTTCGCCCGGAAGAGGACGCGGGCGAGGCGCCCGCCCCGATTGCCGAGGAGGCCGAAAACCGCCGGTTTGAGCGGGCGACGACCGCCGCTCCCAACGCTTCCGCCGAGGCGGCGGAAGACGGGATTTCGGGCGTTTTCCGCCGCCGAGGGCGAAAATCCCGAGCGCGGGGCGCCGCCTCGCCAATTTTTGGAGAAGAACGGAAATGACCAAGACGTCCGATTATCGGGTCCGCTCCCTGGCCGAGGACGGCGGGGTGCGGGCCATCGCCTGCGTGACCACGGAGCTGGTGGCCGAGGGCTGTCGCCGCCACGGGACCTGGCCCGCCGCCGCCGCGGCGCTGGGCCGGGCGTTGACCGGCGGCGCATTGATGGGCGCGCTGCTCAAGGACCGGGATCGGGTGGCGCTGAAATTTGAAGGGAACGGCCCCCTGGGAAAAATCCTGGTGGAGGCCGACGACGAAGGGGCGGTTTCCGGCTACGTGGGCAATCCACGGGTGGATCTTCCGGCCCGGAACGGCCGGCCCGACGTGGCCGGGGCCTTGGGCCGCGCCGGCTTTTTGACCGTCACCCGAGACCTGGGCCTTCGGGAGCCGTACCGGAGCGTGGTCCGTCTGAACACCGGCGAGATCGGGGAGGATCTGGCCCAATATTTCCTGGAATCGGAGCAGACGCCTTCGGCGGTGGGGGTCGGGGTCTTTCAGGACGCCACCGGCGTGACGGCGGCGGGCGGATTTCTGGTGCAGTCCCTGCCCGGCGCCGATCCCGAACTGGTGGATCGCGTGATCGACCACATTCGGACCCTGCCGCCGGTGACCGAACAGCTTCGGGAGGGGCGACGGCCGGAACACATGCTGGCCGCCATTTTCGGCGACGTGCCCTTTCGAAACCTGGAGCAGCGGCCTTTGCGGTTTCAATGCCATTGCGGCCGCGAACGCTTCGAGCAGGCCCTGGTGGCCCTGGGGCGGGAAGAGGTGGCCGGGTTGGCGAAGCGAACCGAGGAAACGGTTTTGATCTGCGAATTCTGCCGGGAAAACTATGTTTTCGCTCCGGATTCGTTTGAAAAATTGCTGGCGGAGATGACGTGA
>CAYFVR010000135.1:0-7097 GCA_964346545.1 uncultured Desulfobacterales bacterium | reverse complement strand
AAACTATGTTTTCGCTCCGGATTCGTTTGAAAAATTGCTGGCGGAGATGACGTGAGGCGCGTTCTTGCCGTCAGGGGATCAATCCCCCATTGAAACCCAATCCGGTTTATTTTGGCGGGGAATGGCGTAGGGGCGTATCGCATACGCCCCGGTCAATCTGCCACCGGCCGGCATGATTCCGAGACAGCACCGTGCTGGTTGGGACAAGGGCGAATGCGATTCGCCCCTACAACCCATATGTGGCCGGAAAAATTAAAATATAATAATCTTCGGCACCGGGGCGTATCGCATGCGCCCCGGTCAATCCAGCACCCTTGTTAATTGGGAATCAGAAGGTGAGCGGTATTGGATTTCGTCGGGGAATGTCGCGTCGAACGGCATTTCAATTTCCCGCAAATCGCCCTACCTCCGCCGCACCAGGCCCCGGTGGGCCAGCCGGGCCTCGTTGGCCTCCAGCTCTTCCAGATCGACCCCGGTCACCACCCCGTAAATTTCCGTCAACTGGCCGCCGTTGGACACCGGGCGCTCCAGGGCCGACAAGATGAAAAACGCCTCCCGATCCAGCACCGGTTTCAGCCGCACCAGCACGTCGTCCAGATCGCCCTCCATCAGGTAGCCGGTGCCGTATCGGGCCGCGTCCCGCCCCGCCCCGGTGATCCGTCGGCGCAGCAGGCAAAGCGGCGTGGAGCCGTTGACCCGGACGTTGATGTCGATGACGTGCAGCTCGCCCTCCCGGTCCTCCAGCACGTCCACCCCCACCACGCCGAAATAACCGTGCCGATGCACCGCGGCCGCCACTTCGGCGACGATGGGCGAAAACCGCCGCAGATCGGTTTCGTGATAGCGGATGAGCCCGCCCAGATGCGCCCCGGCCGCGCTGACCATCTGATGGGTGGCGCCCAGCAGTCGCGCCCCGCCGCCGCCGTCCACGTAAAACTGGACGCAGAAATTGTCCGTCACGTCCGCCACCAGCACCATCACCACCAGAGATTCCAGGGTGCCCACTCGCAGATAGGCCCGCAGTTCGCTGAGGCAGGCGGCCATTTCGCCGTCGTTCCGGATGATGTAGGTGCCCTCGCCCGAGAGCCCGTGAGAGGTTTTCACGGCGAAGGGATACCGGTGCGGGAATCGCCTTCGGTCCAGCGGCGTCCGGCGCAGATCGACGACCTTGTAATCGGGCACGAAGGGGCACAGTTCCGAAAGGGCGCATTTGCTCAGCAGCCAGTAGTGGCGGTCGGGATCGATGGCGTGGCGTTCCGGGGTCACGTGGTCGTAAGGGAAGAGCGTGATCAGCCGCCGGTTCCCGCTGTTCCGGTTGAGCGCGTCGGCCCAGGTGGGATGGGGCAGCACCTCCAGGTTCCGGTAGCCGAAGCCGATGTGGTCCCGCCAGTAGCGCACCAGCAGCTCCGGCGGCTCGGAGGTGGCCAGCCCCGGCAGCCCGTCGCCGAGCACGGAGAGGATTTTCCACGGCTCCTTCTGCCGAATCTGGGCGTAGGGGACCTTTTTTTCCTCGAAGCTGCCGTCCTGGATGAAGTATTTCCGGGTGTTGGGATAGGGCGACCAGCGGCTGGTGGAAGGATAGGCCAACAGAAACGCGGCGTTCATGCCGTCGGCGTCCGCCCGGTAGAGATCGGTGAAAGAGTCGGCGTCGGCGTGGGGATAGGCGGACGGGTGGGGCATTTTCCTCCTTCGGGCGGGGGGGCGGATGTTCGGGATGGATTTCCCGCCCGCCGGGGATCGCGGCGATGGGTCCGGCCTCGCGGATTGACACCCGCCCGGCTTTTCCGTACCATGACGGACCCGATTCGTAGCGTCGGTCGTCCCGTCGGCCGGAATTTTGCAAATCTGCAAATCGGATTCGCGGAATGTGGCAGGCCAAGGGAAAGGGTCGCAATTCTTGACAAAATTGTCAATCAAAACGAATCGGCCCGACAAAAATGGTGCGAAGAGGAACCGGGTTTGCACCCGAGGCGTCTTCGCAACCCCAAGCGAAAACGGCGAACGCATGAAATCTCTGAACGGCAAAAGCGGGGCCATCGTACTGATCGGCGGGGCCGAAGACAAGTGGGAATCGCGGGATGTTCTGGCGGAAACCCGGAATCTGAACGATGCCAAGCGGGTGGCGATCATCCCCTCGGCCTCGGGATATCCCGTGGAGGTGTACGAGGAATACCGAACCGCTTTTCTGGCTCTGGGGGCCGATCGGGTCGATCTGGTGGACGTGCGGCGTCGGGACGAAGCGAAGCTGCCCGCCCATGGGGAAACGATGGAGGCGGCGGAGCTGATCTTTTTCACCGGCGGCGATCAGGAGCGGCTGGTCCGCATTCTGGGCAACACGCCGTTGCTGTCCGCGATCCGGGAGCGCCACGCCGCGGGCGTCACCCTGGCCGGCACCAGCGCCGGGGCGTCGGCCATCGGCCATCCCATGATTTTCGACGGCAATGGGACCAAGGGCTTCCAAAAGCGCCACGTCGCCTCGGCCGACGGCTTCGGGCTGCTGGACGGCCTGATCATCGATACCCACTTCATGGAGCGGGGCCGGATTCCCCGCCTCTCCCAGGCGGTGGCGGCCCATCCCGACGGCCTGGGAATCGGCCTGGGCGAAGACACCGGCGCGGTGGTGACGCCGGACGGCCGTTGCCGGGTGATCGGAAATCGCGTGGTGACCATCCTTGGCGCGGAAGACATGACCTTTACCAACGTTTCCTCCGTCCCGGCCGACGAAGCGGTGGCGGCGGACGGCCTCCGGCTCAGCTTCCTCACCCGGGGCATGGTGTTCGACCTCAACCGGCGGCGGGTGGTTTCCGAGCAAAAGAGCGGGAAACGGCGCGTGGGCCGGGTTCGCCGGCTGCTGGCCTGACATGACGGCCCGGGAAGGTTCCGACACGCGGGATTTCGCCGTGGACAAGTTCTGGGGATACACCGGCCCCAATTTTTATCTGGGCGTTTCGGCGGTGGTCTTCAATCTCTACCTGGACCCCGAGGGACCGCCGGTTTCCGCCTACGCCGACCGGCTGCTTTCGGAACTGCCCGGCCTGGCGGAGCGAATGCCGGATCGGATGGCGGATCTGTTCACCGAAGTGGTGGCGGAAATCCTCCGGATGGACCTCGACCTCTGGATTCGGGAGCGGGCGGTTCGCCGGGAGGGCGACGGCTGGGTGATCGCCGTGGAAATGCTGGACCGGATCGTGGCCGAGGACGCGGTTTATCTGGCCCGGGACTGGTTCCGGGCCATGGACGCCGGGTCGGATTTCGATTTTCAGGCCCGGTTCGACGCGCTGAAGCAGGATTTCGACCGAACGCTGTACGGCGGCCCGACCCTCTATTCCCTCGTCGAGGCGGCCCGAAAGACGGGGATTCCCGTTCATTTTCTGCCGGACGAGGACCAGTTCCAATGGGGCTACGGCCGGCGGCAGCTCCGGGGCCGCTCCACCATTTTCCATACCGACGGCATCAAGGACGCCGAGTTCACCACGTTCAAAGATCTGGTGAAGCGGTTTCTGGCCAATTGCGGATTCCCCACTCCGGCGGGCGATCGGGTCCGCACCGCCGACGGGGCCGAAACGGCGGCGGCGGAAATCGGCTTTCCGGCGGTGGTGAAGCCGGTGACCGGCCACAAGGGACAAGGCGTGTTCACCAACCTCGACACGGCCGAGGCGGTGCGCGAGGCGTTCGAGCGGCTGGCCTCCGCGGCCGAGGCGGCGGACGCACCCTTCGACGGCGTGATCGTGGAGGCCCAGGTGAGCGGAACCGACCATCGGCTGCTGACCGTGGGCGGGAAGTTCGCGGCGGCGCTTCAGCGGGCGCCGGCCTACGTGGAGGGCGACGGCGACCGGACGATCCGGGAACTCGTCGATCGGGAGAACCGGCGAGACATCCGCCGGGACGACGCCCGCTCCCCGCTGGCGCAAATTCCGGTGGACGACGACGTGATCTCCCTGCTGCGTCGCCAAAACCTTACGCTGGATTCCGTGCCGAAGAGCGGCGAGCGAATCACCCTGGGCCGGGTGGCCAACGTCTCCGCCGGCGGCGTCTCGGTCAACGTGACCGACCAGGTCCATCCCCGAACCGTGCGGATGGCCGAGGACATCGCCGCCTTTTTCGACGTGGCCTGCCTGGGCATCGACGTGCTGGCCGAAGACATCGCCGTATCCTGGGACGCGGCGGAGGCGGCCGGCCGGTTCGGGATCATCGAGATCAACGCCGGCCCCGGCGTTTTCATGCATCTGGCCCCGGCCGAGGGCGAACCGCTGGACGTGCCCGGGATGATTCTCTCCCATTTTTTTTCCGCGCCGGAGAAGGCCCGGATTCCCATCCTGGTGGGCAACCGGCTCACCGACGGCTTTTGCGGGCAACTGGCCGAACGGGTTCGCGCCGTCCGGCCGGAGGCGCGGCTGGCGTCGGTGACCGAAACGGGCCTCTATTTCGGCGGGGAATGGTTTTGTCATCATCGGGACCACGACGTGAACGTGCGGATCGGCCTGCGCCATCCCCAAACCGGGATCGCCGCCTTTCGCCACGACGCCGACGCGCTGCTGGACACCGGCATTCTGCACCGGGGCGCGGACGTGGTGGTGCTGGAGGCGCCGGATTACGCCGAGGAAGTTCTCCGCGAACAACTGCTTCCCGGCGGCCTGCTGGTGATGGTTGGAGAGTCCGGGTTGACGATCTATCAGGGGGACGAAGAAATCGCCTTCATGCCCTGGCCCGAGGTCGGGGATCGGGACGCCGTGCTGGCCGATCTGCTGGAGCCGCATTTGCCGGCGCTGTTTGCGCGGTATGATTGAATGAAACGGGCGCCCGCATGACCGGTCCAGGCGATCCGCTCCGGATTCTCCAGCTTTCCGTCATGGAGGGCGCCAATTACTACAGCGGCGGCCCCATCGTCGTGTTGCGGCTGGACCTGGGCGAATACGACGAGGTTTTCACCAACGCCATCGACGGCTTTTTTCCCGCCCTGAAAGCTCGCCTTCCCTCCCTGCAAGAACACCATTGTTCGCCGGGACACCCCGGCGGCTTTTTCGAACGGGTGGCCGAAGGCACCCTGTTGGGCCACGTCGCCGAACACGTCGCCATCGAATTGCAAACCCTGGCCGGAATGGACGTCGGTTTTGGCAAAACCCGGGCCACGCGGGTTCCCGGCGTGTACAACGTCGTCTACCGGTTCGAGGACGAGGCGGCGGGGCTGGAAGCCGGGCGGATGGCGGTGAAGCTGGTCAATTCGATTCTGACCGGCGGGGAATTCGACGCGGCCAACGCGGCGGGGCGGCTCCGAGAAATGTGGGCGGCCCGCCGGCCGGCCCCGTTCACCCGGACGATCCTGCGGGAAGCGAAACGGCGGCGGATTCCGGTCCAGCGGATGGCAGGTTCCGACCTGTTGATTCTCGGAACGGGCGTTCGCCAGCAACGTCTTCCCAATCTTGGAGCGGAAACCGGGCCGAAAGCGGCGCGGCTCGTCATGGACCGCCTGTTTCCGGAAGGCGCGTCGTCCCAAACTCGGCTGATCGGGATTGCCGGCTCTCGGGGGGTGTCCCGGTTGACGGAGCGGCTGGCTACGTTTTTCGCCGCTTCAGAGGTGAACACCGGCTGGGTGGATGGGGATGGAAGGGCTTTTTTTCCGGATTGGGACGGCGTTGGGAGTTCGACTGGGGAAAATCCCCCCCGGCCCCTCGCTTCCGTCCAACGACTGCTGCGCGAACCCGACCTGGAAGCGGCGGTGGTGGCCGTGCCGCCCGAGCGGATTCTCCGGGACGGCCTGCCCTACGATTGGGCCGAAGTCGGCGTGGTGCTCAACGTCGGCGAGGTGCCGCAGGAATACGACTATCTCCACAATGCGGACGACTTCGCCCACGCGCTCTGCGTCGTTCCGGAAAAGGTGCTGGAAACCGGCCTCGCGGTTCTCAACGCCGACGATCCCCAGGTCCTGAAAATGGCCGACCGGGCCAAGGGCCGGGTCATTCTGTTCTCCGCCAATTACCACAACGAAGCCATGCGGCAGCACGCGGATCGCGGCGAGGCGGCGGTGGTCTTGGACGGCGACGAGATCGTGGTGTTGCGCGGGCGGGAGCGGATTCGGTTGATCGGCGGGATTCTGGGAGATGGATCGGCGGATGGCGATCCGGCCAATAATGCCATTGCCCAGCAGGATCGGGAAGTGTTGTTGGCGTTCGTTGCGGTGTTGTGGGGGTTGGGGCTGGTGAATTCCCTCCATGCCTCCGTTAATGCTATCCTGTTTCCGTTTGGTTAAGTGTTTTCCGTCCCCCGATCCGGGAGGTAGTTTATGACCATCCAGCTAAACTTGGAATTTGAGGAAATTCTTGAGCCTTTTGGCGACGAAGCTGCGGCCTTTTTTCTGGCCGCCAGCCTCTACCATTCGGGAAAGGTCAGTTTTTCCAAAGCGGCGAATTTGGCGGGAATGGACTTTGAAGCCTTCCTGCATCGGCTGCGGGAGCATTTTGGCATCGGCTTTCTCGTCGCGGATGAAGCGGTCCTTGAAGACATCGCGCTGTCCAGAACAATCAATTCGGAATGAAAGTCGTCGTCAACGCTAGTCCGATCATTTTTTTATCCAAGCTGAATGCGCTGGATCTGCTGGTTGATTTGTTTCCGGAAGTTCTTATCCCTCGGGCGGTCGTCAAAGAAGTTGGGGGTATCCCCGTTCCGGAAAAAGCGCACGTTTTGGATGTGTCTTTACCTGGACGAAAGTTCGTTTTGGGCGCCTTGGGCCGTTTGCATGAGGGCGAATTGGAGGTCATCGTTTTGGCTTTGGAGCGGAGCGCCGATTTGGTCCTATTGGACGATTTGGCGGCCCGGCGGAAAGCCAAGCGTATGGGATTGCAGGTGATGGGTACCGTCGGATTGATTTTGACCGCTTTCCGGAACCAAAAGGTTACCAGGGAACAAAGTCTTGAGTTTTTGGAAGATTTGACGAAGAAGCATGGTTTCTTTATCTCGAAAGATGTTTTGGGAAAGGTCAAGGGAGAGATCAGGAAATAGGGGTACCCATTTTCTTGGCCAAAGCTTTTTTTACTGTGTCCCCGGGATCCCCACACGAAATACTTGTCGGAGCCGTCGGCGACCGCGATTTCCCGCACCAA
>CAYFVR010000134.1:7021-13115 GCA_964346545.1 uncultured Desulfobacterales bacterium | reverse complement strand
CGCCCGGACCCGCTCCGCGAATTCGGGAGCGGCGCCCGCCTCCGAAAGCGCCTCGACCGCCCAGGCGGCGCTGCGCACCTCGTTTTTGCCGGACCAGAGATCGTACACCGCGTCGTGGAACCAGAGGGCGAAGGCGAGGGCGTCCGGATGTTCGGCCCGGTCTTGGAATTCATCCAGCAGGGAGAGGCAATGGGCGACGTGCTCCAAGGTGTGATAGGCCCGGTGCGGCTGGGAATGGGCGCGGGCCAGGACGGCGAAGAGCCGGTCCCGCTCCGCTTCGGAAGCGGGACCGAAGGTTCGGCGCCAAAGGGTGGACCAGCGGTTGTGCAGTTCTTCCTGAATCGCGATGGAACGAATCCTTTTTGTCGGGCGAATTCACCGAACTTGCCGAATATGGGGATATTTCCGGCATGACGGTTCCAAGCCCCCTCGTTTCCCAAAAGGTTCGGATATCAAGAAATTAGGAGGGCATTTCAGCCACCATCCGCTGAACCGTCACAAAAAGCCGTTCGCAATGTTTCGTCCGCTTTCGGACCTTCTCGCTGGAAATCCGGGCGAGGAGGTCGGCGCAGTGGCGGATTTTTCCGTATTTGCCCTTTTTCGTGGGCGCAGTGGCGTTTTCCAGCGCTTTCAGCAAGGCCGCCTTCGGGATGGTTTCCACATCGGGATTCTTTGGCAACCCGCTGGCTCGAAAACCGTTGCCATAGTAGGCCGACAGGACCTCCGGGTCCGCGACAATCCAGGCTTCCACCATTTGGACCATCAGATGGCAGTGGTCGTCGGTCACGCCGGGATTTTTCCAGCCGTCCTTTCGGGAGAGATGCTTCCATGGCGGGGAAGAAACCGGACCTTCGGCGTCCACCAGCAGCAGGTTGACGGATTCGGGATGCGTTTGGAGCGCCGTCCGATAGTCCTGGAAGGCGGATTCGCGGCTTCCGCACATAACGACGTTCCAGCGAAGATTCCGCGCCCGGGCCGCGTCTCGCAGCGGTTTCAGGAATTCCTGAAATCCGGTTCGAAGCGTCGCCTTCTGGCCGCGGCCATCTCCGCCGCCTTCGATGTAGACGCGGAATCCGTTCACTCCGGATTCCCCCCAATTTCGCCCATCCGCCAAAGGTCCCCAAGACGATACCGCTCCAGCCAGGCGTCCAGCCGTTCGGCCTCCAATCGGCGGAGCGACGTTCCGCCATCGGTTTTCTCGCAAACCACGATGGATTCGGGAGCGTCGGTCAGGGCGTCCACCAGGATGTCGGAATGGGTCGTGACGACCAACTGGGTGCGAGCGGACGCTTCGACCAGCAGATCCGCCACGCTCGGAATCACGTCGGGATGAAGTCCCAGTTCCGGCTCTTCCATGCAGATGAGGGGCGGCGGCTCGGGATGGCAGAGGATGGCCAACAGACAGAGGAATCGAAGCGAACCGTCGGAAAGCCGGGCGGAGGGAACGGGGCGGGCCAATCCGGTTTCATGGAAAAAAATCTGGACGGTCCCCGCGTGAATCTTGGTAGAAATATCCGATATTCGTTCATAAAACCGCTGCATACGCTCCAGGATATGCCGTTTGATTTCCGGACGATGCTGAAGATCGTTCAACACCAGCCCCAGATTTCCGCCGTCTTCCAGCAGGAAATCAATGGGCAGGTCGGTCCGCTGGGCCTCCCGGACAGGCGCGGCCGGGCCAAGGATTCCTTCGCGGAAAAATCGGATCGACTCCAGCCGGCGGCTCAGTCCGGTGAGTTCGGGATAAATGTCGGGATCGCGCCGCTGGGAAAGGATGGATTGATCCGTTCGCACATCCTCGGCACGCAACGTCCGCTCGGTTCGTTCCGAATCCTCCGCCCCCTCCGATCCGACCGTCCGGGTGGAAATCACGGGATTCCCGCTTCGATACCCGTACAGCGGCAGCGGATTTCCCGCGTCGCGCCCGCAGTTCTCGACGGATTCGTCGATCAGCGAAAACCTTCCCCCGGTTTCGGAAAAGGAGAGCCCGTAGAGAAGCGAATCAGATGGAGAAGGGAAGCCGAAGGCGACATCCAGGCGGGCATCCGGGGTCGATTTCCCACCTTTCCAAAGCCACTCGGAAACGCCGCCGCCCTGGCGGATGGGCGTTTGCAGGTTGCCCGGAGCGGCGGCCAGCAGGGACAAGGCGGCGATCAGGTTGGATTTCCCGGAAGCGTTGGGACCGATCAGGACGTTGAGCGGCCGCAAGGCCAAAGCGAGAGCGTCCGGACCGTAGGAAAGAAGGTTCCGCAAGCGGATGGATTGGATGAAGGGTGTCCCGTCCATTTCGGTTCCCTCCGTTGGGTTGAAGGCGGGGATTCCTTGCGCAGGTCGGAAGAGGTTGGGCGATTTGCAATCCGACACTTTGGCTCCGGGAGCGACGAGTTGCACTCGTCGCCCCGTTTGGGAACCTGCTCTGAATCGACGATTACAACTCGTCGCTCCCAGGGCCGGCTTCAGCCTTCCGCCACAATCTCCATACTCAAATCCACGCTCCTTGCCCCGTGGGTGAGCGCGCCGCAGGAGACAAGATCGACGCCGGTTTGGGCGAGGGCGGGGAGGGTTTCCAGGGTGACGCCGCCGGAAACTTCGATCAGGGCGCGGTCTTGGATGGCGCCGACGGCTTCGCGGATTTGGTCGATGGGCATGTTGTCCAGCAGGATGGCGTCCGCGCCGGCGTTCAGGGCTTGGCGAACCCCGGCCATGTCCTCCACCTCCACCTCGATCCGAACCAGATGGTGAACCCGCTCCCGGGCCAGCGCCACGGCCCGCTCCACCCCGCCGCAGACGGCGAGGTGGTTGTCCTTGATGAGCACCCCGTCGAACAGGCCGAAGCGATGGTTGGCGGCCCCGCCGATCCGGACGGCGTATTTTTCCAGGCTCCGCCAGCCGGGCGTCGTCTTGCGGGTGTCCACCAGCCGGACATTTTTTCCGGCCGAGGCCACGGCGTCCACATGGCGGCGAACGTGGGTGGCGATTCCCGACAGCCGCTGGAGGAAATTGAGCGCCGTCCGCTCGCCGATCAGCAGGCTCCGAAGGCGGCCCCGGACGGTCAGAGCAATTTCCCCCGGTTCCAGCCGATCGCCGTCGGCGTGGACCGGCTCCCAGACCAGCTCCGGATCGACCCGCGCGAAGACCCGCTTCGCCACCGGCAGTCCCGCCAGCAACAGCGATTCCTTGGCGAGGATGGTTCCCCGGCCCATCGCGTCCGCCGGGATTAGGCTTTCCGTGGTGATGTCCCCCGGCCCCAGGTCCTCGTCCAGCGCCAGTTCGATCAGCCGGTCCAGATGGGACGAAAGGGGATCGGGCGGATGGTCCGGGCGACCGGGAGGTAGGGGCAGGCCCCCGTGCCCGCCCTCTTCCCCAAAGGGCAGGCACGGGGGCCTGCCCCTACTATTCCGACCTTCGCATCCATGGAAATCGGAGCTTCGCGGGTCCGGGCAACCCCGGGGGGTTGCCCCTACATTCGATGTCGAGATTCCGCTCACGACCCGCCGTCCTCGGCCAGCTCCCGGATGCGCTCCAGGTTGGCGGTCAGCTTTTCGTATTTCTCGGAGAGCGCCTCGTGGCGCTCCCGGACCTTGGCCACCACGTCGTCCGGGGCCTTGTCCAAAAAGTCTTCATTGTTGAGCTTCTTGGAAACGCCGCTCAACTCCTTTTCCACCTTGCCTCGCTCCTTCTCCAGCCGGCCGGCCTCCACGGAAAAGTCGATAATGCCTTCCAAGCTCACGAAGACGGTGGCGTTGGTCGTCACGGCGGTGGCGGCGGCCCGGGGCCGTTCGCCCGGCGCTTCCACGTCGAAGGCGGAAAGTCGGGCCAGATCCACGATCGCCGTCCGCTCCCGGTCCAGCAATTCCCGCACGGCGGCGTCTTCCGCCTGCACCTTCACCGGCAGGGAGAGGGAGGGCTGGATGTTCATTTCGCCCCGGACGTTTCGCACGCCCGTGATGACCGCCATGACCGTTTCCATGTCGGCCTCGGCGGCGGCGTCCCGCCGGAGCGTCGCGTTGTCGGGATTGTCGGTGGGGTAGACCGCCTCCATGATGGAGCCGAAGGTCCCCGGCAATTTGTGCCAGATTTCCTCGGTGACGAAGGGGATGAAGGGATGGAGCAGGATCAGGCTCTCCCGCAGCGTCCGCCAGAGCACCGTCCGGGCCGTGTCCCGCTCGGCGTCGCCGAGGTTGCCGTACAGGGTCGGCTTGGCGGCCTCCAGGTACCAGTCGCAGAACTCGTGCCAGAGAAACTGGTAGAGCGCTCCGGCGGCCTCGTTGAATTTGTAGGCTTCCATGCCTTCCGCGCAGGCGTCGGCGGCGGCCCGCAGGCGAGAAAGAATCCACCGGTCGGCCAGGGAAAGCGGGGCCGCCGCCGCGCCGTCCTCCCGCGCCATGGCGGTCTCGGCGTCCGGCAAGCCCGGCTCGAAATCTTCCAGATGCATAAGGGCGAAGCGGGCCGCGTTCCAAAGCTTGTTGACGAAGTGGCGATAGCCCTCCACCCGGTTGACCGACATCCGCACGTCCCGCCCCTGGGCGGCGAAGGCGGCCAGGGTGAAGCGGAAGGCGTCGGCGCCGTGCTTTTCCACCACGGTGAGGGGATCGATGACGTTGCCCTTGGACTTGCTCATCTTTTGGCCGTCCTCGTCCCGGACCAGGGCGTGGACGTACACGTCGTGAAAGGGAACCTCCTCCATGAAGTGGATGCCCATCATCATCATCCGGGCCACCCAGAAAAAGAGGATGTCGAAGGCGGTCACCAGGACGGAGGTGGGATAGTAGGATTCCAGCAACGGCGTCTTGTCCGGCCAGCCCATGGTGGAAAAGGGCCAGAGGGCGGAACTGAACCAGGTGTCCAGCACGTCGGTCTCCCGGACCAGCTTTTCGCTTCCGCACTCGGGGCAGCGATCCGGGTCCTCCAGGGTCACGATGATTTTCTCGCAGTCCTCGCAGGTCCAGGCGGGAATCTGATGGCCCCACCAGATTTGGCGGGAAATGCACCAGTCGCGGATGTTTTCCAGCCAGTCGAAATAGGTCCGCTCCCACATGTCCGGAATGATCCGGGTGCGGCCGTCCTTGACGGCGGCGATGGCTTTGTCGGCCAGCGGCTTGGCCTTCACGAACCACTGGAGGGAGAGGTTGGGCTCCACCACCGTGCCGCACCGGTAGCAATGGCCCACGCTGTGGCGAAGGTCCTCCACTCCCACCAAGAGCCCCTTTTCCTCCAATTCCTTCAGCACCGCCTTTCGGCATTCGAACCGGTCCATGCCGGCGAAGCGGCCGGTCTCCGCCGTCATGCGGCCCTCGTCGTCGATGGCCTTGACGGAGGGGAGATTATGCCGCCGACCGATCTCGAAGTCGTTGGGATCGTGGGCCGGCGTCACCTTCAGGCCGCCGGTGCCGAACTCCTTGTCCACGTAGGGATCGCGGATGACGGGAATCCGCCGTTCCATCAAGGGCAGGATCACGGCGTCCGAGGGCAGATTTTCGTAGCGTTCGTCCTCGGGATGGACCGCCACGGCGGTGTCGCCCAGCATGGTTTCCGGCCGGGTGGTGGCCACCACGATGCCGCCCTCGCCCTCGGCGAAGGGATAGCGAATCTGGTAGAGATGGCCGTCCAACTCCTCGTGCTCCACTTCCAGGTCGGCCAAGGCGGTGTTGCAGCGGGGGCACCAGTTGATGATGCGCTGGCCCCGGTAGATGAGCCCTTCGTCGTAGAGCTGAACGAAAACCTTCCGGACGGCCCGGGACAAGCCCTCGTCCATGGTGAACCGCTCGCGGTCCCAGTCGCAGGAGGCGCCCAGATGCTTGAGCTGATTGATGATGGCGCCGCCGTACTCCTTCCGCCATTCCCAGACCCGCTCGATGAACTTTTCCCGGCCCAGGGCGTGCCGATCGGTTCCCTCCTGGGCCAGCTTCCGCTCCACCACGTTCTGGGTGGCGATGCCGGCGTGGTCGGTGCCGGGCATCCAGAGCACCCGGAAGCCCCGCAGCCGCTTGTATCGGCAGAGGGCGTCCTGGATGGTGTTGTTCAGGGCATGGCCCATGTGGAGAACGCCCGTGACGTTGGGCGGCGGAATCACGATGCTGTAGGTGGGCTTGTC
>CAYFVR010000134.1:2998-6921 GCA_964346545.1 uncultured Desulfobacterales bacterium | reverse complement strand
TTGGCGATCCAATTTTCGCGGTTCATCCCGCGCGCAGGTCTCACTGGTCGCCCCGGCCGTCCAGTTCTTCAAAAAAATAGCTTTCGAGCTTCCGCATTTCGTCGGCCACGGCCCGCTCGATCACGTCGGTGAGAATTTTTTCGATCTTCTCGGAAAAAATCTTGTCCACCACCCGCTCCAGGATGGTCTGCATCTGGTCCGGCGTGATGGAAAAGCAACGTTCCTCGCCGGAGTCGCCCCGCCGCCGGGCTTCGGATCGGGCTTCGGGAAGCGCCACGGCGTTTCCGTCGGCGGCCTTTTCGGAAGGATCGGAATCGGGGGCGATTTCGTCGGTCCCCGCTGGTTTCGCTTCGGCGGTCCCGGCCTTCGTCTCGAATTCCCGCTCCGCCTCGGTCGCCTCGGTCTTTTCCCGATCCGAACCCAAATCAGGACCCAAATCCGAACCGGCCACCCGGCCGGTCTCCAGCAGGCCGTACAGCTCTTCCATGGGATCGGAAAATGGGGGGACGGAAAATGGGGCGTCGTCGTCCGGCGGCCGAATGTCCCCGTCGTCGGACCCGTCTTCCGAGCCGGTTTCGGCCCCCGGGTCGGGCAGCCCGCTGATGCTGTCCAGCAATTCCAGCGCCGACAAGCCGCCGTCGTCGTCCTCTTCGGCGTCCTCCTCGGCGTCCCAATCGGACATGGACATGAACAGGGTTTCGGCGTCGGCGTCCACCGCATCCCCGTCGTCGTCCTCCGGAGCCGGGCGGTCCAGATCGGAAAAGCCGCCGGCGGGAATCCCGCCATCCGCCGAGGATTCCCGCTCGACGGAAAATTCCTCCGATGGGGCGTCCGGTTGGGCGGTCGCTTCGTCCTCCTTGTCCGGCTCCGGCGTCAACTGAAACATCTCGAAATCTTCCGCCTCGGAATCGGAACCCGCGCCCGGCGCCTCGGTTTCGTCGTCGATGCCGGCCGGCGAAACCAAGGCGCCCAAATCGATGACGTCGTCCTCGTCGTCGTCCGGCATGTTCCCCAGGGCCAGGGTGGCATCGGCCGCGGCGCCGCTTTTGGCCTCGAATTCCCGCCCCATGGCGACGAGGGTCTCGGGGCCGATATCCAGAAACCCGCCGCCCTGGCCGTCGTCGGCCGCTTCGACGGGCCCGGAGGCGTCCGGGACGCCTTCGGTTTCCGGATCGACTCCCCCGGCGCCGAAATCGGTGTTCAGAACGGCGGGCCGGTCCCGAAGGGTGTCGTCTCCGGAGAAATTCTCTTGCTCCGCCTCCGAGGCCGAGGCCGATTCGAAGGCCCGGGTCAGGCCCAGACCGGCCATTTCCTCGGCGGAGATGGCCATCGTCGCCTGAGGACTTCCGAATTCGTCGTCCTCCTCGTCCGGGGAAGGCGGAAGGTTCGCGGGTTTCGCCGCGGCGGCGAGATCGACGACCTCGTCATCGTCGGCTTCCGGAACGGCGAATTCGTCGAACGGGCCGAGACGTTCCCCTCCCCGCCCGTCGCCGATCATGGTGGTGACGTTGGCCAGGTCAACCGTTTCTTCCGCATCCGAATGGGAAGCGGAGGCGGGCTCCGGCGGCGGCGTCACCGCCATGGCCTCGGTCAGGTCGAGGGTGTCGTCGTCGGATTCGGCGTCCTCGGGAATTCCGTTCCCGGGGTCGGGGGTCTGATCTTTGGTCATGATCCGTCCATCGCCCGGAGGGCGTGTGTAGAACTTTGAAATTTATCGAAAATTATCATAGGCCCCGGAGGGTGTCAAGCGCTTTGCCGTCCCGCCGATCAATCGATTTCCCTCGTAAATCCGGGGAGTAAAACCGGAAATCGACCGCTTTTCCCGACCGCGGCAAAGCGGGTCAGCGGATGAACTCGGCCCGGCGATGGAATTCCACCTCGGGAATCTCCTGGGGGCTGTACCGGAGCTGATGGTCCACGTCCTGGTAGCCGTAAAACCGGCGCAAATCGGAACTCTCCGGGTTCTTTTTAATCTCCCGGTTGTCCACGAAGACCTTGTAGGCCGACACCGGCTCCGGATATCCCTTCACGGCGATCTTTTCCGGATCGCGGGAGATGTGAACGCCCTTGAAAAAAACGTTCTTGATCTGCTCGTAGGTGCCCTCGGCGATCATGACGTGGCCGATCTCGCAGATGGATTCCATCCGGTTGGCCAGGTTGGTGGTCTCCCCGATGGAAGTGTACTCCAGCTTCTGGTCGCAGCCGATGGCGCCCACGATCACCTCGCCGCTGTTCAGGCCGATGCGCATTTCGAAAATGGTTTTGCCTTCGCGCTTACGGAAATTGTTGATCTCCCGCATTTTCCACTGCATTTCGATGGCGCAGGCCACGGCGCGCTCGGCGTGGTTTTCCAGCCGCACCGGCGCGCCGAACATGGCCACGATGGCGTCGCCGATGTACTTGTCGGGAAATCCGCCGTATTTTTTGATGATGGAGATCAGGCCGTCGTAGTAGGAGTTGAGGGCGTTGACCGCCTCGGTGGCGCTCATCCGCTGGGTGATGGTGGAAAAGCCGGCGAAGTCGGTGAACATCACCGTGCAGTCGGCCTTCTGGCCGCCCAGCACCAGCCCGTTTTCGGCCGCCTTTTCGGCCAGCTCCCGGGAGAGGAACCGCTCCATGGTTTCCATCAGGTTGAGCCGCTGCTTCTGGCCCCGAATCATCTCGTTGAACCGACGGGTGAAGTGGCCGATCTCGTCCTCGTGGATCACCGGCACCTGGTAGTCGTAGTTCCCGCCCGAAACGGCCTCGGCCCCCCGGGTCAGCTCCCGAATCGGCTTGGTGACCGATTTGCTGAACCGGTTGGCGATGAGCAGGGAGAGCCCGATCAGGGCGAGAATGAGCGCCACGGAAATGCCGAGCACCACCAGCAGCATCCGCTTGACCCGGCCGGCGTCCAGGTCGATGTTGAAAATGTTGTAGACGTCTCCCACGTCCTCGGTCAGCCAGACGCTGAACCAAGTGCCGAAGGCGTCCTCGTCGAAGCGGGGCAGGTACCAGCTTTGGGGGTCCGCGATGGGATTGTTGTTGTAGCGGACGCGGCCCTGAAGCGCGTCGGCCCGCCAGAAGCGGTTTTCGTCGGTGATCCGGTAGGGCTCGCCGCTGAAGGCCGATTCGTACCATTCAAAGCTGTCCAGCACGAAGGCGATGTGGTCCTCGAAAAAACCCTCCGGCTTGCCGGAGTCCAGCATGATCATCACGCCGGAAAGCCGAAATTCGGCCTGGGCGGCCCGATCCACCGCCTCCACCAGCAGCCGCTTGTTTTTGGCGAACACCTCCCGCATTCCGGGCGCGGCGGCGAACCGTCGCGCCCAGTGGTCGGCCGTTTCCCGCAACCATTCGTACCGAAAGTTCTCCCGGCCGCCGAAGGCTTCGAAGTCCTCCATCCGCCGAAAAATTTCCACCGCCGGCGGAATCTCCCCGTCGGTGATCAGCAGATTGAAGGAAAGATAGAAATAGTTTTCCCGCCCCTCCACGGCGCGGATTTCGGGATCGGCGATGGTCTCCAGCGCGAACCGGTTCATGCGGTCCATATCCTCGCCCGGTATGCCGGAACGAACCCCGGCGATCAGGCTCCGGGCGTTCTGGATCAGCCGGTCCAGCTCCTCGTAGGGCCGGTGCAGCTCGATGGGCACCACGATGAGGGCGATGAAGCCGATGATGACCCCGGCGAAATACATCAGCCGCTTGCGAAAGGAAACGTATTCCGTGGAATCGGTTTCTTCCGCCGCTTCTTCCCCGAGGGCGTCCCTCCCGGCATGGGAGTCCGCCGCCGGAGGAGCGGCGGCAACCGGCGGCGCCCCTTCCGGCCGCGATTCATTGATCGGGGGCGTGGGGGTTCGCCGCTCCGCCGGAGAATCGGAAGAAATCCCCCCCGGCCCCCCTTTGGAAAAGGGGGGGGCACCGTTAAGCCCCCCTTTGGAAAA
>CAYFVR010000134.1:0-2898 GCA_964346545.1 uncultured Desulfobacterales bacterium | reverse complement strand
CCCCCGGCCCCCCTTTGGAAAAGGGGGGGGCACCGTTAAGCCCCCCTTTGGAAAAAGGGGGGGCACCACCGGAAAGTCCCCCTTTGGAAAAGGGGGGGGAACCACCGGAAAGTCCCCCTTTTTCAAAGGGGGATTTAGGGGGATTTTCGGCGCCGTGCGACGGTTGTTCGGCGGGCGGCGCTCCTTTCAACCCGGGACCGGCGTCGCCTTCGGGATAAACCCGGAAGACGGATTTACAGCGGGCGCAGCGGACCTTGGTTCCGCCGGGCTTCAGATATTTTTCATCCAGCTCGAACGTCGTTCCGCAGTCGTCACAGGAAATAATCATGATCCGCTCCCCGCGGAGTTGGGAGAATGCCGGGAGGGCGCCGGCGAAAGGCCGATCCCGGCCGAAGTCGTTCAGTTGGCGGCGAGGCGGCGAGGGCTTGGCAAATCCCCCTAAATCCCCCTTTGGAAAAGGGGGACTTGCCGATTCTCCCCCCTTTTCCAAAGGGGGGCCGGGGGGGGATTTCTTCCAGGGCGACCGGCAACCGCATCTCAGGAAACACTTGACAGGACGTCGGGGGCCGGGAGTAAGATGACCGAAATTCCGGAAACATTCGGACCCTTTCCGACTCCCTCAACCCGCCTCCACTCTTAATGATATCTCCAAACCTCATAAAATCCATCTGCCAGACCCAATGCGCCACCCAATGGTGCTGCTCGATCCGCCACTTCTCGGCCCCGCCCCTTCGGCTGCGGGAGATCGACGCCATCGCCGGGGCCGGACATCGGGACTTTGTTCGGCGTCGGGGCGAGACCCCGGTGTTGCGGACGGCCGATGACGAATACTGCGTCTGCTTTGACCGAACGCGCCGAAGCTGCGGAATTTACTCCCTTCGCCCCGGCGACTGCCGACTCTTCCCCTTCGATTTCTTCCGGGACGGGAACCGACGCTTTCGCTGGCTGATGTGGGACTGCCCGCTGTCCCGGCGTCTCACCGAGACCGACATCCGAACCGGCCTGCTGCGCCTGGAACGGGAACAAGCCGGCTACATTCGGGAAACCTGGGCCTATGGGCTGGAGGACTATCCGGACGTTCGAAAAACGGTCGGGGGGCCGAAGATCCGCCTGCTGCGCCCCCTTCGCCTTCTGCCCTGGGTTCCCCCCCTCTGCGGCCGCTCCTCGCCGGGGCCTCGCCCCGTCTGACCTCTTCCGACCGAGCCGGGGACGGGCGCCTCGTCCGGGAGGCGGAGGCGTTCGACGCCCCATCCTAACCGATTAAAAAAACCGGTATTCGGCTTTCTATGACAGATATTTTGCCGGTGTCAAGCCCTATCCCGTCCGGAAATTCCGATGTTGTCACCCCATTTCGGGTACGATATACTCGCGCGAAAAAATTCGACCGCCCCGAACAAACGCGGCGCGACCCCGCCGCCGAGCCCCGATCGGCCGGCGTTCCACACGGAAAGGGCAACTCGAAAGGAACCGTCCATGCTCGTCCTGCTGTTTTCCATCGCGGACGTCACCTACGCGGTCACCTGCGACCGGGTCCGCGAAATCGTGCCCATGCCCACGCTCAAACCGGTGCCCCACGCGCCGCCCCATTTCATGGGCGTCTTCAACTACCGCGGCCGAATCGTGCCGGTGGCGGACCTGTGCCTCCTGGTCCAGGGCCGGCCCTGTCGCCGCCGTCTCAGCACTCGGATCATACTGGCCGACGCGCCGGGAGAGCCGGGGAAAGAAGACCGGCCCCGGATTTACGGGCTGATGGCCGAGCGGGTCACCGAAACCCTCCGGGCGCCGAGCCCCCAGGCGGGGGAGTCGGCGGTCAGTCTTCCCGACGCGCCCTATTTGGGCGGAATTTTCATGAAAGACGGAGAAATGATTCAATTTGTCGATTTGGACCGGCTGCCGGACGCGCTGGGAGTGCTCCCCGCCTCCGCCGCCGCGCTTCCCCATCCGCGCCGGGGGCCCGCCCCGGCGTCTCCCGCGAGGTCCATTGACCCCGATTGAAGCCCTGATCGAAGAACGCCTGGGGCTGTCGCCCCGGGCGGTGGGACCCCAGGTGATTGAACGGGCCATCGGTCGCCGCATGGCCGCGCGGGGGCTGTCGGATCGGTTCGCCTACGCGGTGTACGCCGGGGCGAATCCCGGAGAATGGGAAGCCCTGCTGGAAGAGCTGGTGGTGCTGGAAACCTGGTTTTTCCGCGTCCCCGAGGCCTTCGCGGAGCTGGTCCGCTTCGCCGAAACCCGCCGGGCGCGTCCGGACAAGCCGCTGCGCATCGTCAGCCTGCCCTGCGCCACCGGCGAAGAGGCCTATTCCATCGTCATGGCCCTTCTGGACGCCGGTCTGCCGCCGGAAAATTTCCTGGTGGACGCCGCCGACGTGAGCGCGCGGGCTCTTTGCCGGGCACAGGCCGGGGTCTTCGGCGAGGCCGCCTTCCGGGGAGACGCCGGCCCCATGCGGGCGCGGTTTTTCGACAAAGTCGCCACCGGCTACGGCATCCGCCGCGCCGTGCGGGACCGGGTCCGGTTTGTCCGGGGCAACCTCTTGGACCCCGGTCTGCTGGCCGACGCGCCGCCCTACGACGTGGTTTTTTGCCGGAACCTGGTCATTTATCTTTCCGAACGGGCGAGGATCCGGGCCGCGGCGGCCGTGGATCGACTGCTGGCGCCCCACGGGCTGCTCTTCGTGGGCCATGCCGAGGCCGAGGTCTTCCGAAGGGCCGGGTTCGTCCGCACCCCCGCGCCCCGGGCCTTCGCCTGCCGACGATCCACCGCCGGACAATCGGCGTCCGCGCCGCCGGAAAATCCGCCCGCGCCGGCAGAAATCCCCCCCGGCCCCCCTTTGGAAAAGGGGGGGGAACCAGAAAGCCCCCTTTTGGGAAAAGGGAGGGAACCAGAAAGTCCCCATTT
>CAYFVR010000133.1:3920-13124 GCA_964346545.1 uncultured Desulfobacterales bacterium | reverse complement strand
CTTTGGTCGGCAAGGTCAAGATACACGGGGACATCGTGAGCCCCATCGTTGACGAAGCGGATTGGGAATGCCTGAAGTAATTTTGCTGGATACCCACGTCTGGCTATGGTTCATCAACGGCGATTTCCACAAATTTCCGGAATCCTGGCGGGACCGGATCGAAACTGCGGAACGTGTCGGGGTTTCTCCGGTTTCCTGCTATGAAATCGCACTCGCCGCCCAACGGGGAAGGCTCGACCTGCCCAGCGAGCCGGAAGAGTGGTTTCGGGAATCGCTCGCTCCGGCGGGGATTGAACTGTTCCCGCTTTCTCCGGAAATCGCCGCGAAGGCCGTTTCGCTCAGGCCCGTTCACCGCGATCCCTTCGACCGGGTCATCATCGCCACCGCCTTGGAAAACCAAGCCCGACTGGCGAGCATCGACGGATTATTCACCCGGTACCCGGAGCTTTCGGAATCCCTGATGAGGTGACACATGCGGGGTTGCCGCCGGAAGGCGGAGGGGAGGCCCCGCCGTCCGCTGGTTCCACTTGCGGCGGGCGACGCTGGAAATTTTCGGCGCGCCGGCACGGGTTTCCCGGAGCGATCCGGGTTTTCTGGATGGAGGGACTGCCGGCCTCCCGCCCGTCGCATTCTCCAAATATACCCCAATCCCCAAAAACAAAAAAGCCGCCCGAGAACCGTTTCGGCTCTCGGGCGGCTTTTTTAAAAAGCGCAAGGCTTTGGATTCGCTGGCGTCCCCAAGGGGATTTGAACCCCTGTTGCCGGCGTGAAAGGCCGGTGTCCTGGACCAGGCTAGACGATGGGGACGTGGGTGGTGTCGGCAGGATAAAGTTGGTGGGCCGTGTTGGGCTCGAACCAACGACTCTCTGCTTAAAAGGCAGATACTCTACCGACTGAGTTAACGGCCCGACAAACAAGACGGCCTTATAGACCGTTCCGCTCCGGCTGTCAACAAAAAAATTGCCGGCTTTCGCCCAATGTCGTTCACGGCGGGATTTCAAATGGACAATCGTGCATGATTGACCGAGGGCGTATGCGATACGTCCCCACCATTTTCCCGCCAAATGAACGGCATTGCTCCCAAACCGCTCCATGCCGCCGAAAACCCGCCGGGGCGACCTTCCTTCCGCCTCGACCGGCGACGCGAACTATTTCCGCCAGAACTCCGGCACCAGAAAAATAATCACCGTATAAATTTCCAGCCGGCCCAGCAACATGCACCAGATCAGCAGCCATTTGCCCAGCACCGGAATGTGGGCGAAATTCTCCACCGGACCCACCGTCCCGAAACCGGGGCCGATGTTGCCGATGCAGGCCGCCACCGCCCCGAAGGCCGTCACGAAGTCCACCCCCGTGGCCGCCAGCAGCACGGCGGAAATGGCGAAGAGCCCCATAAACAGCGCCAGAAACCCCAGCACGCTGCGCATCACCTCCTCGGGCACCGGCTTTCCGCCCATCTTGACGTGGGACACCGCCCGGGGATGAATCATGGAAAAGACCTCCTTGTAGCAATACTTGAAGGCCAGCATGATCCGCAGACATTTCATCCCGCCGCCGGTGGAGCCGGCCGACCCGCCGATGAACATGCAGAGGAACAAAATCGACTGGCTCATGCCCGGCCACCGCTCGTAATCGGCCGTGGCGTAGCCGGTGGTGGTCAAAATCGAGGAAATTTGGAACGAAGCGTACCGGAAGGCCGACACCGCCGAATCGTAAATGCCGCCCGCCCATAAATCGACCGTCATCAGCGCCGTCAGCCCCGCGAACAGGCCCAGGAAAAAACGGCATTCCGCGTCCTCCCAAAAGGCCAGCGTCTTCCCCTGCAACATCTGAAAATGCAACGTAAAATTGATCCCGGCCAGCAGCATGAAGATCACGAACACCGCGTCCAGATAGGCGCTGTCGTATCCCGCGACCGACGTGTTGCGGGTGGAAAAGCCGCCGGTGGGCATGGTGGTGAAGGCGTGGCAAAGGGCCTCGTACAGGCTCATCCCGCCGAAAAGCAGCAGCAGCACCTCCACCGCCGAAATGCCGGCGTAGACCTTCCACAGGATCATCGCGGTGTCGCGAATGCGCGGCTTCAGCTTGTCGGGCACCGGGCTGGGCACTTCGGCCTTGTAGAGCTGCATTCCGCCCACGCCCAAAAACGGCAAAATGGCCAGGGACAGAACGATGATGCCCATGCCGCCCATCCACTGGATGAAGCTGCGCCAGAAGAGCAGCGCCTTGGAGACCGATTCGATGTCGGTGAGGATGGAGGAACCGGTGGTGGTGAAGCCGGACACCGACTCGAACACCGCGTCGGTAAAGCCGCCGAACTGGCCGCTGAGCCAGAAAGGCATCGCCCCGAAGAGCCCCACCCCCACCCAGCCCAGGGCCACGATGGCCATGCCTTCCCGGGGGCCGATGGCGTTGTTGGTTCCGGAACGATCCCGGAAAACCAGCGAGAGAACGCCGCCGCAGGCCACGCTGAGACCGGCGGAGACGGCGAAAACGCCGGCGGTTCCGTCCCGGTAGATCACCGCCACCAGCAGGGGAAGCGCCATGGCCAGGCCGGAAAAGGCCACCAGCAGCCCCACCACGTACAGCGGGTAGCGCCAGTGCATTTAGAAAAACTCCAGCTTCACGGCCAGAATTTTCTCCACCTTGGGGATGGCCTCCCGCCGGGCGAAAATCACGATGCGGTCGCCGGGCCGGATGACGCTGTCGCCGGAAGGAATGATCACCTCCTCGCCCCGCAGCAGCGCCGCGACCAGGCTGCCCTTGGGGAACTGAATGCTCTTGAGCGGCTTGCCCACGATTTCCGAGGTCTCCATGGCTTCGGCCTCGATCACCTCGGCCGCCTCGCCCTTGATGGAGACCGCCGACAGCACCTTGCCCTTCCGGATATGCTGGAGAATGGTGTTGATGGCCGACAGCCGCGGGTCCACCACCTGTTCGATGCCGATGGTCATCATCAGCGGAAAATAGCTGAACTTGCTGATTTTGGTGATGGTCTTTCGGGCCCCCATCCGCTTGGCCAGCAACGAGACCAAGATATTGGTCTCCTCGTCGTTGGTCAGCGTCACCACCACGTCCACGTCCTGGACGTTCTCCTCCCGCAGCAGCTCCTGGTCGGAACCGTCGCCGCAGAGCACCACGGTTCGGTTCAGCCCTTCGGCCAGCTCGCCGCACCGGTCTTGGCTTTGTTCGATGATTTTGGTCTGGATGGCGCGCTTCTCCAGCCGCTGGGCCAGCCGGACGCCGATGCGCCCGCCGCCGATGATCAGCACCCGCCGCACCGGCTCCGCCCGCTTGTTGAAGAGCTTCAACGTCGCCGAAACCTGGTCTTCCTCGCTGATGAAATAGACCAGATCGCCGGGCTGCAGCCGATCCGTGCCCATGGGGATGATCAGCTTTTCGTCCCGCATGATGGAGGCGATCAGCGGGACGGGGCCGCCGATGCGATCCGGAAGATCCATCAGTTTGACGTTGGCCAGCGGCGTTTGGGCGTCCAGCCGAATCCCGATGAGTTTCACCCGGCCGTCGGCGAACTCGCTGACGTCCACCGCCCCCGGCACGCTCATCAGCCGCTCGATGGTGTGGACCACCTCCACCTCGGGGTTGATGATCGTATCAATTTTCGGGCACAGCTCCTTCAAGGCGCCGTGAAAGGGATCGTAGTCCGCGTTGCGGACTCGGGCCAGCTTTTTGACCGTGGAGGTCATGATGTCCGCCATCAGGCAGGCCACCAGATTGGTCTCGTCCTGGTTGGTCACCGCCAGCAGAATTTCGGCGTCCCGAATTCCGGCCTCGTCCAGCACCGCCGGGCTGCTGCCCGATCCTTGGATGGTCTGCACGTCGATATGATCGGACACCCGGCGCAAGGCCGTCGGATTGGTGTCCACGATCACCACTTCCTTGTTTTCCTTGGAAAGCCGACTGGCGATGTGAAAGCCCACCTCGCCGGCGCCCACGATGACGATCTTCAACCGCCGCCTCCTTATTTCAGCCCTCGGGCCGGGGAAAAAACGGTCCCGATGTACACCAGCGCGGGGGGACTGTCAATTGCGGGGCGCGGCCGGACGGGAAATTCGAAAGATCGCGGCGATTTTCGCAAGCGCGGGGAAAACGGTCAGAGAAAACGGACGCCCGCGGCGAGGCAAAGGACCAGCGCCAGGGCGACGGCGTCGGGGCGGGAAAACCGAAAAGCGGGCGGAGAGCGGTGGTCGGAGTGGCAGCGGGCGTCCATGGCCGCGGCCAGAGCGTCGGCGTCCAAAAAGACCCGGCGCAGCAGGGGAACGGAAAACCGGCGCAGCCGATAGACCGGATTGCGGCGGCGCTCCACGCAGCGGGCCCGCTGGGCGTCGGCCGTCTCCCCCGCCCGAAGCAGGATGACCGGAAGGAAGCGAACCAGCAGACTCAGCATGACGGCGATCCGGCCTTCGGGAAGCCCCGGAACGGGGCGGAACAGCCAGATCAGCGCGTCCCGGACGGCGGCGGTTCGGGTGGTCGCCACCAGCAGCAGGCCGATCGCCGCCACCGCGCCCAGCCGTCCAGCGATCAGCAGTCCCTCCCGCAGGCCGGTTTCGCTGAGAGTGACGCCGGGAAGGGCAACCAGCGGCGGTCCCGGAACGGCCCAGGCCCGGACCAGCGCCACCCCAACGAGCAGAAGAAAAAAGTATCGAAGTTCGGATAGAAACCGGAACGGGGAGAGCCCGGCCCCGAATCCGGCGGCCAGAAGGATCGCCGACAGCAAAAGCAGGCCGTCCGGTCCCGCGCCCATGCCGGCGGCGGAAAGCAAGGCCACGGCGGCCAGCTTGACCCGGGGGTCCATCCGGTGGAGCCGGGAACGCCCCGGCCGATAGCCGACGACGGTCATCCCAGCCACGAGGCCGGCGGCAGCCCCGCCCGGGAGGCGTCCGGCTCCCGAACGCCAAAAACGTCCACGCCCCGAACCGTTTCCGTCGGCGGCCCGTCCCGAACGATCCGCCCCCCGGCCATCACCACCAGCCGGTCGGCCAGCCCAAGCACCTTTTCCAGATCGTGGGTGGTCAGCAGCAAGGTATGCCCCGCCTTTCGAAGCCGGATCAACTGATCCAGCACGCTCCGGACGCCCGGATAATCCAGATTGGAAAACGGCTCGTCCAGCACCAGAATCCGGGCGCGCATGGCCAAGGCGCCGGCGATGGCGACCCGCCGCTTCTCCCCGCCGGAAAGCAGGTGAGGCGGAACGTCGGCCTTGCGCCACAATCCCACCGCCGCCAGCGCGTTGGCCACACGGTTTTCCACTTCGCCGCGATCCAGCCCCAAATTCTCCGGGCCGAAGGCCACGTCGTCGGCCACCGTGTCCCCCACGATCTGGCTGTCGGCGTCCTGAAAGACCATGCCCACGCGCCGCCGGGCCCGCACCGGGTCCCGGTCCACCCGCACGCCGTCCACGGTCACCGCGCCGGCGGTGGGACGCAGCAGACCGTTGAGATGGCGGAAAAAGGTGGTCTTGCCGCACCCGTTGGCCCCGGCGATCACCAGAAACTCGCCCGCTTCCACCCGCAGGTTGACGTCCCGGATGCCCCAGCGGCCGTCGGGAAAGCGGTGGCCCAGTCCGTCAACTTCCAGAAGGGCCATAGGCTTCGCCCCCGCCCGCGCCGGCCACCACGGGCCGCAACGTCCGGGCGACGGGAATCGCGGCGAAAATTTTGAGCAGATCCCCCGGCAGAAAGGGCAACATGCCGGCGGCGAACGCCTTGGCCCAGCCCATGCCGGTGACCGCCTTCAGCACCGGAACGCCCACGGCGTAGACCAGCAGGGAGCCCAGCGCCAGCCCGGCCAGATCCAAGGCGAGCCGCCCTTCCCCCTTTTCCGAAAACGCGCCCACGATCCAGACCGCCGGAAGATAGCCCAGCAGATAGCCGCCGGTGGGCCCCACGAATCGGGCGATGCCGCCGGTGGCCCCGGCGAAAACCGGCAGCCCCACCGCGCCGGCCAGCAGGTAAATCCCCACCGCCGCCAAGCCCCAGCGAGACCCCAGCAGCAGCCCGGCCAGCAGGACGAAAAAGTTTTGCAGCACGATGGGCACCGGCCCGATGGGAATGGCCAAAAACGCCCCGGCGGCGATGAGCGCCGCCATCAGCGAGGCGAAGACGGTCTGGCGGAGGGACTGGGTCATTTTTGAGGCTTCTCCACGGAAATTTGAAAATTGCTTGATTTGGCAAGAAAACGGGACTCGGCGACGCCTTCAGGGTTCCGGTTCGAGAAAACAATCCCCATAGATCACCCGCTCCCGCGTTCCACCTTCCGTCTCCAAAATCAACGCGCCGTCGGGGTCCACGTCCACGGCGCGGCCGGTTTGTTCCGCGCGAACGGTCACCACGCGAACGTTGCGCTCCAGAGTCATGGTCAGCTCTTTCCATTCCGCGACCACGGAGTCGTCCAGCCGGGCCGCCCGCTTTTCAAAAGCATCCAAAAAGACGGAAAGCAGCTCCCGGACGGAAACGGGACCGCCCCGCAGCTCCCGAAGCGAGACGGCGGCCGGCTCCGCGGCGCCGGGGGCATTGTTGACGTTGAGGCCGATGCCCACGTTGACGAAGGCGACCCGGTCGTCCTCCGCCTCCATTTCGGAAAGCAGGCCGCAGATTTTGCGGCCGTCCACCAGGACGTCGTTGGGCCATTTGGTGCGGGCGTCCACGCCGTAACGGTCCCGCAGCAGCCGGCAAAGGGTGAGCGAAGCCGCGAAATTGACCCGGCCGGCCAACAGCGGCGGCACGTCGGGACGGACCACCGCGGTGAAATAGAGCCCCCCCGCGTCGGAATGCCACGGCCGGCGCAGCCGCCCGCGCCCTTGGGTCTGGCGGCCGGCGACCACGGCGGTGAAATGGGGGCATCCCCCCCGGGCCATGTCCCGGGCGGCGGTCATGGTGGAATCCAGCTCGGGAAAATAATGGACGCGATCGGATCGGCCGGGGATTTCCCAGGGATAGGGAACGTCCGGGGAATCCAGCAGTTGGTAGCCCCGGGGCGTGGCCGCGATGTCGTAGCCCATTTCGCCCAGCGCCTGGATGTGCTTCCACACCGTCACCCGGGTCACGCCGAGTTGGCTCCGCAGCGTTTCGCCGGACGCCACATCGTCGGCGGTTCGCAACAGGTGGACGATCCGGCCTTTCAGATCCGGCATATTGCTTCCTCTTTGAGAGGTTTGCCACAATATCGACGCCCCAATCCCGAGACGCCCGCACGCTTCAAGGGCGGATTCGTACGTTTCTCCCATGGATGGGGCCGGGAGGGGCGTCTTCCCTTCCCGGCATTGAAACGCCGAGGGCCACTTCGTTACCCCTCAAGAATCGGCAGGGTAACCAAAGGCGAGGATCAAGTCAAGCGCGGAGATGATCTCCATCCCCGAGGGAAACAAAATCAATTTTCCCGACCCGTCGCACTTGGAGCGATCCGCGATCCATGGTACATTTCGCGATTCATTCGAGGAAAATTTCGGAAGCCCTCGCCCGTCGAAGAATTGTCCGACGCCGCCATCCCGGAGGGAGGCCCGCCATGGGGGTTCGCCCCGTTCCGGCCATTTTGATCGTCGCCCTGCTGTCGTTTCTCCCGGCCGCGCCCGCCCAAGCGGATAGCTGGGACGCGGAGCTAAACCGCTCCCGCGTCCTGCTGCGCCAGCGGAAATTCGAAGCGGCGGAGGCCGCCGCCCAAACGGCGCTGCGCAAGGCCCGGGGCGCCTACGGCCCTTCCAGCCGAGAGGCGGCCCGCGCGCTCGGCCAGCTCGGAAACATTTACGGCTGGCGACACGACCACGACGCCGCGGAAAAAGTCAAGACCGAGGCCCTCCGGATCATGGAGCGCCATTACGGCCCCCATCATCGCGTTCTCCCGTTTTACCTGGAAAGCCTCGCCCTCAGCCTCTCCCGCAAGCGGCGATATGACGCGGCGGAGCCCCTCTATCTGCGCTCCCTCGCCATTCGGGAAGCCGTGCTGGGACCCGAACACCCGGACGTGGCCGAAACCCTTTCCCGCCTTGCCGAAAACTACCGCCGGCAGGGAAAATACGCCGAGGCGGAATCCCTGGGCCTCCGGGCGCTAACCATTCGCCGAAAACGGCTGGGACCGGATCACGAGGCCGTGGGCGAATCCCTCTTCTTCATGGCCACCTTGTTCGAGATGCAGCGAAAATTCGACGAAGCCGAGCCCTGGTATCGGCAAGCCCTGGAACTGAACGATCGCCGCTGGGGAAAAGACAGTCCGCGTGCGGCGTCCATGGCCCGCCGTCTGGCCGACGTGCTGCGGGAGACGGAAAAGTTCGAAGAGGCGGAAATCCTCTACCGGCGGGCCATGGCCACCTGGCGGGAACATATGGGGCCCGAGGACCGGCAGACCCTAACGGTGCAAAAGCGGCTGGAAAGCCTGGCGGCCCGGCGGGAAGGAGCGCCCCGGCGGGAACAATCCGGCGGTTCGGGTCCAAGCGAACGGCTCACCCGGTCGGACTGGAAAAAGCGGATGGCGCGGGTGGAAAGCCTGCGGAAATCGGGCAACATCGCCGGGGCCGTGGGCGTGGCCGAAGCGGCGGCCCGGGACGCCGAAACCGCCGCGGGTCGAAACCACCCCTGGGTGGCCGAGGCCTTGACCCTTGCCGCGGGCTTCCGCAAAACCCTGGGGGACGCCTCCGGCGCCGAGGCGGCCTATCGACGGGCCCTGCAAATCCATGAAGCGGCCCATGGGGCCAATTCGGTGGAAGCCTCTCTGGCGCTGGACCATTTGGCGGAAGTTTACCGGGAGCGGGAGAAATTTCCCCAGGCCATCGCCCTGGGAGAGCGGGCGCTGGGAATCTGGATCGAACAATTCGGCGCGGATCACCCCACGGTGCGCAGCCGGCGAGAACGGCTGGAGGCGTTGCGGGCGGAGGCGCGCCGGGCCGCGCCCCGGGTGTATGGCGGCGGATCGGCGGCGGGCGCGCCGGACGCCGCGCGGGAAGCCGCTTCGAGCGCCCCGCCGGATCGACCGGAGGTTTGGAAGACGCTGGGAGACAACCTGGCCGTCGCGTGGAACGCCGCCGCCGCGAAATGGGAACGGGTTCGAAACGGCATCGACCTTTCCGGCCTGGGGGAAGCCTGGGAAACCCACGTCGGCTTCCTGCTTCGAAAATTCAGCTGGCGGGAATGGGCCTGGATTTTTTTCGGAACCGGCTTCTTGGCGTTTCTGCTGCTGAAGGATTGGAATTGA
>CAYFVR010000133.1:0-3820 GCA_964346545.1 uncultured Desulfobacterales bacterium | reverse complement strand
TTTTCACCCGCCCCAGACAACACTTCTTGTACTTTTTCCCGCTGCCGCAGGGGCAGGGGTCGTTCCGGCCCACCTTCTTTTTCCCGGTCTCGGCGTCCATAATCCGTTCCCGGGGCGGGTGCAGCCGGGCGACCTTGAGTCCAAGATTTTCGGCCGTCTTGTTGTAAAAATCGCAATAATCTTCAAAGAATTCCTCCAACATTTCCGCCCGCCGCGCAGTGGAAAAGCCGGTAAACACTTGGGCGTCTTCCCAATGGCGACGGCCTTCCTCCAGCCAGTCAAACGCCTTCGCCTCGTCTCCGGCTTTCGCGGCCAAGGTGGCCAGGCCGAAATGGGCCTGAATGAAGGACGGATCCTGGGCAAGGGCTTCTTTAAAAAACGTGGTCGCCCGCTCCGGCCGTTCCAACTGGGTCAGCACATTTGCGTATCCAATCCGGAGCCCGACCTTTTTGGGCGATTCCCGGACCGCCGACTCGTAGGCTTCCAGCCCTTCCGGAATGGAATGATTTTTCCCGAACACCTGGAGGGTTTTCAACTCGAAGATGGACGTTTCCAGCAGCTTTTTCCTTTCTTCTTCTTCCGTCGTCAGGAAAATGTACATCAAAAGAGCCTGCAGAGACCGCTCGGCAGATTCCGTCCACTCCATCTCTCCCGTGTTTCCGCAGTCCAGGCAGGTGTATTCCTGGCCCGGGAAAAAGGCTTGCTCCGGATCCTGAAGCAGGAACACCCGATTCACGTCGTATTCGTTTTCCGCGCCGCACGCGGAACATCGCAAAAACTCGCGGAGGTTGGGGATGGAAAGCAGGCCCCCCGCGTCATGGTCGAGAAGGGCCTCGTCGACGCGCCGTTGCCGGGCGTCCGCCTGAAAGACGGTTTTCCGGGCGTCGTCCAGCTCGGGAAATTCCCGTCCCAACAGTTCGGCCAGCAAGACAAATGTCCGGTCGATGTCGGACTGCCCTTTCCCGGCCTTGGGCCGGATTCGTTCCAAACCGGCCTCGGAAACGGCGTTCTCGACGAGTTCCAGCACCCGCCTCCGGTCCAGCTTCCAAAGGACCTCCCAATGTTCCGCGGCAAAGGATTCGATCGCGGCCGGCGGCATGGCGAATAGAAAGGTGCAGGCGCCCATTCGGCCTTCCGGACTCAGCTCCGGGAACCGCCGCTCCACGGCCCGCAGCAAAGGTTCGCCCACTTCGCGTCCCGCCGGCGTCAAGAGCGGGGAAAGGCTGACGAATTCGGGGTGGTGGTCCAGCATCGCGCAAAGCGGGACCGCCAGTTCCGGCGCGCCCAGGTCGGCGGCGGCCTTGACGAGGTTGTCCAGCGCGAAAAGGGTATCCTCCTGGGCGGCCATGACGCGCCCCCACGCGGCCGCGGCTTCGGCGGCGGGACGCGTGGACAGCTCGGCCATCAGGGCGTCCCGGTAGGGAATCTGAAAGGAATCCACCGCGATCAATTCCAAAATCCGTTCGGTGGAAAGGGCCGGGAGGCCCGATTCCAATTTTATCTGCCGGGTCATCAATCCGGCGATGGCGAAAAGCAAAAAACCTCCGGCGCGGTGCGGAAAATCATTCGCCCAATCCGCGAAATCCGCTTCGCCGGAAAATGGTTGCGCCAGGTGGAATTCCGACAGCGAAGAGAGGTGGGGCCGAATCTCCCGGAAGGCGGTCAGGTAGTCTTCCTCCCGCACGAGACGGATTCCCCGGGCAATGAGGGAGCGCGTTTCCTCGTTCGGAAACAGTTCCTCGGGGAGCCGGACTTCGGCGTCGGGAAGCATGTCCAGCTCGTCAATCACCCAGTACAAGGCCGACGGATCGATGGACAGCGCCTCGGCCGCTTCCGCCCCTTCGGGAATGCACTCCGGCTCCATCCACTCCCAGTCCGTAAAAAAGGCCGACAGCACGGGTTCCAGCTTTTCCGGCATCCATCGCACCGCCACTTTCAGCAAGATGGCCAAGGCGGTATCCGACAACACCCCTTCTTCCAAATCCACTTTCTGGAAGACCAATCGAGCGGTGGCTTCCGCGGCGTCCGCCGGCAGCCGGTCGACTTGAGACAGAATGCCTTTCCAGTGAAAGGGTTCGTCCGCGGCGGGGTCCCATTCTTCCGCCTGGGTCTGAAACAATTTGGCGGCCTCCTCCGGGGCGATTTCCAGCAAAATTTCGCCCACCCGCCGCTGGTTCGTCCACGTCATATCCTCCCAGCCATCCACCAGGCGGGGGACGACGTTGGCAAACCGTTCCGGCGAAAGCAGCTGGAACAGCTCCCTTTTCACCGCGTGGGGCGCGACGGCGAGCAGTTCCTCCAGATCGACGCCCCCGAAAAGGCGCTCCTCCATTTCGGAACGTTCCGCCTCGGAGGATATGTAATCCAGTTGTCGCAATGCCCATTGCTGATGGGTTTCGGAAAAGGGTTTGAATCGAGCAAGAATTTCCGCTGAAAATCGCATACAAATCTCCCGCTTTCGCCATGAACAAGGGTTGTGAGGGCTTGGGAATTTTTGGGGACCGGAAGACTCCGTTTTTCCGTCTAAAGCGCCAAGCCGCCAAAGCAAAAATAAGTAATAAAAATTAAGGACTATTTCTCCAAACGCAAGCGGAAACGCGCACACCGATTCGGGGAACCGATGCCCTCTCCCGGCCGCGGGACGCCGGTTGATTTTCGGAGAGTTTCCGTAGTAATCGGAAAGCCAAAATTCAATTTTCACTTTTTCCGGGGGGAGCCAGTCAATGAGACGGGACAAGAACCGATGGACGATCGGGATTTTTATCTGCCTCGCCCTGCTTTTGGGCGGGTGCAGCAGCAGCGACGACAACGGGGGCGGCGGAGACTCCGGCGGGAACAACGCCGACTGCGGCTGCGTCGGCGGGCCGGAGATCGACGACGACGGCATCGCGTTCATATTTCAAAACCAGGAGGTGGAACAACCGGCCAACGTCACCCTCTTTTTCAAGCTGGAGGAAACCAACGGCGCGCCGCTGCCCGACATCCCGGCGACCCGCTTCATCATTCGGGAGAACGGCCAGGAAATCTCCCCGTTCGAAAGCCGGCAGACCATCCGGCCCAAACCGGGCGCGTTCACGGCCCAGACGTTGCTGTTGCTCGACCTGAGCGGCAGCGTGCTTCAGACCAACACGCTGGCCCGTCTCCAGGAAGCGGCCCAGACCTTCATCGGCCAGATTATGCCGCGGCCCAACGAGACGGATTTCGGGGCGTTCCGCACCGCCATTCAATGGTTCGACGGCGCGGCCGATCCGCATCCCCTGGTCGATTTCACCGCGGACGTCGATGAACTGAACGCCGGCATCGAGAGCCTGAACGCCGAAGTCAGCCAAGACCGCTCCACCAATCTCTACGGCGCGGCGATCGAGGGCGTCAACCGGCTGCGGGACCAGGTGAACCGGGCATCGGCCACCGTGTCGGCCGGCTCCCTGGTCGTTTTCACCGACGGTCGAGACCAGGCCGCTCGCCGGACGCTGGACGACGCGCTGAACGCGATCCGGAATGTCGAAGACGACATCGCCGTCTACACCATCGGCCTCGGACCCGACACCGACGAAGGGGTCCTGGCCCGGCTGGGCGCGGACGGCTTTTTCAAATCCGACAACCTGGACGGCTTGGTGAGCAATTTCCAGGCCGTGGCCCGCTCCATCACCGCCGACGTGAACAGCAACTATATCCTGGAGTACTGCTCGCCCAAACGCCAGGGCGCACACGACCTGACCGTGGCGGTGGAGATCGACGGCCGATCCGGCTCGCTGACCAACTGCTTCTGCGCCGACGGGTTTACCGGCGGTTGCGAGATCGAGACGCCCTGACGTTTTTC
>CAYFVR010000132.1:0-13126 GCA_964346545.1 uncultured Desulfobacterales bacterium | reverse complement strand
AATCCTGTGTCTTGCCGCTTGACGACGCCCCAGCAAAAAAATGGACTCGGACGGATCGCGTTCGGACGGACGCCCGACGGTTTCCGGTTTTCTCGGCGGTTCGGGTCGAGCCCTCGGGCCGAAAGGGAAGCCGCGTCCCGGAAAAACCGGGCGGGGGATCAGGCCGTCAATTCCGTTTCGGGAAAACGGACGCGCAATACCGTGGGAATCACTTGCCAATCCCCCCGACCGCGCAGGCTCGTTTCGGCCCGCCGGGCGGTCTCTTTTTCTCGAAAAAGGCCGAACACCGTCGGTCCGCTTCCGGACATCAACGCTCCCTCCGCGCCCGCCCGGATCAACGCGGCTTTGGCCGCTTCGATTTCGGGGTGGCGCGCGGCGGTGACGGTTTCCAAGTCGTTGCAAAGCCGGTAGTCGATCCCCCTGTACCGGCCACCTGTAAGGGTGAGACTTTTAGTGACTTTTGAGCACTTTGTCAACGCCAAATTCAGGTTTTTGTAGACGTCGGCCGTGGAGACGGCCCACGGGCGGGCCAATAAAATTACCCATCGGGGCGGAAGGCCGCGAATCGGTTGAAGCCGATCGCCCACCCCCGAGGCCCAGGCGGGAACGGCCCGAAGAAAAAAAGGCACGTCCGCCCCCAGACCCGCCGCGAGGCGGTGGAGGGAGGGCGGGGAAAGCGGAAACCGGAACCGGCGATTCAGGGCCGTCAGCGCGGCGGCGGCGTCGGTGCTGCCGCCGCCGAGTCCGGCCGCCGCGGGGATCCGTTTTTCCAGATGGATGGAAAGATTGGGGGGGATTCCGGTTTCCCGAAAAAACCGGTCGGCGGCCCGCCACGCCAGGTTGGACGGGTCCGCCGGGACCCCGGGATGATCGCAAGAAAGGGAGACGCCCCGGGCCTCGAAATCCAAATGGAGCCGATCCGACAGGGCCAGAGGGCAGAAAAGGCTTTCCAGCTCGTGGTAGCCGTCCGGCCGTCGCCCGGTCACGGCCAGGAACAAATTGACCTTGGCGGGGGCCTCCACCGCGATCCGATCCGGCCCCCGTCCCTCTTCGCCGCTCACCGCTCGATCTTGATCACGAGATATCCCCGGTTGGCCCGTCGGACGAACAGTTGCACCGGTTCATCGGCGGGGACTTCATCCACGGCGGATCGGAAATCCGCCACGGTGGAAACCGGCCGGTGGTTGACCTCCTTGACGAGATCGCCGACCGCCATCCCGGCGCGGGCGGCCGGGCCGTCCGGCTCGACTCCCGTCACCGCCACCCCCTCGCCCGTGGGCAGGTCGAATCGTCGGGCGATATCCTCGTTCGGTTCGGCGACCTCCAGCCCCAGCGGGGTCTTCTCCTCGTCGTCTTCCTCCGCGGGACGCATTCCGTTGCGGATGCGCGCCTCGTCCCGCCGGGCGATGGTCACTTCGGCGACCCGGGGTTCGCCGTTGCGCAGATACTCGATCCGGGCCGCGTCTCCCACGGGGATGTCGGCGATGCGCCGGGTGAGGTCGTGGGTTTTTTCCACCGGCATGTCGTCGACCCGGACGATGATGTCCCGGGGCCGCAGTCCGGCCGCGTCGGCGGGGTCGCCGGGAAAGGTTTGGGTGACGAGGACGCCCTCCTTCCGATCCAGGCCGTAGTATTCGGCGATCTCCGGACTCAAATCCTGGATGGCCACCCCCAGCCAGCCACGGGTCACCTCGCCGCTCTTTCGAAGCTGATCGACGACGTTGCGGGCCAGATTGATGGGCGCCGCGAAGCCGATGCCCTGGCCGCTGGCCATGATGGCGGTGTTGATGCCCACCACCTCGCCGTCCAGGTTGAGCAGCGGGCCGCCGCTGTTGCCCGGGTTGATGGAGGCGTCGGTCTGGATGAAGTCGTCGTAGGGCCCCGACCCGATGACCCGCCCCTTGGCGGATACGATGCCGGCGGTCACCGTGTGCTCCAGCCCGAAGGGATTGCCGATGGCCATGACCCATTGGCCCACCCGGAGGGCGTCGGAGTCGCCCAGCTTCAAGAAGGGATGGTTCCCGTCGGATTTGATCCGGATCAGCGCCAGATCCGTGCTGGGGTCCCGCCCAACGATTTCCGCGTCGTGTTCGTCTCCGTTGTCGAGCTGAACCCGGATTTCGTCGGCGTCGGCGATGACGTGGTTGTTGGTGACGATGAACCCTTCCGGCGCGATGAGAAAGCCGGACCCCAGGCTTCGCTCCGTGAACTCCTCGTCCGGGTCGCCGCCGAAAAACCGCTCGAAAAATTCGTGGGGCTCTTCCTGCCCGAAGGGGTTGCGGCCGAAGGGAGGGAGACCCGGGCGGCCGGTCACCGTTTTCTCGGTGCGGATGTTCACCACGGCGGGACCGGCGGTGCGGGCCAAGTCGCTGAAGCTGTCGGCGTCGATCCGGGCGTTGGCCGGACCGGCCAGCGCCGCCAGGGCCGCCAAAACAATCGCGAAGCGCGGCCATCGGGGCCGTCGGGTCTGGGACACGGATACCTCCCGGAGAATGCGGATGAATGAAATTTTCGGAGCGGGGCCGGACGAGCCGCAACGCCCGGCCTCCCGGCGGCGACCGTCGATTATCGTTTTTCCTTGACGTAGATGATGCGCAGGTCGTGAAGAATGTGCTTGAGCATGTCCTCTTCGTCCTTGGTCAGATTCCCCCGGGTTTTTTCCTCCATCATGGCCAGGATGTCGATGGTCTGGCGCGCCGCCGGAAGGTTGGGGGATTTTTGGCCGGTGCTCGGGTCGTCCAGGACCCCGAGATGGACCAGGGCCGACGAGTTGAGGGAAAAGATGAACATGGAAAAGTCCATCTTGGGAAGTTGAGGCCCCTTTTCCGACCGCTCCATCGAGTCGTACTCTCGGGCCGCCTGCTCGGCGGACGTACCGGTCCCCGGCTCGGTCTGAGATTTTTCGTCGGTCATCCCGCGTCTCCTTTTCAGATTTCGACTTCGGCGATTCGGAAAAAAATGGGCCAACCGATGCCCCGCGCCTCAAAAAAACGGAGGCGGCCCCTCCCGACGGGGGAGGGGCGATGGCCGGGCTTCGTCGATCGTTCGGCGTCAGAGTTCCAGCGGCGTCACCGAAAGGACCAGGGGCAGCGCGCGCATTTTCTCCGCCACTTCCGGCGGAATCGGCGTGTCGGTGATCAGGAAAATGATGTTGTGGTCGCCGCCGATCTCTTGGCCCACCTGCATCTGGCTGATGTTCACTTTGTTGTCGCCCAGGACGCCGCCGATGCTGCCGATGGCGCCCGGCTGGTCCAGATTGTGAATGATGGCCGCGTCGCCTTCCGGGGAAATTTCCAGCCGGAAATTGTTGAGCTTGACGATCCGCGGATCGTTTTTGCCGAACACGGTGCCGTCGATCACCTGGTCGATCACCTGGACGCCCTCTCCGCAGCCCACCTGGACCCGGATGAGCTGGAGGTAGTCCTCGGCGTCGGCCTTGCGGGATTCGCTCACCTTGATGCCCCGCTCCTCGGCGATGGCGGGGGCGTTCACCGAGTTGACCATCTCCTTGATCATGGGGGCCAAAAGCCCCTGGATCACCGAAACGGTGACCGGCGCCAGGTCCAGATCGCGGAAATCGCCCAGGTACTGAATGTCGATGGAGGAAACCGGCTTCTTGCAGAGCTGGGCCAGCAGGCATCCCATTCGGTCGCCCAGCTTGAGGTAGGGGGTGAGCTTTTGCAGCTCCTCGCCGGTGACCGAAGGGGCGTTGACCGCGTTCACCACGGTCCCGGTGGTCAGGTAGTCGACGATCTGTTCGGCCACGGCCTTGGCCACGTTGGTCTGGGCCTCGGCGGTGGAGGCGCCGAGATGGGGGGTGCAGATGAAATTGTCCATCTCGAACAGCGGGCTTTGCTCGGGCGGCTCGGTTTCGAACACGTCCAGGGCGGCCCCGGCCACCTTGCCGGACTTCATGGCGTCGCAAAGATCGGCCTCGTTCACGATGCCGCCCCGGGCGCAGTTGATGAGCATGACCCCGTCCTTCATTTTGGCGAAGGCGTCGGCGTTGATCATGCCGGCGGTGTCCTTGAGCTTGGGGACGTGAATGGTGATGTAGTCGGCCCGCTGGTACAGCTGTTCCAGCGTCACGGCCTCGTATCCGGCCTTCTGAATATGTTCGGCGGTGACGTACGGATCGTAAATGACAACCCGCATTTTCAGGCCGCGGGCCCGATCCGCCACGATGGAGCCGATCTTTCCGAAGCCGATGACGCCCAGGGTTTTGTTGTAGATTTCCCGACCCTGGAGCTGTTTCTTTTGCCATTGCCCGGCTTTTAGGCTGCTGGTGCCTCGGGGGATGTTTCGGCTGAGGGAGAGCATCATGGCCACGGCGTGCTCGGCCGTGGTGATGATGTTGCCGGTGGGGGTGTTCATCACCACCACGCCCCGCTGGGTGGCGGCGGGAATGTCCACGTTGTCCAGCCCGATGCCCGCGCGTCCGACCACTTTGAGCCGGGTCGCCGCGGAGAGAAGATCTTCGGTGACCTTTGTGGCGCTTCGAATCACCAGGGCGTCGTAGTCTCCGATGATCGCCTTGAGTTCTTCGGGCGCCAGCCCGGTTTTTACGTCCACCTCGATGCCGTCCGCCTCTTGAAAGATTTGGATGCCGATTTCGCCCAGATTGTCGCTGACCAGAACTTTCATCGCTTGTTCGTGAACCCTTTCCATCGCAACGGCCAAGTGTTACGCGTAGAGATTAATGGGAATCGTAAGGCGCGCCGCCGGGGTGTCAACCGGGGCGCGACGGAACCGGCGTCCCCGCCCCTTGACAGGCGCGCCGGATTTCTGCTGAATGAGTCCGGAAGATTTCGCCATGCCGGCGGTCTTCCGGATTTGAACCTTTTCCAGACGGGAGCCCGACATGACAAACGCCATCCCCGCCGCGAACCCCGACCGCACCGCCATCGGATGGATCGGAACCGGCGTCATGGGGCGCTGGATGTGCCGGCACCTCATGTCCGAAGGGTACGCCGCCGCCGTGTTCAACCGAACTCCGGAGCGGGCCGAACCCCTGCTGTCCCAGGGCGCGTCCTGGGCCGAAAACCCGGCCGCCGCCGCCCGAAACGCCAACGTGGTGCTGACCATGGTCGGCTTTCCCGAGGATGTGGAAGCCGTCTATTTCGGCGATCAGGGCGTGCTATCCGCCGCCGCGCCCGGAACTCTGCTGGTGGACATGACCACCACCCGCCCCCAACTGGCCCGGGAAATCGACGCGGCCGCTCGGGACCGGGGACTCCATTTCGTGGACGCTCCGGTTTCCGGCGGAGACGTGGGGGCGCGGGAGGCCCGGCTGTCCATCATGGTCGGCGGTTCCTCGGAGGCGGTGGAAGCCGTCATGCCGCTGTTCGAGATCATGGGCCGGACCATCGTTCACCAGGGGCCTGCGGGGGCCGGACAGCACGCCAAAATGTGCAACCAGATCGTGATCGCCGGCACCATGATCGGCGTCTGCGAGTCGCTGCTCTACGGCGCCCGGGCCGGGCTGGACCTGGAGGTGATGCTGTCGAGCGTCACCGGCGGGGCGGCCGCCTGCTGGAGCCTGGACAATCTGGCCCCGCGCATCCTCCGGGGGGAATACGACACCGGCTTCTTCGTGGAGCACTTCGTCAAGGACATGGGCATCGCCCTGGAAGAGGCCGCCCGGATGAATCTGTCGATGCCGGGGCTGGCGCTGGCGCGACAGCTCTACCAGGGAGTGATCGCCCACGGCGGGGGCCGGCTGGGCACCCAGGCCCTGATGAAGACCCTGGAACGAATGAGCGGGGTCCAAGCCTCCCAAACGGGGTAATGTTCGCCCCCGTTGTCTTTGGATGAAACCGGCCGGGTTGGGGGGCGTATCGCATGCGCCCCCGGTCGATCCGCCGACCTCGTCCGGGAAATTTCCAAATTGAACGGTCTTGAAAATTAGAACAACATCTTTTCGGGCGGCCGGCGCTCGGGGACGTATTCGCGGGGAATTTTTCCCTCGTTCCAGTCTTCCGTGACGTACAGGTTGCAGTAGCAGCTTCCGTATTCGGCCACGTCCGGCGCCCGGTAGACGCAAGGACAGATGATGTCCTTGTCCGATTCCCGGTCGCCCGACGCCAGCCGGCAGGGGCAGACCATGTAGCCGTAGCGCTCCTTGTTTTGCAGGAGTCCTTCCAGCAGCTCCATGGTCCGCTTCATGTCGGCGTTGAATTGGTATCCCTTGGCCTCCTGGATCGGCTTGAGCGTCTCGTACAGTTTTTTTGCGTCCATTAGAGTCCCAGCGCCTCCTTGATTTCCTTTTCCTTGAAGCCCACGATGACCTTGTTCCCGATGATGATGGTGGGGAAGGAACAGCGGGGATTGAATTTTTTCACGTCCTCGATGATGGCTTGTCGTTCTTCCCCCTCCAGGAGATCCACGTCCACGAAATCGTATTTGATGGTGCAGTCGGCCAGAAGCCGCTTGGTGGCCTTGCAATGGCTGCACGTGCTCAGCGAGTAGACCTGCACATCCGCGTCGTCTTCGGTGGCTTCCGGAGACGTCGCTTTGCTTTCCTCCGTCATAATCCCGTGTCCTTTCGATCCGCTCCCAAAAAGAAAGCGTGGTCGATCCGCCATCCCGCGAGAAGGCGTGGTTTCCAATGCGGTCGGTCGGCCGTCTTCAAAGGCGGGGCGGCCGTTCGTTGCGGCTATCGCGCCGCCCCCCCCCCTTTCCCCCCCCCCCCCCCGCCGATCAAATGGCCCGAATCGTCTCGCGACGGGCGTCCGAGCGCAAGTCGGGGGGCGCTTTTACCCGTTCGCGTCCGCCCCCCCGGCCCGGCCCTTCAGCGTGGCGAGACGGGCGTGGGTGCGGGGCGCGGCGGCGCCGTTGAGCCTCGCCAGATCGTCTTCCGTGTCCACGTCGCTCCAAACCGGGAGGGTGGCCGGCGTCAGTCCGCTTTGGGCCATGCGGGCCAAGGTTCGCGAATAGACCGCGTCGGTGCCCCAGGGAATGTCCCGAAACACCGCCGGTTGGAAGGCGGACGCGGAAAACCCGATCAGGTAGTAGCCGCCGTCCCGGGCCGGGCCGAGAACCGCGCCGTTGGTCTCGATTCCCCGGAAGCCGGCGGAAATCACCGATGTCGGCAGATCGGGGAGATCCCCGCCCACCACGAGGGCATGGGCCGCGCCCTCCGCGAAGGAATCGGCCAGGGCGTTCGCCATGCGGGCGCCCAGGTCCGCCCCCGTCTGCGGCCGGTAGATCCATCGGTCGCCGAGCCAGGCCCGCATGGCCGGTTCCGCGTTGGCCGGATGGTGGCAGATCGCCACCCGGCGGCCGATATCCGACAGGGTGTCGAGCAGATCGGCGACGAAGGATCGGTAGAGACGAAGGGCCGCTTCCTCGCCCATCGTTCGGGCCAGACGGGTTTTGACCCGGCCGAGCCTGGGCGATTTGGCGAAGACCAGGATCTCGGTTTCCTCGGAGCGGACGGAACGGGAAGGGGCGTCGGATTTCACGGCTTTCCTTGAAAAAAATATACCCGATTCCCCGGCGGTCGGCAACCGGGCGCGATTTCGGGAGTTTTCGCGGATGTCCACCATCCCAAATTCCGCCGGGCCGATCCCGTCCGGACAGGGGTGTTGTTTTTCGAATTTCCAAAATTTTTAATGGGTTAAAAATCGAGAAATCGGAAAACAACAAAAAGGTCGCTCCCCGCGCTTTTTTGTTTTCCCGCTTGACATACTACTCCATTTTCTATAAGGCAACAAGCTTATCCCCGAGTGGGATTTTTTTCGAACGGAGGCCGGCGGCGACCCGCCGCGGCCGAGTCGGGTTAAGGAGATCCTAAATGGCGTTCATGTTCAAAGGGTTCGGCAAGGGCGGGACCTTTCCCCGGGGCGTGCATCCGCCCGAGCGGAAGGCGTTTTCCGAAGAGATGGCCATCGAGGTGATGCCGTCCCCGGCCCGGGTGACCATTCCCCTGTTGCAACACGTCGGCGCGCCCTGCAAGCCGGTGGTCAAGGCCAAAGCGATGGTGGCCTTCGGCGACCGGATCGCCGAGGCCGGCGGCTTCGTTTCCGCCGGTCTGCATGCGCCCATTGCCGGCAAAGTGATGAAAACCGGCGTGACCACCCTGGCCAACGGCCGTCACGTCTCGGCCATTCCCATCAAGGCCGAGGGCGAGCAGTTGGAGGGAAGCGCGCTCTGGGACGAAATTTTCGGCGGCGAATGGCCCCGGGAGGTGGACGGCTACGCCCCCGACGAGATCGTCGCGGCGATCCAGGAGGCGGGCGTCGTGGGGCTCGGCGGCGCGGCCTTTCCGGCCCACGTCAAGTACGCGGCCAACGAGGAAAAGCCGATCGACACGGTGATCATCAACGCCGTGGAGTGCGAGCCCTACCTCACTTCCGATTACCGGGTCATGATGGACGCGCCCGATCCGATCGTCACCGGCGCGCTGCTGGCCCAGCGGGCGACCGGCGCCGGCCAGGTGATCATCGGCATCGAGGACAACAAGCCCCATGCCGCGGAGACCCTGCGGAAGGCGGCGGCCGGCACCGGCGTGACCATCGCGGTCCTCAAGACCAAATATCCCCAGGGCAGCGAAAAACAGCTCATCCTCGCGCTGACCGGCAAGAAGGTGCCGCTGGGCGGCCTGCCGCTGGACGTGGGCGTGGCGGTGAGCAACGTGGGCACCGCGGCGGCCATCGCCCGGGCGGTGGTGCGGAAAAAGCCGCTGACCCATCGCGTCGTCACGGTGACCGGCGCGGGCATCCGCACCCCCAAAAATCTGTTGGCGCCCGTCGGCATCGGCATGGGCGAGCTGATCGACTTCTGCGGCGGCTTCACGGAGGACGCGGCCCGCATGGTGGCCGGCGGCCCCATGATGGGCTTTTCCTTCACCGATCCGGCCACCCCGGTGACCAAGGGCACCAGCGGCATCACCATCCTGACCAGGGAAGACGTGCGCAAGGCGGTGGAAACCAACTGCGTGCGTTGCGGCCGGTGCGTGGACGTTTGCCCCATGAACCTGGTGCCGACCAAGCTGGCGCTCGCCTCCCGGGCCAAGGACATCGATCTGGCCAAGCAGTACAACATCATGGCCTGTTTCGAATGCGGCTCCTGCGCCTTCGTCTGCCCCGCCAGCCTGCCGCTGGTGCAGTTGGTGCGAACCGGCAAGGCGGTGGTGATTGCGGAGAGCAAAAAGTAACCTCAACCCAAATTCCCAGAGGCGCGCGAGGCGACCTCGGTTTAGGAAGCACAATGGCGGAAAATTCACAAGCGACAGCAGCGACCCCCCCCGAGGCGTCCGCCCCGGTCCTTCACGTCGCCTCCTCCCCCCATCTGTCCGACACGTCCATGACGACCCGGGGAATGATGCGCGACGTGCTGATCGGCCTGGCGCCGGTGGTGGCCATGGCCATTTACGTTTTTCAAATGTATGCCGTGAAGCAGCTCGCCATCTGCGTGGCCGGCTGCCTGGCGGCCGAAACCCTGTTCACCCGGATGCGGGGACGGCGGGAAACCCTGTGGGATTATTCGGCGGCCGTCACCGGCGTCATTCTGGCCCTTTCCCTCCCCGGCACCGCGCCCTGGTACGTGGGCTTCATCGCCTCCTTCACCGCCATCGGCATCGGAAAGGCCATTTTCGGCGGGTTGGGCATGAACCTGTTCAACCCGGCCATGGTGGGGCGGGCCTTCGTCATGATCGCCTTCGCCAGCGCCCTGGGCGCCGCGGCCTACGTGGACCCGGACGCCGGGGTGGACATGATCAGCCAGGCGACCCCGCTGGACACCTTCAAGCAGACCGGCGAATCCACGAGCCTCTCCTCTCTGTTTTTCGGCCTGACCAACGGATCCCTGGGAGAAACCAGCGCGCTGGCCTGCCTCGTTGGCGGGCTGTATCTGTGCATTCGGCGCACCGCGTCCTGGGAAATTCCCGCCGGCGTGGTCGGCGCGGTGGTGGTGCTGGGCGGCATCGCCAATCTGCTGAACCCGGAAAGCCAGTGGACGGTGTTGCACCACCTCCTGGGCGGCTCCCTGCTCTTCGGCGCCTTTTTCATCGCCACCGATCCGGTTTCCAGCCCGCTGACGCCCACGGGCAAATGGATTTTCGGCATCGGCGTCGGGGCCCTCATCATGCTGTTGCGGGTTTTTAGCGGCTATCCGGAAGGCGTGATGTTCGCGGTGCTGCTGATGAACTCGGTGACGCCCTTGATCAACCGCTGGACCATTCCCGATCCCCTTGGCGCAAAGTAGGTGCGAACTATGAAACCGATTGAACAACTGGAGCCATTGCCTTCCGGGACCGCGGAGCGGTTGCGGAACAACAACATCGTGCAGGCCTGGCTGGTGCTGCTGCTGGCCATCTTTTTCGGCTCTTCCCTGGCCGGCGTTCAAATCACCCTCGGTCCCAAGATCGAGGAAAACAAAATCAACGAAACCCGCGAGCAGGTGCCCGCCCTGGTGCTGGGCGAGGCCGAGGCGGAAGAAATGGCGGCCGAAGGAAAAGCCCTGGAAGTCAATCCCCAGACGATTCTGGTGGAAAAAAACGGGCGTCAGGTCGGATACGGCGTCTTCGAGGCGATCCTGCCGGACGGCGAGCGGGCCGGATGGGTGGTCAAATCCAAAGGACAGGGCTACGCCGACAAGATCGAGCTGCTGCTGGGACTCGGCCCGGAGGTTCAGGAGATTCGAGGCGTCTTCGTGCTGGACCAGAAGGAGACTCCGGGACTGGGCAACAAAATCACCTTCCCGGAGTGGCGGGGCCAGTTCGAGGGAAAATCCACTTCGGACTTTCTGACCGTGGTCAAGGGCGGCGGGGCCGGATCGGCCCAGATCGACGCCATCACCGGCGCGACCATCTCCTCGCGCGCCGTCACCTCCATCGTCAACACGGCGATCGCGGACCTCAAAGGCCCGCTGTCGTCCAAATAAGCGGATAGGATTGGAAAATGGCCAACCAACCCACAGCCGCGGAGCGGTTCGTACAGGGCATTCTCCCCGAGAACCCGGTGTATCGCCAACTCCTCGGCCTCTGCCCGACGCTGGCGGTGACCAACGGGCTCAACGCGGCCCTGACCATGTCCGGGGCGGTGCTTTTCGTGCTGTTCTGCGCCAACGTCATCACCAGCCTCATTCGAAATCTGCTCAAGCCCCATCTGCGAATCGTCATTTTCACCCTGACCATCGCCACCTTCGTGACCATCGCGGATCGGTTTCTGGCGGCCTACGTCTACCAGATGAGCAAGACCCTGGGACCCTACATCCCCCTGATCATCGTCAACTGCCTCATCATCTGCCGCTGCGAGGTCTGCGCCTCCAAGCAGGGCGTGTTCACCGCCGCCTCCGACGCCGTCGGCCAGTCCCTGGGCTTTGGCCTGGCGTTGGTCAGCATCGCGGCGGTGCGGGAGCTTTTGGGCACCGGCGGCCTGTTCGGCATCCAGCTTTTGCCGGCCAACTGGCCGGACTGGGTGGTGATGGTGCTCCCGCCGGGAGCGTTTCTGTCGTTCGGCCTGCTGCTGGGCGCCGTGAACTGGTACAGCGATCGCAAGGAAAACAGGGGGTAAACCACCGATGACCTATCTAATCGACATCGTTCTCATCGGGATCACGGCGGCGCTGATCAACAACTTCGTGCTCTACTACTTCGTCGGCATCTGCCCCTTCGTGGGCGTTTCCCGGCGAATCAGCACGGCCTTCGGCATGGGCTGCGCGGTGATCTTCGTCATCTCCATCGCCTCCCTGATCTCCTGGACCATCACCCGGTTCATTTTGATGCCCGGCGCGCCGCTTTCGGTATGGGTGGCCGGAATGTTCATGCCGGCGGAAAAGGCGGCCGCCGTCGATCTGACGGTGATGAGCTACATCATTTACATCTTCGCCATTTCCTCGTCGGTTCAGTTCGTGGAAATGTACGTTCGCAAATTCTTTCCCCCGCTGTACAAGGCGCTGGGGGTTTACCTGCCGCTGATCACCACCAACTGCGCGATTCTGTTCGCCTGTCTGGTGATCATGAGCAAGCTGGTGGGCGTGGACAATCCGGCGGACGCCTGGGACCTGGGCCGAGCCCTGACCCTGGGCATCGGCGGCGGCATCGGGTTCACCCTGGCCATCGTCATCATGGCCGGCATCCGGGAGGAGCTGGACCTGTGCGACGTGCCCAAACCGTTCCGGGGCGCGGCCATCACGCTGATCGTGGCCGGCATCCTGGCGCTGGGCTTCATGGGCTTTACCGGCGTGGACACCGGTCTGCGCAACGCCCTGATTCCGCCCGAGGGCCAGCGGCAGATGGCGCAACAGTAGTTTCGTTTTCAACCGAAATCCAAAGAGGTCGGGTATGAATCTGGTAACGATCGGTCTTTCGGCCACCACCCTGTTCGGCATGGCGGTGGTCATTACCTATATTCTTGGATGGGCCAACAAGGCCTTCCACGTGGAAGTGGACCCGCGCCAGGAGGCGGTGATGGAAGCGTTGCCCGGGGCCAATTGCGGCGGCTGCGGCTACGTGGGCTGCGGGGAATACGCCGAGGCGGTGGTCGTGGACGGCGCGCCGGTGGATCTGTGTCCGGTGGGCGGCGAAAGCTGCGCCGCGGCGGTGGCCTCCATCATGGGCGTGGAGGTGGGAGAAAGCTATCCCCAGCGGCCCATCGTTCATTGTGGCGCACATTTCCATGAGCGCAAGGGGTTGAGCCCCTACAAGGGCGAAATGACCTGCCGGGCCGCCAACCTGGTGGCCGGCGTCCAGGGCTGCACCTACGGCTGCCTGGGCTTTGGCGACTGCGAGCGGGCCTGCAAATACGACGCGATCCACGTGATCAACGGTCTGGCCACGGTGGATTACGACAAGTGCATCGGCTGCGGCGCCTGCGGCAACGTATGCCCGCGCAACATCATCACCATCACGCCCTTCAAGAAATCCCGTGTTCTGGCGGTGGCCTGTTCCAACAAGGACAGCGGAAAGGACGTGATGGCGGTGTGCGAGGTCGGCTGCATCGGCTGCAAGGCCTGCGCCCGGAAATCGGAGCTGTTTCACATCCACGAAAATCTTCCGCACATCAACTACGAGTCCTGGGACGCGGAATGCACTCTGGACGTCATGGAAGCCTGCGAAAAATGTCCCCGGAACCGGCTGGTCTTCGTGGGCGAGCCCACCGAGGACGAACGGGCCGCCGTGTCG
>CAYFVR010000131.1:0-13232 GCA_964346545.1 uncultured Desulfobacterales bacterium | reverse complement strand
TCCTTGAAAACCGAAAGAGCATCTTCGTATTCTCCCCTGTCCCGCAGGGCGCACGCCTTGCCGCAAAGCGCTTCGGCGTGGCCCGGTTCGGCGGCCAGCGCGGCGTCGTAGGCGGCAACGGCCTCGGCCGGTTTCCCCAGCATTCGAAGGGCGTTGCCCCGGGCGAGAAGAATGGCGAAATGGCCGGGATGGTGGACCAGGGCCCGATCCAGAATCTCCAGCGCTTCGGAATGGCGTCCCATGCCGCTCAACACGATTCCCAAGTTCCGGAGCGCGTCGACGAAACGGGGATCGATCTCCAGCGCCTCTCGGTAGGCCGTCTCGGCCTCCCGGGGACGGCCGGCCGACTTCAAGGCGTTGCCGAGGTTGGAGCGGTAGGAGGCCGCGCCTGGATTTCGTTCGATGGCCCGGCGAATCAACGATTCAGCCTCGGCGAAGTCGCCCTCCTGATAACGGGTCACGCCGAGCAGGTGGAGCGCGTCGGGATGGTCGGGCGCCCTTTCCAGCAACGCTTCGTATCGGGCCGCGGCGCCTTCGAGGTCGCCGGCCTGGTGCAGACGAAACCCTTCCCGCAGGGCGGCCTCCGGGCCGGGGACGCCGGCCGGGAGCGCCCCGGTGGCGCCGGGGGAAGGCGATCGGGTCCGTTTCCGCTTTTTTCTGGAGGCATGTTTCCGGGCCATGTTCGGCTTTCTCATATGCCGATGAAATCGCGCAGGGCCATCAGCGGTTTGCGAAAAATCCGCATCCCCAGGGTCGTGGGCGGGCCCTCGATCTTGGCCGACCCCCGCTGCCCGGGCTTCAGGAGGCCGTCGTCTTTTCCGTCGGCTTCCACAAGCACGGAGGGCAAACGGTCGTCGGACAATTCCACGTCGAATCCGATTCGTTCCACCTTGGCGGGAAAGGACCGCAGGGGATCGCTGTCGAGCCGAATCGAAACCTCGGCCCCCTCCCGAACCACGCCGGCGTCGCTGACGGGAACCATGATGCGCACTTTGCTCCGTTCGGGATGGGCCACGCGAAGAATGAGCTGTCCGGTCTGGACGAAGGCGCCCACCAGGGCGTCCGGATCGTCCAGCACCACGATGCCTTCCGCGCCGCTGCGGACCTCCGAAAGTTCCAGTTGACGACGAATAAATTCCACTTCGGCCTCCCGACGGCGGACTTCCACCTTCTGGGCCGGAATCTTGGCCCGGGCCTCCTCGTCGGTATAGGCCGCCCCCTCCAACCGGGCCAGCTCGGCCAGGGCCGAGGCCAGACCGCCCCGCAGAGCTTCGTCGAGCTGCCTTTCCAGCACCCGGGTATCGTATCGAAAAATCAATTCCCCCTCGGAAACCCGATCGCCGGGCCGGACGGCCAGGGTTTCCACGATGCCGTCGAACGGGGCGAACACGAAGTGGGGCCGTTCCGGCACGATTTGCGCCGGGGCGCTGACGGTGGACTGGACCGGAAGCCACATTAGCAGAAAGAAAAAAGCCAAGGCGAGCCAGAGCACCCGCTTTTTGCGAATGGCGGAGCCAACGGTTCGCCGGGGCGCGCCAAGGGCATGACCGAAAAAGATCAGGGAATGGGAAAGGAGTTTGATTTCCTCGGCGGGCCAAGACTTGCGGTTCCATCGCTCCAGCCACAGGGCGAACCGGGGACCGCCTTCGGTGGGATGGGGAAGGTTCACCCAGAGAATCGACGTTCCGCCCGCGGATTCCAGAAGATTTCGAAGCTGCGGCGCCCGCGCGTTTTCGGGGAGCGACTCGGGCTGGACGACCACCGGCGCCTCGGCCTTTCGGTACAGCTTGCGGGTTTCGTGGACCGCCTGGGAAAAAGGATTGTCCTGGGAGGCCTCCAGATGTCCGGAAAGACGGAATATCCGTTTGTTCCCGTACAACGGCACGATCACGGCGCGATCGACCGGAACCAAGGTGTGGATCCGGTTCACGATAATGTCGCCCGCCTTGTCGGGCGATTCGGCGGCCATGGCGGATCGGGCCAGGTTCACCAGCCGGGCCAGCACCGGATTCGTGGCGGCGGCTTCCGTCGCCTTCCCGCCGCCCGCGGGCGGACGAACCGCCGGCGAAAGGTCGGAATGGGCGGTCGGAGCGGGTTCATTCAGCGCCAAATTTCAACACCCCTTTCATGCCGGGCAACAGCTTCCGGTCGCCTCCCGGAACATCCCAGTAAACCTTGACGGTGTTCGAGCGGACGTTGATCTGGGGGGAAAGCACCCGGATTCGCCCGACCGCCTCCCCCTGGATGTCGGAAAATTCGAACCGATGCTCGCGCCCCTTTTTCATCCCAAGGGCCAGGTCCGCGGGAATGTCGCCGACGATCCGCAGCTCCCGGGGATTGTACATCTCCAGCACGGGCTGGCCGGGCTGGACCCATTCATGAGGCTCCACCTTGCGCTCCAATACGATCCCGGAAAAAGGCGCGCGGAGCCGCGAACGGACGATGCGGTTTTCCACCAGCTCGATTTCCTTGCCGTTGACCGCCAGATCCATCCGCGCCCTGGCCAGCTCCTCCTCGGTGCTCATGCCCCGCTCGCCGAGCCGTTCCAAGTTTTTCACCTGGATTTCAAGATATTCCCGGGTGGCCTGGTGCAACTCTTTTTGAAGAACCAGATCGTCGTGAAACACCCGGGCCAAGATATCGCCGCGGTTGACCGTGTCGCCGACCCCGACGTTCAGCTCGACGAGAACCCCTTCCCGTTCCGCCGAGAGAACGGCCCGCTCCTCGGCCTCCACGACCACGGGGAACTGCTCGGCGCGAACGGAAATCGCCGTGGCCAAGAGCAGGACGCCGATCAGGCCGAACGTCCGGAGCCGCCGGGCCGGTTGTCGCGTTGGAATCATGTCCAATTCGCCTTTCCCTTCAATGAAGCCGCGCGTCGGGGGACGGCCCCGCCGGCGCGCGACCGGTTTCCGAAAGCCGCAAATCCCATTGGGCGCGGCCCGATGCTTCCCGAATCAGCTGGGCGAAGGTATGCAAAAATCGGGGATGGCCCGGGAGCGTGATCCCCGCGCCCCGGGACGGCAGCAGACAAAGCATTCGGCCGCCGCCGGCGGCTTCCTTCACCTGTATCCGGGACAAGAGAACCGGCCCCTTTCCCAAGGGATGGGAAGCATCCCCCGCCGCGAAAGGCGTCCGGAAATCGGTCCCGGCCAAGGTCTTTTCCCGTTCGAAATCGAGCACCGCCTCGGCGGCGTGGGCGTTTTCGGGCGCGCGCCGGCGCAAATCGGTCTTCAGCAGATCGGTCAAAACCGGCCACAAAAGACGGACGAACCGCCGCGTGAGATGAAAAGAAAAAACTTGTCCCTCCCGGGTGTTGAAGCGGAAGAGGATTCGATCCGCCTCGGCCTCGTAGCCGGCGTTCATCTGGTGCAGGTTCATCGAGCGCTCCCATCCCTCGCCGGCCCCTCCCGTTTCAAACAAGCCCCTGATCGGCCAAGTTTTTCCAGAGCCAGTCCTTGGTCCGCTCCATCAGGCTGGCATTCCGCAACCGAACCCGGACGTTGCAGGGCGTTCCATGCCGAAGGGAGGGCGCGGCGTCTTGAAGATCGAAAAAAACCGGAAAATGGGCGTCCCGGGGCCGAACGGCCGGGCCGGCCACGCTCCGTCGGTGGAGCGCGTCCTTTCCCTCGCCCCGGGAATCGGCGACGGAAAGGATCGGTCCTCCCGCGAAGTCGAAAAGCGCCTCGTTGGGAAAGTCCGAAGCGGGAAAATCCAGCAGGGTCCGCAACCGGGCCTTGGCCGCGGGGGTTTCCAGGTCGCGGAACAGCACCTCTCCCCCGTCGATTTGGTCTCGGCGTTCCGCCAGCTCCCGGTAGACCTTCTCGTCGGCGTAGCCCCGGATTTCCTGGTGATCCCGGCTGCCCACGGCCAGCAAAAACGCGCGGGGATACACATAGCCCCCGCCCCGAAGCGTTGGGTTGACGTCCAGAATCCGCCCCGAAACCGGCGCCCGGATCTCCATCTGGGCCAGCATTTCCCGCAACTTTTCGGCCCGGGCCCGCAACCGCTCCCGCTCGGCGAGCAGCCAGTTCCGATAGGCCCCCTCCTCGCCTCCGCCGCCGGTATTTCGCAGGGTCGCCTCCAACCGCTCCAAGTCGAAGCGAACCAGCGTCAGTTCCTGTTCCGTCCGGTCGTCCTGGATTCGGAACAAAAGCTCGCCGCGCTCGACCCGTTCGCCCACGGCCGGCAACGCGCCGGCCAGCCGGCCCCGCCCCGGAGATTTCATCTCCACCACGTCCCGGTAGAGAAAATGGGCGGGAAGCCGTTTTTCGGTGGGCAGGGGAACCAGGAAAAGCGCCACCAGCCCCGCAAACGCCGCCAGCGTCAGCCCGACGCGGAACGGAGAGCCCCACTGCTTTCGATGCTTGAGCAAATAATAAATTTCTTTAAAGAAAGGTGCCACGAAAGTCATAACCAAACCTTGGACCAAAAAATAAATACCTAAAAGGTTTGAGGCCTTATGGTAAATGATCATCGCGATACCGAGGAAAATAATGATGTTGTACAGGGCCGAAAACAGACCGAAAACCGCCATGGCCTGATCCCAGGGATGCTCTTCGGGCTTGGCGCCCCGCCAGTCCACCAGGAGTCGCCGGCGATAGTACTGAAAAAAACGGATGGATCGGGTTCGCAAACTGCTGATGCGCAGGTAATCCATGAGGATGTAATACCCGTCGAAACGCATCAGCGGATTCAGGTTCACCAGGAAGCTGGAAACCAGGGACACCCCGGAAAGATAAAACATCAGGCTTCGCAGTATCCCGTCCGGAAGGACCGTCCACAGAAACAGCGAAACCGCGGCCACCGCCAGCTCCACCAGCACGCCGGCCGCGCCGATCATCACCCGGGACCTTCGGTCGGGCAGCTTCCAGGCCTCGGTGGCGTCGGTATAAAGGATGGGAACGAACACCATGAAATAGATGCCCATCCGCCGGACATACAATCCGTGGCGTTTGGTGGCCAGCGCATGGCCCAGCTCGTGGACCGTTTTCACGAAGGAAAGGGCGAGGAAGAACATCAGGGCGCCGGCCGGCGTGAACAGATGGGCCGCGGTGTGGAAATAAAGTTCGATCTGGGGGACGACCAGAACGAGGCCGACGACGCCCAGGACCGCGTACATGAATTGGAAAGGCTTGGACCAGAAGGGGGTGAGCCAGGGATATATCCGGGTCAGAAAGGCATCCGGGCGGAACAGCGGGACCTGCACGAACATGATTTTCCGCTTGATTTTCAGCCAGGAGAGCTTCTTCATCCGATCTTCGGCCTTGCGCCGGGTTTCGGCGAAATTCCGCGCCTCTTCCTCGGGCAGCGAGGCCAGCATTTCCTGCTGAAGCATCCGCAGAAAGCCGAGAATGTCTTCCACGCTGGGCCGGAACGAAGTGGTTCGCAACAGTTTGCCCACGGCGCCCCGCAGCGTGTCCTCGGTCACCAGGCAGAGAAAAAACCGGGCCTCGGCCTCACCTATCTCGAAATGATGGCCGGTCACCGGGTCTTCGACCACGTAGGTCTGCTTCCCGGTCATGCTTTTGTCGCCTTTGTGAAGGCGCAAATCGGGCCGCAACCCCATCCAGGGAATGGAAAGCCCCTGCTCCAGCGCCTCGGCGATGCGGTCGGCCCGGGAACGAAGCGCCTTCAGGCCGCTTCCGCCCGATGAACGATCAGGCGAACGATCAGGCGAACGATCGGCCGACACGGTTTCGATCTTCATGGACAACCCTCCGGAAAACGCGAAAACCTTTAAATAACGCGGAATCATACCAATTCGAGACGCGAATTTCAACCCTCGCGAGAAAGCGCAATCCCCCGCCTCCGAACCCCCGGCGCGAAACCGTGACGCGGCCAAACCCGGAGACGAAAAATTCCCTCGGCCCGCAAACCGCGGCAAAGAGTAGGTTGGGGTTCGCTTCGCTCACCCCAACCTACGGGTTCGAGCATTGTTCCGATGAAACCGTCGGTTTCGCGATGCGGCGCCGGATCAGGCGGCGTCGCGCTTTTTCTGAAGGCGGATGAGCTTCTGGATATTGTTGAGGGAAAAAAGATGGGCGTAGATCAGCGGAAGAGCCCCGTTTTTCCGGAAGGCGAGAAAATCCTCGTCGGTCAGATCGCCCAGACGGTTTTCCTCCACGGCGAAGGCGCCGGTCACGCTCTGCACCTGCCCGCCGGCGTCCTTCATCTGCATGTTCAGCGGCTTCAGCAAATTTTTGTCCGCCAGCTCCTTGCAGAACCGGTTGGTGGTTTCACTGTATCGATAAATGTCGGTAAGAAAGCTTTTCGCCTTTTCCACGATTTCGGTGGGCTTTCCGTCCGGGCCCACCAGGGGCTCCCCTTCGGTTTCGGAAAGGAAATCGCTTTGCTCGTCCACGCAGAATAGAAACTGATCCTGCCCCTGGCCTTTGCCCAGGGCGAAGGGATAGCGGCGAATGATGGCCGGGATGTAGCGCCCCGTCCACTGGCCTTCCTCGTCCACGAAAAGGTTCTGGCCGGGCTTGAGGCCCAGCAGGGCGTAGGCGCCGTATTTCTCTCCCTCCTTCAGAAAAACGATGGGCAGTTCGGCGCAGGCGGATTTGAATTCGCTGACCAGCAGCGAGGAGATATGGGTTCCGGAAACAAAATCAAAAGTGTCCACCGGCTTGATTTTCTTGTTGCCGTGCGTTTGGGTGTTGAACGGAACGATTTTCTTGAACATGGAGAATTTCTCCCGTTTTCGGTCGGTTTCAAAAGAATGCAGGGGCGAAAACGCCCCTGCGGTGGCACTTCATAAAATTGAAAGTTGCCGCCGGCCGCCCCCGGAAAGCGGGACGGCCGGCGGAACAAGGGGTTTGGATCAGGCGGTTCGCGCCATGTCCCCGAACTCGGCGATCATCGCCCCTTCCTCCAGCAGGGCAAGCACATCGGCCAGTTCGGCGTCGGGGTCCATTTCCGCGGTCACGGGGGCGTCCCCGGTCGCGGCCCGGGCGACCATCATCTCCTGGATCTCGACGCCTTCGCCGTCCTCGGGCAGGAAGAAGCCGTCGGCGTCGCCGTCCTCCAGGAAGTCGAGGGCGTCCAGCACCTCGCCGGAACGTTCCAGACTGGCGATGAAATCGTATTCCAGGGTGAAGGAAGCCTGGGACACGCCCTTGATCACCGCGTTCTGGTGCCAGTAGGTGGCCGTAACCTCGATGTCGTAGGTCACGTCCGCCGCCGGGCCGACATTCACGTCCGGGTTGTACCAGAAGGTCTGCACCTCGGAGGCGAACTTCAGCCAGGGGCTGGTGTTCAAGTCCCCGCTGGTGGAACCGATCACGTCGAAGCGGTAGGTGACCTGCGTCCCGTCGGGGAAGACCTCGTCGGGAATCTGGAAGGCCCACTGGTCGTTGGACGGAATCGGATCCGGCGTCGGGATGGTCCCGGCCGCGAAGGGATCCGGCTCGGAGGCGTCGTCCTTCACGTTGACCACGATCAGGGTGTCCGCGTCGAACTCGCCGTCGGTCACGTTGACGGAAAGCGCGTAGGCGTTCTGGAATTCGTAGTCCAGTTCCTGGTCCACGAAGAGGCGGACTTCGCCGTCCGTGGTGGTGTCCAGCCGGAAGATCGTGTCGTCGCCGATGACCAGCGTGGCCGTCAAGGAGTCGCCGTCCTGGTCGGTGACCACGAGGCCCTCCCCGGTTCCGTCGAACAGGCTGGACACTTCGCCGGTGGTGTTCTCCTGGATGTAGAAGATGATGGATTCCACTTCCGGCGCGTCGTTCACCTCGTCCACCGTGATATTGAACTCGGCTTCCGGGCTAATGGTGTTGGTTCCGTCGGTGACGGTATAGAAGAAGCTGTCTTCAATCGTCTCCGAGTCGTCGTGCTGATACCAGATGGCGCCATCTCCCAGGATGAACTGGTCGAAGGTTCCGCCCGCTTCGAGCAGGGTGGAATTGCCGACATCCCCGGGGGTTCCGATGTACAGGAATCCGTTGGTCGGGGCGGTGACGATTTCGTAGGTCAGATCGTCATCCACGCTGTCCTGGTCGGTGTACAGCAGGTTGTCGATGGTGATGGTCTCGAAGCCGCCTTCGGAAACCACGAAGGGGTCCAAGGCGCCGGTGGTGATCTCCGGCGTGTAGTCGTCGTCGGTGATGGCGAGGGTGGCGGTGTCGCCGGAAATGGCGCCGGTCAGCGCCTCCCCGGAGACCGCGAACCGCGCGTTGGAGAGGGTGATGATCACGTCCTCGCCGGGCTGTTCGTCAAGGTCGTCGCCGATCACCTGGAGGTCAACGATCGCGATGGCGTCCTCGTCCCGGGCCAGGGTCACGGTGCCGGAGGTGATGGCGTTGAAATCCACGCCGCCCTCGGCGTCCGGAGAACCGATGACGTAGTCCACCAGCACCGCCTCGGGCGTTTCCACGCCGCCCTTGTCGATGATGAACTGAATTTCCGGCCCGGCGGCAACGTCGCCTTCGGTCACGGCGCCGCTGGTCCCTTCGGCAATGTTGTCGAGGTCGGTATCCACGCCCACGGTGATGCTGGGCAGGTCGTCCTCGTCGGTGATGGTCATGGTGAGCACGTCGGCGGTCCCCACCTTGGCGAACACCACGTCATCCACGGTGAGGTTGAAGGTCTCCTCGATCTCGTAGATGTTGTCGTCAAAGATGGCGAAGGGCACCGTGGCGGTCTGGCCACCGGCGGCGGTCTGGAACGTCAGCGTGATGGTTCCGTCGCCGTTGTCCGCTGCCGTGGCGCCCGCGATTGCGCCAAAGTCAATGGTGTAATCCTCCGGCTGCCCCTCCAGCCCCACCACCACCTGCACAAACTGGTTGGTGGCGGCGTCGAGGGTAACGTCGAAACTACCATTTTGGGCTCCAAAAGTTGAACTTTCCGCGTAGTCGCCAGGAACCGTTCCCCCAGCGTTCCACGCCAAGTTCACATTCGGCGCCAAGGCTTCGTCGTCGTCCTCGATGGTCACCGTGGCGGCGCCGGCGGCCGGGTCGGCGGTCAGGTTGTTCTCGAACGAGTCGGCGTCGATGGAGACGGTGAAAGTCTCGTCCTTCTCGAAGAGGAACTCGTCGCCGCCAAAGGTGGCGTTATCGTTCAGCGCATGCAGATAGACCGTTTCGGAAGGCGCACCGGCCGGAATAACGATGGCGAGCGCCTGCATCCCATTGTTGGGGTTGGTCACAACGGGCAGATCGAATCCGTTGGGGAAATCTGCCCCAAAAGGACTGGTGAAGCCGCTCGAAGTGGTGGCCAGATAGTCGTCGGGCCAAAGGTCCGAGTTGTCCAAGTTATACCGCGCCTCCGTCCCCCAATCCGCCAACCCGCTCGGCGGGAAGGTGCCGACCGAATTGTCGTCCGTGGTGGTGAAGTAGACGTACACCACCTCGTCCACCGGGCTGGTGAAGCTGAGGTCGAGGGTCAGGGCCGCCTCGCCGTTGGCTTCGGCGATGGTGGTCTGGTCCACGGAGAGGGAAACCGTGGGACCGGTCTCGTCTTCCAGGATGGTGACGGTGGCCACGTTGTCGGTGCCCGCCACGGCGTTGGTGATGTTGGCGGAAAGCGCGGAAACCACGATGGTCTCGTTGCCTTCGTAAACGGCGTCGTCGATGGACTCCAGGAAGACGGCCAGGGATTTGTCCGAGCCTTCCGGAATGGTCACGATCATCTTGGAGCTGGTGTAGTCATCCCCGATAGACGCATTCCCGCCGAAATCCAGCTCCACCGTGATGTCGGTCTGGGCGACGAAGGGATTGCCGGCCGCGTCCTTCAGCAGGGCGAACAGGCTGGTGGCCCCGCCATTTTCGGCCATTTCGTCCACGGTGACGGACAGGTCCACCTGCGGCGCCGGATCGTCGTCGATCAGGGTGTAGGTGAAGGTGTCGTCGCCCAGGGTCGTGACGGTGAGTCCGTCCGCCTCCGCGATGGACACGATCACCGTTTCGTCCGTCTCGAAGAACCCGTCCTGCACGCCGGTGAACCGGACTTCCGCGGCGGTCACGCCCGCGCCGATGGTGAAGGAGAAGGTCCCGTCCGGGTTGACGGTGACGGGCTCAAAGCCGAAGCTTCCGCCCGCGGTTCCGTCCGCGTCCACTTCCACGGTATAGTCCACGCCCGGCTCGGCCGCGCCGGTGGCGGCGGCGTCCAGTTGCAGGGTGATGATGCGTTCGTCAAAGGCTTGGGTACTCAAGGTAACCGTAAAGGTGGCCGTGTTGGGGATGGTGCTCGTCCCGTCGAAGAACGTCTGTTCGGCGAAATCCGCGTCGCCGACCGTTCCGCCCGCGGCCTGGTTCTCCAAGGCAATCACCGGCGTACCGTCGCCGTCGTCAATGATGGTGACGGTTTCGGCGGTATCCGCCCCCAGCGTACCGTTTTCCACCGGAACCAGGCTGACCACCACCTGCTCGTCAGGCTCGAAAACGCCGTCGGCGATGGCCGCAAGGTCGATGGTGGCAAAGGTCTGATTGGGCAAAATATCAACGGATACCGAGAACGCGGCTGGTCCGGACACAAAATCGGATCCGGCCACCGAGAAATCCCCGTCATCCACCCAATCGGCGCCCATGGTGGTGGTGAAAACCACGTCCACCGTGGTGGTGACGCCCGGATCGGTGTCCCGGAAAACCGTGATGGTGGTGGTGTCTCCTTCGGTGACCGAAGTGTTCGCCACTTCCAGCGTCACCTGGGGAATATCCTCGGGACCGTCGATGATTACTGCAGTCGCGGTGTCGGTCGCTGCCGCAGAACCGGCAATGTCGTCGCCGAAGGTAACGGCCGTGATGGAGGCGACGAAATCCTCGCCGGAAACGCCGTTGAGGGTGTCGGCCTCGTACAGGTCGTCGGCGATGCCGAAGAAATCGATGGAACCTTGGGTATTGCCAGCCTCAATGGTGATGAACCGGGTGTTGCCATTCAGGTCCGAAACATCTTCACCCTCCGTAAAACCCGGAAATGGTTCGCCCAAAGTGTATTGCGCGTCCCCTCCGAAGTTCAGCGCGATGGTGGCGTCCACGCCGACGGGTTCGGAAATCTGGGCAATCAACCGGTCGCTGCCGCCGTTCTCGTTGAAGGCGCCTTCCGTGCCAACACCGCCGCTCTGCCAGTAAAGAATCACTTCCAGCGGGGTGTCGTCGTCGGTAATGGTCACCGTTTCGTTCAACCCGGCGGGCGCGGTGGTCGGCGTTGCGCCCACGGCGGAGTCGATGCGGACGATAAAGTCCTCGTCGCCCTCGAAAATATTGTCGACGAGTGCCGTGAGGGTCAATTCTGCGGAAATGGAACCCGCCGGGATGGTCACGTCGAGGGTGTAGGGCCCGCCCGCCGTGAAAGTGGTACTGACTCCATCCACCTCGACCGTGAAGTCATCCGGTGGCGCCGTGGTGGTCGTGGAATCCAAGGCCGGCGTCGCCGGGCCGTCGAAGACCAGGGTCACGACGGTATCCGCGCCGGAAGTCGTGCTCAGGTCCACCGAGATGGTGGCCACGCCGGCAGCTTCAGCAATGGGGGTTGTGGACGCCGCCCCCAAACTCACGATGGGCGCTTCGTCGTTGTCGAGAATCGTCGCCGTGGCGGTGGCGGTGGTCCCAAGGGTGTAAGAGTCGTCGGCGGGCAGCGTCAGACCCAAAACGATGTCCTCGTCGTTTTCGAAAATGTCGTCATCGACGGTCAGCGCCCGGATGGTGAAAGAGGTGTTCGGCGAACCATCTCCGAACACGTCGTCGGCACCCAGGGTGAAAATGAGCTGGCCACCAGCAACAGTGTGCCCAATGGCGGTCCCGTCGGTGTCGACGACCTCGAAGGTATAGTCGTCGGGGGTTGTGGCCGCGTCGGTGACTGCGGCGATATCGAGCCGGACCTCCGTCTCCACGGAACTGCGGTCCTCAAACGTAAGGCTGAACTCCGCCGTGCCGCCTTCGGTGACCGAGGTGGGCGCCAGCGCCGTCAGGGAAATAGCGGGCGGATCGTTGTTGTCCGTCACGAGCCCGGTGACGATGATATCCGCCACACCCGCGCTGACTTCCGCGAAATTCGCTTCCATTGCCGTGACGTCGAAGGGCTCGGTGCCTTCGAAAATATCGTCGTCCACGCCGCGGATGAAAAGTTGCTGACTACCGAACCCTTGGTCGATGGTCACGTCGAAGGTGCCGACCGAGGACATGGCCACGAGGTCGGTGAACCCGCTATTTCGGGAGATTTCGTAATCGAAATCGACGATCGCGCCGTCGTCGAAGGCGGCGGTTCCGCCCAGGGACAGCGTGACGGTGACCGGAAACCCGGCCGGAGCGTCAGTAGCGGTTCCAGTGTCATCCAGCAGATTGACCGTCAGGGTGCCCACCCGAATATCACCCTCAAATGCGTCCTGATTTTCGGAAATTTCAGCGTCCGGCGAGGTGTTGCCGCCGTTGTCCGCCAATTCCAGGCCGACGAACAGATTCAAGTCGTCGTCGATGATGGTCACTTCGGATTGATCCGCGGGCGCAGTAGCCGCAACCGCCCTTTCCACGTCGCGAATTTCAACGAAGATCGTCTCGTCGGGCTCGATGGTTCCATCGGCGTCCGGCGTGAAAACGATATCGATCGTACCGGCTGCGCCACCGGAAAATTCGGCGGTATAGATTCCACCCGTAAGATCGGCGGCGGTGACTGCAGCCCCGTCGATCGTCATCGTGTAATCGTCGTCCAGGTCCGCAGTTCCGCCGAAGAACAAGTCCACCAAGACGGTATCGACGCTGTCTCCGCTCAAGGCCAGCGTGACCGTGACGGTACCGCCGCCATCTTCCACGATCTCCGCCGTGGCCGGCGTCAGGGAAACCGTCGGGGCTTCATCGTCTTCCACGATGGTGATGGTCTGCACCGTGTCGTTCACGCCGAAGGTGACGCCGGATGTCGCCTCGGCGGTCAGGGCCTGGATACCCAAGTCCTCGTCGCCCTCGAACGTCGTGTCATCCAGCGGCACCACCCGCAGCACGCCCGTTCCGTCCAGCACGCCGCTGGAGGTCTCACCGGCCCCGATGGTCAGCTCCAGACCGCCTGGATTCACGGTGAAATCCACGCCCCGCTCGGCCTCGCCCGGGCCGGTGCCGTCAATCACGTCCAGCGTCACCGTGATGTCTTCGGTGAAGGTCACGCCGTTGGTGATGAACGCGCGGAACTGGGCCGCGCCGGCCAAGGCGCCCTCTTCCGGAACCTGGTCGCTCGTGAGCAACTCGATGCCGATCTCCGGCGCGTCGGTGCCGTCCAGAATCACCGCGCTCAGTTCCTGCGCGCCC
>CAYFVR010000130.1:0-13385 GCA_964346545.1 uncultured Desulfobacterales bacterium | reverse complement strand
AAAGGCCCATGGAATGAAAAAGTCGGCCATTGTTGACATTCGTATGAATGAAGAGAAGAATCGACCGCAATCCCACAAATGGCGCACGGTTTTTCGGAGGGAGGGAACCCCATGCTGACCCGCCTTAAAATTTCCGGTTTCAAAAGTCTGGTGGACGTGGATGTTCACTTCGGCCCCTTCACGTGCATCGCCGGTGCCAATGGCGTTGGAAAATCCAACCTTTTCGACGCGATCCGGTTCCTCAGCCTTTTGGCGAACACCACGTTCGCGGAGGCGGCCGCGACCATCCGAGACGAAGATGGAAGGACGGGCGACATCCGAACCCTGTTTCATCGCCGGGGAGAGGAAATCGTTCCTACCATGAAATTCGAGGCCGAAATGCTCGTGCCAAGATTCGGAATGGACGATTTAAATCTTTCGGCAGAGGCCAGCATTACATTTTTAAGATATCAATTGGAATTGGCATTGCGCGATCCGGATCAAGGCGCCTCTTTCAATCCCATCCAGCTAATAAAAGAAGATTTGGACCGGATAAATCTTAAGGACGCCTACAAAAAATTACGTTTCCCTTTGAAACGCCCAACGTGGGGAAAATCCGTGTTGCATGGAAGAAAAACAACTCCTTTTATTTCCACCACAAATGAATCCGAACAAATAAAAATAAAATTGCGACAAGATGGATCGGGGGGACTTCCGCGAACGTATCTCGCAGAGGAACTCCCCCGCACAATTATTTCCGGAGTCAATGCGGCGGAAAGTCCGACCGCTCTGATCGCAAAACGGGAAATGCAAGCATGGCGTCTCCTTCAATTGGAACCTTCGGCACTGCGAAATTCGGACGATTTCCTCACCCGACCAGGGCTTGGCGCCAAAGGCGAACATCTTCCCGCGACTTTGTACCATCTCTCCCGAAAATCCGCTCAACAAACAGAGACCGAAAACGGGGACTCCCGTTTTTTTGAGAGCATTTCCGCAAGGCTGTCGGAACTGGTCGAAGATGTGGAGAGCGTCTGGATCGAACGGGATGAAAAACGGCAACAATTCACACTCATGGTGCGAGACCGGAACGGCACGGCGCATCCGGCTCGGGCACTTTCGGATGGAACCCTTCGATTTCTCGCCCTTTCCGCAATCGAATCGGACCCGGAGATGAATGGAATAATTTGCCTGGAGGAGCCGGAGAACGGCATTCATCCAGACCGCATCGGTCCGATGCTTGAACTTCTGGAAGATATCGCGGTGGACACTCAGGAACCGGTGGATGAAGACAACCCCCTGCGGCAAGTCATCATCAACACCCATTCCCCCGCCGTGGTGCTCCGGGTTCCCGAAGACAGCTTGCTGGTCGCGGAAGCCCGGGAAGGAATGGAGGCGTCGAATCGTTTTACGCAAACCGAATTCCGTTGGCTGCCGGATACCTGGCGGGCCAAACATCATCAGGATATGCCCACCCTTGCCTTGGGCAAGCTGCTCGCTTATTTGGACCCGGGCTTGCCGCCGGAGGAAATCCAAGAGCCCGCCGTTCGCAGAGTGGGGCAACGCAGCGACCTCCGCCAAATGACGCTGCCTCTGATAAATCCATGAGTCCAGTGCAATCCTTCCGTTTTTCCCTGCTGTCGGATGGCAGCTCGGATCGGGCTCTTCTTCCCATTCTGCGTTGGACGCTGCGGCAAAATGGATTGCGCGGCCCCATCCAAGAGGAATTTGCCGATCTCCGCGACCGTTCCTCCGGACGCCAATTGGCGGAACGCGTTCAAGCGGCGATCGACTATTACCCCTGCGAACTTCTTTTCGTTCATCGTGATGCGGAAACGCAATCCCATTCGGTTCGCGTGGCCGAAATTCGACGGGCTTTGCAGGTCCCAAGCGCCCCGCCTCCCGCCGTTTGCGTCGTTCCCGTCCGGATGCAGGAAGCCTGGCTATTGTTCGACGAAACCGCGATCCGCCACGCGGCGGCCAACCGAAACGGCCGTGTTCCCTTGAATATGCCACATTTGCGGCAACTGGAATCCATCGCGGATCCCAAGGCGTGGCTCCACGGACTTCTCCGCACGGCCAGCGAATTGTACGGCCGCCGGCGCAAAAAATTCCGAGTGGAACAAGCGGCCTTCCGTGTTTCACAATTTATCGAGGACTTCAGCCCGCTGCGGAATCTTTCCGCTTTTTCGGCGTTTGAAGACGAAACCCGCGAAGTCCTAACCAACCATTTTCGGGAATTTCTCGCTCCATGAATTCTCTCCGCTGCGCCCTCCAATTTCTCACGATTCTCCCCGTCGGGAAACCGGCCCGGTTCGATCCGGCCGGGATGGCGCCGATGTTTCCCCTGGTCGGTCTGATCGTTGGCGGCCTTCTGTCGCTGGCGGATCGGGCCGCGCTTTATTTCTGGTCCCCCGGCGCGGCGGCCATGGTGGACGTGGCCTTGCTCGCCGGGATCACCGGCGCGCTCCACCTGGACGGTCTCAGCGACACCGCCGACGGCCTTTACGGAAACCGGCCCCGGGACCGGGCCTTGGAAATCATGAAAGACAGCCGGGTGGGCGCCATGGGCGTTGTCGCTCTAATCCTTGGCATAGGCGTCAAATGGGCGGGCATCGCCGGGATGACCGACCATCGTTTCCCGCTGCTTTTCCTCATTCCGGCGTTGGCCCGGGGCGGGATGTTGTTCGGTTTCCGTTTTCTGGAATACGGGCGGCCGAACGGCGGCACCGGCCAGGCTTTTTTCGAAAAAAAACTGCCATGGACCGGTTTCTGGGCAATGCTTTTCCCCATCGCGCTTTCTTTTGCGGCCGGATGGAGAGGCGTGGCGGTTCTTGGAGTTTTCGCCCTGACGACGGCCATCCTGCTGCGGTTTTATCGCCGGAAAATCGGATGCGTCACCGGAGACATGCTGGGCGCCATGACGGAAATCAACGAAGCGGTCCTGTTTCTGGCGGCCTCGGCGATGGTCGGATAATTCGTCCGGCCGGAGCCAATGGAATGGCGTTTCCATCCAGAATCGGGAAAGAGCGAGTTCCGGCCAGGAGAGCCGCCTTTTTGGCCCCGAGGCGTTCAACGACGTTCACCTTTCCCTCATCCTCCTCCACCAAAACCAAACCCGGAGGTTTCATGATCACCGGCCACGGCGGAAACATTTACGCGCTCGCGGAACGGCTGGGCTGCGCGCCCTCGGAAATCATCGACATGAGCAGCAACGTCAATCCGCTGGGGCCGCCGCCGGGTCTTTTGGAATTCTTGTCCGCCAACCTGGAGTCCGTGGTCGCTCTGCCCGAGGCCGACGCCGGCGCCGCGGTTCGGGCCTTCGCCCGCCGCCATGGACTGGACCCGGAGCGGGTGCTGGCCGCCAATGGAACCACGGAGCTGATCCATACGCTCCCCCTGGCGCTTTCGCCCGACTCCGCCCTGATTCTCGGCCCCACCTACGCCGACTACGCGGACGCCTGCCGCATGCATGGCGTCGATTTTCAATTTCTCTTCGCCCGGGAGACGGACGAATTCCGGCCGGACCTTCCCGCCTTCGACCGGGCGCTGAACGAATCGCGGACGAAGCTGGCCTTCATCTGCAACCCCAACAATCCCACCGGTCGGCTGATTCCCCGAAAAGAGCTGCTGGACCTGATTGCGGCCCACCCGGCCGTCACCTTCGTGGTGGACGAATCCTATCTGCCGTTCGTCCAGAACGGCGACGCCCTCGGCCTCCTGGGCGCGGAACGGCCAAACCTGCTGGTGCTGCATTCCATGTCCAAGGTGTTCCGGGTGCCCGGTCTCCGGATCGGCTTCGCCGAGGGGGCGCCGGAAAAGATTCGACGGCTGAAGGCCTACGCCGCGCCGTGGCGGCTCAACAGTCTGGCGGGCCATGCCGTCGTCTTTCTGATGGCCCGGCGGCGGATGGTGGACCGGTTTCTGGCGGAAACCCGCGCCTATTTGCAGGCGGAACGCCGCCGCTTGACCGGCGGGCTGGCGGGCGCGGAAACGGTTCGAACCTACCCCGGCCAGACCCCCTTCGCGCTGCTCAAGCTGACCGGAAAAACCCGGTCTCATCAGATTTGCGACGCCCTGGCCCGGCGGGGCATCCTCATCCGGGATTGCGCCAACTTCCAAGGGCTGTCGGATCGCTTCATTCGAATTTCGCTGAAGTGCGCCGGGGAAAATCGGCAGGTGTTGGAAAGCCTATCCGAAATCGTCTAAGAGGTTCCCCCGTTCGCGAAATCCCGGCATCGGTTCGTTTTTTCCCCAACCTCTTGACATCCCTTCTCCGCCATCATACCAAAACGAAGACGGTTTCCGACGGCGGGACCTTCATGCGCGAGCATCCGCCCCGAAATCGGCCAACCGCTCTTCCATCCGCTTCTTCCACCCAAAAACCGCATTCGGAGGTACCATGAAAAAGACGTTTGGCTTGCCGATGGTGGCGATGGCCTTGGCGATCCTTGGATTTTTGGGTTTTTCCGATCCCGCCTCGGCGGAGGAGATCAACGTCGGCCTGGAACCCTTTCCGCCGCTGATCGTCGACGCCGACAGCGGATACACCATCACCCTCCTTGAAGAACTGGAAAAGGCGTCCGATTTCACGTTCAACATCCAGATTCTCTCCTATTCCCGGGCCAAGGCGGAGCTGAAGAGCGGCCGAACCGACCTGATCGCCCACACGCCCCACGGGCTGGAAACCGAAGATTTTTACGCCTACGCCCAAGAACTGGACTGGAAGTTCCCAACGGTTACGGACGTGTACGGCATGGACCCGGAACGGTTGGCCAACCTCCGGGGCCAAACCATCGGCATTCCGCGCGGAAACGAGGGCTTTTTCAGCGAAATCAGCGGCGTCCCGGCGGAAAATCTCTACAGCGGGGAGCTGAAAAATCTCTTGCGGATGCTGGAAAAGGGACGGATTGACGCCTTCTGGTTCGAACGGGCCTCCACCATGACCCAGCTCTACGAACTCGGAATTGAAGGGGTCCATTACCGCCAAATGCCCAAAACGCCCATTTCCTCGGGAATGGCGGTGGCTCGCACGCCCGCCGGGGACCGGCTCAAAGCGCGGCTGGACGCCCTGCTGAAAAATCCGGACTTCGCGCAAATTTACACGCCATACCGGACCTACCTGAGCATCCCGCCCCAGGGCCGCTTTTCCCTGGACGAATAACGGCGAACAACTCCGCCAATCAGAGACAATACATACCCCTTTGGAAAGGACCAGCCCCGTGCCCGATTCACCCGCCCGCCTCGCGGATCGGATTCGCGCCGCCTTCGAGGAACACCAGCAACGGTTCGACGAAATCACCCGCCGGGCCCGAGATCGATTCAACCATCGGGAGTGGGTGGCCCTCCACGCGGACGGGGTGGAACGGCTGGACCTCTATTCCGATCTGGTGGCCGAAACCGTGCGTCAAATCGGCGAAACCCTTGGCGACCAGGCCCGGGAAGGCGCGGTATGGGCCCAGGTCCGCGCGGCCTACGCCGAAAAGCTGGCCGGACGGGACGACGCCGAACTGGCGGAGACTTTCTACAACTCGGTGGTCCGCCGAATTTTCGAAACCGTGGGCGTCAATCCGGAAATCGAATTCACCGAAGCGGATTTCCGCATACCGGTCATCGAAGACCGGGCCTGCCCGGTCTGCTCCGCCTTCGACCCGGCCTCCCACGCCTCCGACCTGCGGGAAACCATCCGGGGCATTCTGAACGGGTGCGAAGACCGGTTCGATTTTCAGGACATGGAACGGGACGTGATCCGCATCGCCGAGGCGGTCGATCGTCACCTGCGCGAGGCGGAGAACGTCCGCCGGGTGGAAACGGTGGAGATGATCGAATCGGTTTTCTACCGCGGCACCGCGGCCTTTCTCATCGGGCGGATGCGCTGCGGGGCGCGGCCGATCCCCCTGGTCATCTCTTTTCTAAACGAAGGAAGCGGCGTGTTTTCCGACGCCGTGCTGCTGACCCAGAGCGAGGTGAGCATTCTCTTCAGCTTCACCCGCTCCTACTTTCATGCGGAAGTGGACCGGCCAACGGAAATGGTCAATTTTCTCAAGACCATCATCCCGCTCAAGCGGGTTTCGGAAATCTACACCTCCCTGGGCTTCCACAAGCACGGCAAGGCGGAGCTGTACCGGGAGCTTTCCCGCCATCTGGAGACATCCACCGACCAGTTTGAAATCGCCCGGGGCAAACGGGGCATGGTGATGCTGGTGTTCACGCTGCCCAGCTTCGAGGTGGTGTTCAAGATCATCCGGGACCAGTTCGACTATCCCAAACAGGCCAGCCGGGCCGACGTGCGGGACCGCTACGATCTGGTGTTTCGTCACGACCGGGCCGGCCGGCTGGTGGACGCCCAGGAATTCAGCGACTTCCAGTTCGACCGGCGCCGCTTCTCCCCGGACCTGCTGGAGGAGCTGCGGAAAAAAGCCGGCGCCACCGTCGAAGTCGGGGACGAGAAGGTGGTCATCCATCATCTGTACACCGAACGACGGCTCAAGCCGCTGGACCTGTTCGTGGCCGAGGCCGACCCCGCGGCGGCCCGGGACGCCGCGGTGGATTACGGCCGGGCCATCAAGGAACTGGCGGCCTCCAACATCTTCCCCGGCGACCTGTTCACCAAAAATTTCGGGGTCACCCGCCACGGACGGGTGGTCTTTTACGATTACGACGAATTGACCCTGCTCACCGACTGTCGCTTTCGCAAAATGCCCGCCTCCCGCGGGTACGACGAGGAAATGGCGTCGGAGCCCTGGTATTTCGTGGACGAGCAAGACGTTTTTCCCGAAGAGTTCCGGACCTTCCTCGGATTTCCGGACCCGCTGCAAAAGGCCTTCGAGGCCGCCCACGGGGATCTGTTCACCCCCGCCTTCTGGAGGGGCATCCAGGAACGCATCCGGAACGGGGAAATGATCGACATTCTGCCCTACCCGCCGCGGCGGCGGATCTCGGACGCCCAAACCCCGGTGGTGCCCACCGCCAACGCCCATCGCGCCTAACCCGCCGCCCGAAAGGCCCGCCATGTCCGATTCCTTCTGGCAACTCCCCTACCCGTCCCGACGCGCCCCGGTGATCGCGGCCAACGTGGTGGCCACCTCCCAGCCGCTGGCCGCCCAGGCGGGACTGTTCGCCTTGCACCGAGGCGGCAACGCCGCGGACGCCGCCGTGTCCGCCGCCATGGCCCTGACCGTCGTGGAACCCACGGGCAACGGCCTGGGAAGCGACGCCTTCGCCATGGTCTGGGCCGGGGGACGACTGCACGGATTCAACGGGTCCGGCCGATCCCCCGCCGCCTGGACGCCGGAACGGTTCGCGGGGCGAACCGAAATGCCCGAAACCGGCTGGGAAACGGTGACGGTTCCCGGCGCGGTGGACGCATGGGCCCGCCTCCACGAGCGATTCGGCCGCCTGTCCTTTGCGGAACTGTCCCAACCGGCCCTTCGGTACGCCCGGGAAGGCTTCCCGGTGTCGCCCGCGGTGGCCGAGCAGTGGGCCGCGGCCGAAGCCAAGCTGGGCGGCTTCGAAGGGTTTCGCCGGACCTTTCTGCCCGGTGGACGCTCGCCCGTGGCGGGGGAGCGATTCGTCAATCCGGATCTGGCCCAAAGCCTGGCCGGGATCGCCGACAGCCGTGGCGAAACCTTTTACCGGGGCGATCTGGCCCAGCGCATCGCCGCCTCGGCGGCCGAAGCCGGAGCGGCCCTGACGCCCGACGATCTCGCCCACCACCGGGGCCAATGGGTCGAGCCCCTGGGCGTGGATTTCCAGGGGGTCCGGCTTCACGAAATTCCCCCCAACGGCCAAGGTTTGACCGCCCTTGTCGCCCTGGGCGTCCTGCGCCACCTCCCGTTGGCCGACCGGCCGGTGGATTCGGCCGAAAGCATTCACCTCCAGGTGGAGGCCATGAAAATCGGCTTCGGACTGGCCCACGCCCATATCGCCGATCCGGGATTCATGCGGGTTTCCCCCGAAACGCTGCTGGAAGACGGCTTTCTGGCGGAGCTGGCAAAACGGGTGCGACCGGATCGCGCCGCCGAGCCGGGACCGCCCCCGCCGGTTTCGCCGGGCACCGTCTATCTGGCCGCCGCCGACGCCGAAGGCATGATGGTTTCCTACATCCAGTCCAACTACGCCGGCTTCGGTTCGGGAATCGTGCCCGCGGGCACCGGAGTCGGCCTCCAAAACCGGGGACGGGGCTTTTCCCTGGAACCCGGCCATCCCAACCAGGTCGGCGGCGGCAAGCGGCCCTTTCACACCATCATTCCCGGATTCGCCACCCGGAACGGAGACGCCCTCTTGAGCTTCGGCGTCATGGGCGCCCACATGCAGCCGCAGGGACACGTGCAGATGATGGTCCGGCTCTTCGTCTACGGGCAGAATCCCCAGGCCGCCGCCGACGCGCCCCGCTGGCATCTTTGCGAAGACGGCCAACTGGCGCTGGAGCCCGGCGTCGCACCGGAGGCGGCCGACGAGCTGGCCGCGCTGGGCCACCGAATCTTGGACGGCCCGCCGCCCTGGGGATACGGCGGCGCCCAACTCATCCTTCGGCGGGAGGGCGCCTACTGCGCCGCCTCGGACCCGCGAAAGGACGGACAGGCCGTGGGGTTTTAACGAACGGGCCACCCACGGCCTCAATGGAAAATCCAATTGTTTTCAGTTGATTACCCGCGATATCTCCAGCAAATTTCCTTGACATGGCCCCCTGAAATCGGTAGATAAATTCTTTTGCCCAATTCGGATGATCGGCCCTCGGCGTTTCCCGTCGCGGCCGACATCGCTTTCCGAAAAAACCGGGTTCGCCCCGCCGGCCGCCCGGTTTTTGCGCGCGGGTCCCCCAAGAGAGAGGTTTACCACTATGTTTGGCATGGGAATGCCGGAAATATTGTTGATTCTGGCCATCGCCCTCATCGTGATCGGCCCCCAGAAACTCCCGGAGTTGGCCAAGTCCCTGGGGCGCGCCATGAACGAATTCAAGCGGGCCACCAACGAACTGAAAGACAGCATGGACCTGGACGGCGATCTGAAGGACGTGAAAAAGAGCTTCAACGATATCCAGTCCAATCTTAAAAAGAAGCCCATCGACCTGGTGACCGAGGGCTTGTCCTCGAAATCCGAGGAAGGCGAAGCCAAACTTCAAAAGAAGTCGGACGGGGCTTCGGCCGAAACCCAACCGGACGCGGCCACCGACGAGAATGAAGACGACGATGAAGGCTTCGCCACCGACATCCCGGCCGAGCTGATGAGCGACGACGACGCCCCGCCCTCGCGACCGGTTCGAACCGCCGACTCCCGCGCACCCGGTCCCGAGCGCGAATCCGACGACTCCCAAACCGACACGTCTCCCAAAAACGGGTAAGTTTCCATGCAAGAAGACGAAAAGATGCCCTTCATGTCTCACCTGGAGGAGCTACGAGGCCGTCTGGTGACCTGCTTCGTGGCCATCGGGGTGGGGTTTGCCGCCGCGTACGGCTTCAAGGAAAAGCTCTTCGAGCTGCTGACCCGCCCCCTCATTCAGGTGATGGGGGAAAACGACACCCTGATTTTCACCGGGCTTCCCGAGGCTTTTTTCACCTACCTCAAGGTGGCCTTCCTCGCCGGGGTCGGCGTGGCCGCGCCGGTGCTGCTCTATCAGTTCTGGATGTTCGTGGCGCCCGGTCTCTATCGCCGGGAGAAAACGTTGCTGCTGCCGGTGGTGGTCCTGTCCACCTTTTTCTTCCTCGGCGGGGCGCTGTTCGGATATTTCGTGGTGTTTCCCTACGGCTTCAAATTTTTCCTCGGCTTTTCCGGAGAAAAAATCCAAGCCCTGCCCTCCATGCGGGAATACCTGGCCTTCGCCACCAAGCTGCTGCTGGCCTTCGGCGTGGTGTTCGAGATGCCGCTGGTCATCACCGCCATGTCCCGAATGGGGCTGGTCTCGGTCGAATTCCTCAAGAAAAACAGAAAATACGCGCTGCTGCTCTTCTTCGTCGGCGCGGCCATCATCACCCCGCCGGACGTGGTCACCCAGGTCATGATGGCCTTTCCCCTGATGCTCCTCTACGAAATCAGCATCGTCGGCGCACGGATTTTCGCCCGGAAACCGCTGGACGCCGAAGATGAAGAAGCGGAAAAGACCGGGAAGAAAAAGAAGAAGAAGAAAAAGGAAAAAAAGAAGAAAGAACGGAAGAAGTCCAAGAAAGGCAAGAAATCCGAACCCGAGGAGGCGGAAACCGACGAGGGCGCCGAAGAGCCGGCCCCGGAAGCGGAACCGCCGGAAAAGGAAGAATGAGATGAGCGCGGAATGTCTGGACTATGAACTCCGTCTCATCGAAACCGAAGTGGCCGTGGGCTACTTCGCCGCGATCCCCGCGGACGAGCCTTCCGCGGAAGTCGCGCTGGACCGTCTCCGCGCCCGCCCCATGGACGCCTTCCTGCGGCGCTTTTTGCTGGAGCGGCTTCGGGGATGGTCTCTGGAGGCGTTGACCCGACGGGTCGAAGAAACCCCGGCCGAAGACCCGGCGATCCGGTCCCTGCTGGCCGAAGCGGTTCGGTTGTCGGAAACCTTCCGCCCCCTGCGGGATCGATTCGAACCGGCCGCCGTGGCCGAGGAAACGCCCCTGCTCTATCTGCGGGCCGAGACCACGCCGGGAAGATCGGCCCACCGGGGCTGGATCGACCACTTCCGGGAAAACATCGAAGCGCACCGATCCTTGCCGGCCCGCGCCGAGGTTCCCCTGGCGGACCCGGTTTCCTCGGCGGCCATATCCGAAGCGCGACGGGAACCCGTCACCCTGGAAGCGGTGCGGGAAGAAATCCAAGAAACCTTTCCGCCGCCGGCGCCCCGCCGTCCGGCCGAAGAAACCGCCCACTGGGCGCTGGAGCGGCTGGTCTCGGCCAATATCCAACTGGGTCCGGAAATGCGGCACGAGGGCTCCCTGAGCCCCATCGCTCTTCTTCGGAGCTGGCAACTGGACCGAACCGTGAACTGCGGCCGGCATCATTTCCGTCTGCACGGCCGCCAGACGGCCTACGGCCGAGGTCTGGATTTGGAACCGGCCCGAGCCGCCTACCGGATGGAGATCGCGGAGCGGGTTTCGTCCTTCGCCAATGTGGCGGACGGCGGCGTCGCGGGATACGGCCGGGAGATCCCCTTGCGCCGTGCCCGATATTCCGAACTGAAGGCCGAGGGCACGGCGACGCTGGACCCCAATGATCTGGCCCTGGAAACCGATTTCCCCGACCTCCCGCTCCACTGGATGGCGGCGGAACGGGTGACCCGTGCCGGTCGCGAACCGATCCTCGTTCCGTTCCAGTGCGTATTCCTTTTCGGCAATCTGGACGAGGCCGCTCTCTTCGAGGGGCTGGGCTCCACCGGGCTGGCGGCGGGCAACACGCCGGAAGAGGCCAAGGCGAGCGCCCTGCTGGAGGCGGTGGAGCGCCACTGCGCCGCCACCACGCCCTTCACCACCGATACGGTATTTCACCTGGTGGCCCGGGAATCCCAACTGTACCGGCTGCTCGCCGGATACCGCCAGGCCGAAATCCGGGTACAGTTTCAAGACTTGACGCCACGCATGGGGATTCCCTGCTGCAAATGCTTCGTCACCACCGGCGTCGGCGACGTGGTGTCCGCGACCGGCGCGAATCTGGACGCAAAGCGGGCGCTCCTCTCCGCGCTGACGGAAGCGCCCTACCCCTTCCCCAACGGCGGCCCCTCCGGCCCGGGCACGGTGCGCGGGGTGATCGTCCGCTTCGAGGATCTGCCCGATTATGGGACCGGAAGCGCGGCCGGGGACCTCCAACTGCTGGAAACCCTCCTGCTGCGCAACGGCATTTCGCCGATCTACGTGGACCTCACCCGGAAGGACTTGGACATCCCCGTGGTCCGCGCCATTCTCCCCGGCCTGGAGGTCACCGGCGATTTCGGCCCGCTGTCCCGGGTCCATCCGCGATTGTTCGCCAAATATCTGGACGCGCAAGGAAACGGCGAATCGTGATGGACGGTTGGGGAACGCTCTTTGGCCCCCCAGACGCCCCAAGCGCCGAAACCGATCCATCCCGCCGTTGGGTTCTCGAACTTCTACGCCGATCGGAAACCAGCCTGACGCCCGCCGAACTGACCCATCGCGTACGCCGGGAGCGAAAAGTGGACCGGCGCGCGGCCCGCGCCCTTATCCAATCCCTGGTCGCCGAAAATTTGCTGGCTTACGCCGACCGCCACGGCCGAACGGTGGTGGAAATCTCCCTTCGGCGTCCCGTCGCCCTTTCGGAGCGAGTGGTGGTCGCGCCTCCGGACATTTCCGTCGCCAAAAAAACGGGGCAGGTCGTCGTCCGCCTCCAGGGAGGCCCGGCCTTTGGCGACGGCGCCCACCCCACCACCCGTCTCTCCGTCCAGGCCATCGACCGTCTCCTTGCCCAGATGGTCGCCTCGTGCGATTGCCAACTCGAACGGACGCTGGACATCGGCTGCGGCTCCGGCATATTGGCCTTGGCGGCGCTGGCCCTGGGCGTCCGGCGAGTCGTCGCGTTGGATATCGACCCTCTCGCCCGCGCCGAAACCGTCGCCAACGCCCGGTTCAACGGCATGGCCGACCGGCTGACCGTCTCCGGGGACGATTTGGCCACTCTCCGGCCGCCGTTCCATCTCGTCATGGCCAATCTTCGCCCGCCGACCCTGCGCAAAATGCTTCCGGAAATAAAACGGCTTGCCGCGCCCGAAGCCGGCCTGGTCCTTTCCGGTTTCCGCTCCGAAGAAGCGGGAGCGCTCTTCGAAGCCGTTGAATCCGCCGGAATCGTCCGCGTCCATCACGCCCATGAAGCCGGCTGGGCGGCGGCGGCGTTTCGGTTTGGGGAGAAAGCATGAAAACACGAAAAATCGCGGTCGTCTTGCCCCAAAATCTGTTGGCAACCATCGACGCCATGTGCCGAAAACAAGGGGTTTCCAGAAGCCGCCTAATTTCAAAAATCCTATCCGAAAAAGTACGGGAAGAAAACAAACGGGATCTCAAGGAAGCCTACGACGCCGTCTTTTCCAATGAATCCATCCGACGGGAGCAATTGGAAACCTCCAATTGGCTGGAAAGTGGCGGCATCGAAGACGGCCAGGATTGGTAATTTTGGGAAGAAATGAGGAAGAAAACTTGGGGAGAGGAAAGATTTTGGGAGAGACGGCGTGTCGGTTTGGCGGTTGTCGCCCGGCCGGGCAAACCGCCGGTTATTCCCAATACCGTTCATTTTGGCGAAAAGGTGAAGGGGCGTATCGCATACGGCCCCGGGTCAATCCGACACGGTGGGTCATTTGAACCGCCAAAGGGTGAACCGTCAAAGTGAACGTCGTCGTCGTTAATCCCTCATGAGTTCGATCGGCTCCCCATCCCGATAGGCCCGCGCGTTGGCCACCAGCGCCGGCGCCCAGCCGGGCACGCCCAGGGCGTGGATGTGGG
>CAYFVR010000129.1:6234-13450 GCA_964346545.1 uncultured Desulfobacterales bacterium | reverse complement strand
ACGAAAAACGGGCGGCCCGAAGGCCGCCCGTTAAAATTCGGTCGCCGGCGATACGACCGGCTCGAACGTCGGATTATTTTCCGCCGAAGGCGTCCTCGGAGATGGAGACCACGGCGTCGTTGGACGCGAGAATGGCGTTCATCTTGCCCCGGGTGATGGGCAGCACGGAGGCGATGAAATACTCGGCGCTCTTGATTTGCCCCTCGTAGAAGGCCTTGTCCTTGCTCTTGGCCTTTTCCAGCTTCCCGGCGGCGATGACCGCCCGCCACAGCAGCATCCAGGCCATGGCCACGTCGCCGGTCGCCTCCATGAAGGGGTGGGCGAAGGCGAACGCCGTCATCACCTGGGGCGACATGGCGATGGTGCCCATGTGAATGCCCACCTCGCCCAGCTTGTTGACCGCCCCCTCGAAGGCGCCGGCCAGGCTTTCCAATTCCGGATGGGCCTTGGCCTCGGCGATGGTCCGGTTCATCTCCCCCAGCAGATCCATCACCGGCTTGCCCTTGTTCATGCCCAGCTTGCGGCCGAGCAGGTCCATGGCCTGAATCCCGTTGGTGCCTTCGTAAATCTGGGTGATCTTGCAGTCGCGCAGGAGCTGCTCCTGGGGATACTCGCGGATGTAGCCGTATCCGCCGTAGACCTGAACGCCTTCGCCGCAGATTTCGAAGGCCCGGTCGGTCACGTATCCCTTGACGATGGGCGTCAGGAATTCGATCATCCCCTGGTATTTGGCCTTTTCGTCGGCGTCCTCGGTGATCGACTTCAGGTCCTCCAGATAGCCGTGGTAGTAGATCAGGCTGCGCATCCCCTCCACGTTGGATTTCATCTTGAGCAGCATCCGCCGCACGTCGGGATGCTGAATGATGGGCACGGCCGGGGCGTCCTTGTCGGCCATCTGGAGAATGTTCCGACCCTGCACCCGTTCCCGGGCGTAGTTGAGCGCGTTGCTGTAGGAGGCCGAAGCGCAGGCCAAGCCCTGCTGTCCCACCAGGGCCCGGGCCTCGTTCATCATCAGGAACATGGCCTTCATGCCCTTGTTTTCCTCGCCCAGCAGCGTGCCCACGCACTGGCCTTTTCCGCCCAGGGTCAGCGAACAGGTGCAGTTGCCGTGGATGCCCATCTTGTGCTCGATGCCGGTGCAGACCACGTCGTTGAAGTCGCCCAGGCTTCCGTCGGGATTCACGCGGTATTTGGGCACCAGGAACAGGGAAATGCCCTTGGTTCCGGCCGGGGCGCCCTCGATGCGGGCCAGCACGGGATGGATGATGTTTTCGACCAGATCGTGCTCGCCGCTGGAGATGAAAATTTTGTTGCCGCTGATGGAGTAGGCGCCGTCGCCGTTGGGCACCGCCGTGGTTTCCAGGGCCCCCACGTCGGAGCCGGCCGCGGGCTCGGTGAGCAGCATGGTGCCGGTCCACTTGCCGGTGTACATGTTCTTGAGAAACAGCTTTTTCTGTTCCTCGGTCCCGAAGGCCTCCACCAGCTTTCCGGCGCCGTGGGTCAGCCCCGGATACATCATCAGGGCGTAGTTGCCGCCGTTGAAGTAGTCGGCCGCCGCCAGCGCCACGGTGCGCGGCATGCCCTGGCCGCCCCATTGGGGATCTTCGGTCATGGCCAGCCACTCGCCTTCCAGAAACAGTTCGTAGGCCCGGTGGAAGGCCTCGGGCACCTTCACCTGGCCGTCCTCGAAGACGCAGCCTTCCTCGTCGCCGATTTTCTGGGTGGGCAAAAACTCCTTGATCGCCAGGTTCCGGGCCTCGCTGATGATCAGGTCCACCGTTTTCCTGGTGAACTCCGCGTAGGCGGGCGCCTTGCTCAGCTTGCCGACCTCAAACTGTTCGTGAAGGACAAAATCGACGTCCCTGCGATCCGCGATTTGCTGTGCCATAATCCACCTCTCCTTTTTTGATCATTCGCTTCCGGCCGGGCCCGGCCCGGCGTAGATTTCGGTATGTTCCGACGATTCCGGAGATCCGATTCCCCGGAAAAAAAGATCCACCAGCGGGTCGGCCATGGAGACCAGGTCGTATTCCCGCCGGGACAGCAGCCAGTTGTTGATCGTGGAATCCACCGCGCCCAGAATGAACCGCTTGACCAGGCCCACGTACAGGTCCCGCCGAATGGTTCCCTCCTCCTGGCCCCGCTCCACGATTTCGCCCACGATGTCCATGTACATCTTGGAAATCTCGCGCATGTTTTCCTGGGCCAGATGATTGTTCTGGTGCGTCAGGGCCTGGTAGACCACGGCCATCTCCCGGTCCCGCTGAAATTCGCCGAGGTGGCGGCGCACCAGATTCCGCAGCTTATGCGCCGCGTCCGGCGCGCCGTCCACCGCCTCCCGGAAACCGGCGAAAACCCGGTTGGCCGTGAAGTCGAAAAACTGAACGAGGATGTCGTCCTTGTTTTTGAAATAGAGATAAATGGTCCCGTCCGCCACGCCGGCGGCCCGGGCGATTTGGGAAATGGTCGCCTGGTGAAACCCTCGATCGGCGAACACCCCGACCGCGGCTTCGAGAATCCGCCGATATTTATCTCCATTTTTTCCGGCCTTGGCAGCGATGGCGTCCTCCTCGCGCGCTCAATATGAATGAGTATTCATTCATTATCAATTCCACAACCCGGTGTCAAGCGGTTTTAAAGCGGCCGATCGAACCCGAATCTGAAAAAGTTTTGAAACGAATTCACGGCGAAACAGGAGAAGACGGAGGGCGCGAAGACCCGCCAAAAACTCAAATGAACGATCATTCATTTCAAGGCGGAGGCCGGGGCGGCCTCGAAATCTTCGCCGCCTTCCGGGCGCCCCAAAAAAAGAAGCCCCGGTTGGCGGGACGAACCGCCAACCGGGGCTTTGGACGAAGCGTTTCCGAAGTCGGGGTTTCGAAAAACCCCGACTTCGGAGAAGAGGTTTCTTTTAGATCAGGATTTCGATCTTCGACTCTTCCCGCAAGTTCTCGATGTATTTGTCCAGCTCCGACTGGATCCGCTGATTTTTCAGCATCTGCTCGATGCGGGGCTGGGCCTCGGCAAAGCTCTGGACGCCGGCGGCCTTTTCCTCCACCAGCTCAATCAGGTGGTATCCGAACTGGGTTTCCACGAGGCCGCTCACCTCTCCGGGCTCCAGCGCGAAGGCCGCGTCCTCGAAAGACTTCACCATCTGCCCGCGCCCGAAAAAGCCCAAGTCGCCGCCCCGGCTTTTGCTGGGGCCTTCGGAGTATTCCTCGGCCAATTCCTCGAAATCGCCTCCCTCTTCCAGCTTTCCCCGAACGGCCTCAAGCCGCTCCTTGGCGTCGGTCTTGGCCGCCTCGTCGGCGCCCTCCTCCACCTTGATCAAAATATGCCGCGCGTGGATTTGCTCGGGCTGTTCAAATTGATCCCGATTTTCCTCGTAGTATTTCTTCGCCTCGGCTTCCGCGACCTCGATTTTTTCCACGATCCGAGATTCCACGAACTTTTGGATGGTCAGCTGTTCCCGAATCTGTTGTTTCAGAATTTCCTCGGTGAAATTCATCTGGGCCATCATCTGCTGAAACTGCTCGGGATCGGGAAACCGCGCCTTCAGGGCCGAAAGCCGCTCTTCCACGGCGGATTCCTCCACGGTGAAACCCTTTTCCCGGCTTTCCTGAAAAATAAGCTCCCGCCGAATCAGATTTTCCAGCACTTCCTTCCGAATTTCGGCCAGCTTGGCCTCGTCCACGTTCTCGCCGGTCATGCCCATCCGATGACGAACCGGCGTCATTTCCTGCTCCAGCTCCGCGCGGCTGATGGGTTCGCCGTTGACCACCGCGACCCGGTCTTCCGAACTCTCTTCGGGGGCGCTCCAGGCCATGGGGGTCAGCATCGCGAAAACGGCGGCCAACGTCAGAAGGCCCGCAATCTTTCGGTACATGTCAAACTCCTTTCCGATGACGTCCCGGGAAGGGGACGTAAAAAATTTTCCCCGCTGGGATGATCGGGCGGACCCTACCACGTTCGGAATGCATTGAAAAGTTGAGAATTCCCTTTGTCCGAACCCAAAATCCATCCGGTAAAACGGGAAAAATGCATACGCTTTTTTCCGCGGCCATCCCGCCGGGGGCGACACTCGACGCCTCGACAATCTTCAAAGACGCACATCCGATGAAACGCGATCACGCCGTCAAGTTCACGATAACCTAATCCCTGTGGACGGACTTGGAAAGGGCGGCGGGGAATTTCTCTGCATATGTGGTCCGGCATGGAATGAGCCGAAACGGAAGGGCGATGGGTCGTTGCGGAAAACGAGGGGCGGGCGCCGTCGCGCAATCGGCGTTTCCAAAAAGGAACCGCCCCCGGCCGGGGAAAGCCGGGGGCGGTTGGGGTGCGAACGAGCGGAGCGCGGGGAAACGCTCCTGGAGGCATGAACGATGCGGCGTTACATCGTCATGGAGAAATTACATGGCGTTCTTGTAGATCTGGATGACGTCTTCCAGGGTCGGGCAACGCGGGTTGGTCAGGCCGCAGGCGTCCTTCTGGGCGTTCTCGGCCATGGTCGGCAGGTCTTCTTCCTTCACGCCCAGTTCGGCCAGGCCGCTGGGGATGCCCACGTCCTTGGAGAGCTGCTTGATGGATTCCAGACATACGTCGGCGGCCGCGCGGATCGACAGGCCCTCGACGTTCTCGCCCATGGCCACCGCCATGTCCACGAACCGCTCCATTTTGGCGATCAGGTTGAAGGCGGACACGTGGGGCAGCAGGATGGCGTTGCAGACGCCGTGGGGCAGGTCGTAGAAGCCGCCGAGCTGATGCGCCATGGCGTGGACGTGGCCCAGGGAGGCGTTGTTGAAGGCCATGCCGGCCAGATACTCGGCGTAGGCCATTTTGTCGCGGGCGTCCATGTCGGCGCCGTTGGCCACGGCGGCGCGCAGGTTCTCGGCGACCAGGCTGATGGCCTTCAGGGCGCAGGCGTCGGTGATCGGCGTGGCGGCGGTGGACACGTACGCCTCCACGGCGTGGGTCAGGGCGTCCATGCCGGTGGCGGCGGTCAGCGCGGGCGGCATGCCGGCCATCAGCAGCGGATCGTTGACGGCGACGGTCGGAGTGGTCCGCCAATCGACGATGGCCATCTTCACCTTCCGGGAAAGGTCGGTGATGATGCAAAACCGGGTCATTTCGGAGGCGGTGCCGGCGGTGGTGTTGACGGCGATGTACGGCGGCATGTTCTGGGTGGACTGATCCACGCCCTCGTAGTCGTTGATTTTGCCGCCGTTGGTGGCCAGGATGCCGATGCCCTTGCCGCAGTCGTGGGAGCTGCCGCCGCCCAGGGAGATGATGGAGTCGCAACCTTCTTTCTTGTAGACTTCGATGCCGTCGTGGACGTTTTTATCGGTGGGGTTGGGCACGGTCTCGTCGTACACCGGGCAGGTCACGCCGATTTCATCTTTGATCAGATTGACGATTTTCTCGGTGAGGCCGACGGCGGTGATGCCCTTGTCGGTGACGATCAGCGGCTTTTTCGCGCCGAGAATCTGGATCTGCTTGGGAATTTCCTTGTGCGCGCCAATGCCCATGAGAGTAACGGTCGGGATGAAAAAGCCGTACACTTGTTCTTGCGCCATGATCGATCCTCCTTAAAGATTATAAATACGATTCAACTTGCCAAACCTTGACCAACGGCAAAAGCTCCCTTGCCGGCTGTTGCCCTTTCACATTTACCAAGGATGTTTAGCAAGGACGGGGCCAAGGGCGCCCATTCACGGGCCATCCCATGCCAAATCCATCTCAAGAGCTTGAAACAACAATATTTAATTTTTTAAAATTTTGGGTTTCGAATCCATTGGCGGCCGTCGGGCTTTGGCGCGACAGAGTCATCCTGACCCAAAGGGCCAAAAGGACTCGGGTCATTTCGGACCCATCCGGCCCGGGCGGCCCCGTTGGACGATTCAAACGATTGCCAGCCTCCCGGGGATATGGTATTTTGGCCCGTCAAACTTTTCGGAAAGGAAACCCCATGAGCGCATCCATCGTGTTGTACAGCCTGTCCTCCTGCCCCAAATGCGGAGACGTGAAATCTCTTCTTCAAGAACGCGGCGCCTCTTTCACCTTCCACAATCTGGACTGGATGGCCGGCGAAGAGCGAAACGAAACCATGCGGGCCTTGAAAAAGGTAAACCCGGAAATCACCTTCCCCACCCTGGTGGTCGGAGACGAAGTGGTGGTCGGCGCCAAGATGGACAAGATAAAGGAAGTTCTGGACGCCCATGAAAACGGTTGATCCCGGCTTCGGGAAAAAGGAGTCCCCATGCCGCTAAACGTCCGCAAATTTTCCATCCCGGAAATTTTCTTTGGCCGGGGCAGCCTGCAATACGCCGGGGTCTGCGCCCGCCGGCTGGGCGCGGAAAAGGTCTTCTTCGTCAGCGACCCCGGACTGGAAAAGGCCGGATGGGTGGAGAAGGTTCTGGACGTGCTGCGGCAGGAACGTTTGGACTGGCACTACTACCCCGAAGTGGTGGCCAATCCCCGAGATTTCCAGGTGCGGGACGGCGCGCTCCGCTACCGGGAAGAGGGCTGCGACGTGGTGATGGCGCTGGGCGGCGGCAGCCCCATGGACGCGGCCAAGGGCGTCGCGCTGGTGGTGAGCAACGGCGGAACGGTTCACGACTACGAAGGGGCCAACCGCATCCAGCATCCGCTGCCCCCCATGGTCTTTCTGCCCTCCACGGCGGGCAGCGGGTCCGACGTTTCCCAGTTCACCATCATCAACGACGTGAAGCGCGCGGTCAAAATGTCCATCATCAGCCGAACGCTGGTGCCCAACATCTCCATCATCGACCCGGAAATCCTGACCACCAAAACCCGGTCCCTCATCATCGCGGCCGCCATCGACGCCATGGCCCACGCGGTGGAGGCCTACGTCTCCCGACTGGCCTCCCCGTTCACGGAGCTTCACTCCCTCAAGGCCATCGAACTCATCATCCAGAACTTGTCGGTGGCCCTGGAAACCCGCTCCCTGGACGCCCTGGAAAACCTCAGCATCGCCGGCACCTCGGCGGGAATGGCCTTCAGCAACGCCAGCCTGGGACTGGATCACGCCCTGGCCCACTCCCTGGGCGGGATGCTGGACGTGGTCCACGGGCTGATTCATCCGGTGCTGCTGCCCCACGTGATGCGGTTCAACCTGGAAGCCTGCCCGCGGAAAATCGCGAACATCGACGCCATGGCCCACGCGGTGGAGGCCTACGTCTCCCGACTGGCCTCCCCG
>CAYFVR010000129.1:0-6134 GCA_964346545.1 uncultured Desulfobacterales bacterium | reverse complement strand
CATCGACGCCATGGCCCACGCGGTGGAGGCCTACGTCTCCCGACTGGCCTCCCCGTTCACGGAGCTTCACTCCCTCAAGGCCATCGAACTCATCATCCAGAACTTGTCGGTGGCCCTGGAAACCCGCTCCCTGGACGCCCTGGAAAACCTCAGCATCGCCGGCACCTCGGCGGGAATGGCCTTCAGCAACGCCAGCCTGGGACTGGATCACGCCCTGGCCCACTCCCTGGGCGGGATGCTGGACGTGGTCCACGGGCTGATTCATCCGGTGCTGCTGCCCCACGTGATGCGGTTCAACCTGGAAGCCTGCCCGCGGAAAATCGCGAACATCGGCGCCATCATTCTGGGCCGCCGCCTCGGTTCCGACCGGGAAACCGCCCTTCGCGGAATCGAGGAATTGGAAGCCTACTGCCACTCCCTGGACATTTCGACCCGCCTGCGGGACGTCGTGTCCGACCGGTCCACCCTGTCCCAGGTTTGCCAAATGGCCGTCCATGACTCCTGCCTGCTGACCAATCCGCGCGAGGCCACCGCCGACGATATGGTGGAAATCTGCGAGAGGGCCTGGTGATGCGCGCCGACACCCGCCTGGAAGATCTGATCGGCATCGAGCACACCAAGCTCGGCTTCTACAAGGAAGCCCAGATCAAAATGCGGGAACTCCGGCATTCCAACCGGGAGCTGGAGCAGAAGCGGCAGGAGATCCAGGCGATTCTGGACGGCATCACCGACGTGATGGCGGTCGTCCGGCCGGACTTCCGGATCGTTTCCGTCAACCACGTCTTCTTCCGAACCTTTCAGTGTCTGAACCCGCTGGACCAGTATTGCCACCAAATCTTCCGCGGGAGGGACCGGCCGTGCTCGCCCTGCCCGCTGGTGGACGCCCTCCGGGCCAACCACGTCTGCCGCCAGACCCACATTTTCGACGTGGACGGCAAAAACCGGCAGTTCGAAATCACCGCCTCCCCCCTGATGGAGGCCGGAGGAACCGCCGGAAACGTGTTGCTGCTGAAGCGGGACGTGACCGTGGAAAAGGCCTACGAGGCCAAGTACTACCACGCCGAAAAGATGGCCACCATCGGGCTGCTGGCCGCCGGAATGGCCCACGAGATCAACAACCCGCTCACCGCCATCGGCGGCTTCACCGAAGGTCTCCGGCGTCGCCTGCCCCGGGTGCGGGAACGGCTCGGGGATTCCGACCCCCGGCTGGTGCGGGCGTTTCAGGAATATCTGGAAACGATCCGGGACGAATGCGACCGCTGCCGGGACATCGTGCGGAATCTGCTCACCTTCAGCCCCAGGGAACGGCTGGACTATACCGGCGTGGACGTCAACCGGGTGGTGGTGGACGTCATCAAACTGCTCGAACATCAGCTCAAAAGCCGGCTCCCCCAGGCCATCTGCCTGGACCTGGACCCCGCCGCGCCGCAGGCCCGGGGCGTGGAGGCGGAGCTGAAGCAGGTGGTGCTCAACCTGGTGCTGAACGCGCTGGACGCCATCCAGGGCGGCGGACAGATCACCATCCGCTCGGGCGTCCGGGGGCGATGGATGGTGGTGTGCGTGTCCGACACCGGCGCCGGCATTCCGGTCGAAAATATGACCAAGCTGTTCGACCCCTTCTTCACCACCAAGCCGGTGGGCCAGGGCATCGGCATCGGCCTGTCCACCTGCTACAACATCATCCGGCAGCACCAGGGCGAAATTCTGGTGGAAAGCGAACCGAACCGGGGCGCCACCTTCCGGGTCAAACTGCCCCTGGCCTGAGCAAGGCCGTTCCCGGCCTTTCCAAACCGCGCCGACCAACGGACGAAGCCCGGGCGGCGCCGGAGCGGCCAGAGCCATCCGCCCCGGCCAAAAGACCCGGCTCCGGGAAACCAAAACTACGGAATTTGCACCGAAACCATTCAGGAGACGAAATTCCCTCGGAGATGAACGGCACCGATCCCATTCAAATCCTGGTGGTGGACGACGAAAAATCGATCCGCCGGCTGATCGATCTGGAAATTTCCTCCGATCATCGCGTGGTCGCCACGGCCGCCAACGCCCGGGAAGGACTGATCAAGCTTCGCAAGCAGCGGTTCGACGTGGCCGTCTTGGACATCAAGCTGCCCGACGCCAACGGGCTGGATCTGATGATCCAGTTCCAGGAAATGGCGCCCGAACTGGAAATCATCCTGGTCACCGGCTTCGGCGACATCGACAGCGCGGTGGAAGCCATGCGGATGGGGGCCTACGACTACCTCACCAAGCCGTTCAACCTGGACCGGCTGGAACTGGTCATCGAGAAGGCCAACCAGCGGGTCCGGCTGCGCCGGGAAAACCAGGTCCTGCGCCACCATCAATCCGCCAAGCCGAACTACAAAATCATCGGACAGTCCCCCGGGCTGGACGACGTCCGCTACATGGTGCGGAAGGTCGCCCCCACCCACGTTCCCGTTCTGATCACCGGGGAAAGCGGCACCGGGAAAAACGTCGTGGCCCGCAACCTCCATCAGTTGAGCGGCCGCGCCGCCCAGCCGCTGATCACCAAGAACTGCGGCACCCTGCAAAAGGAGCTGATCCGCAGCGAATTGTTCGGCTATCGGCGCGGCTCCTTCACCGGGGCCACCGAATCCCGGGAGGGATTGCTGGCCCTGGCCAACAAGGGAACGCTGTTTCTGGACGAGGTGGGCGAACTGCCCGTGGAGGTGCAGGCATCCATGCTGCGGGTGCTGGAAAACCAGACCTACCGGCGGGTGGGCGGGCAGGACGAACGCCAAGTGGACATCCGCTTCCTGTTCGCCACCAACCGCAACCTCTCGGAAGAGGTGGCGGCGGGACGTTTCAGCCAGGCCCTGTTTCACCGGCTCAACGTCTTCACCATCCTCCTGCCGCCGCTGCGGGACCGGGCCGAGGACATTCCGCTGCTGGTGGAATATTTTCGCGGAAAGCTGAGCCAGGGAGGCCCCCTCTGCCGGATTTCGGCCCGGGCCATGGAATGCCTGCTGGCCTACCACTGGCCCGGCAACGTGCGGGAGTTGCAAAACGTCATCGAGCGGGGCATCATCCTTTCCGAAAACGGTCTGCTGACCGAACGATGCCTGCCCCACGAGCTGGTGAACGCGGTTCGGGACACGCCCCGGGACACCCCGTTTCAATCCCTGGACGAGCTGGAAAAGGCCCACATTCTCCGGGTGCTCAAATTCGCCGAAAACAACCGGGTCCGGGCCGCCGAAATTCTCGGCATCGGCCGCAAGACCCTGTACCGCAAGCTGAAAAAATACGAAATGGAGGAGTTCGAAGTCCGCTGATTTCGCCGACGCCGTCTTCGAGCCCCGGAAGGAACGCCCATGGATTCTCGCATCACGGTAAAACTCTTCGCCACCCTCACGCCGCTGACGCCGGAAAATTCCGACGATTTTCCGGTGGCGGAAGGGACCACCGTCCACGACGTCATCCGGCAACTTTCCGTTCCGGAAGAGGATGCCAAGCTGATTTTCATCAACGGCCGGAAGGCCGAATTTGACACCCCGCTCAAATCCGGCGATCGCCTGGGGATTTTTCCGCCGGTGGGGGGCGGCTGATGGGCGAGGCGGGCGATAAAGCGAAGATTGCGGAGGCGATTTCGGAACGGGCGGTTTCCGCGGCCTTTCCCGACGGCCAGGCCTATCGGTCGCTTTCGCCCGCGGCCGTCCGCGAGCTGTGCGGCCGGTTTCATCTGCCCGGATGGGAACTGGAGGCCGCCGCTTTGGACGCGGGGGTCGTTCCGGAGCGATACGCGCGAAATTTCCGGACCTTCGATTCGACGGATCAGGCCCGCCTGCTCCGTTCCCGCGTGGCCGTGGTGGGGCTGGGCGGCCTGGGGGGAACGGTGGTGGAAATCCTCGCCCGGGAGGGGGTCGGCCGGCTGACGCTGATCGACGGGGACAATTTCGAGGCCAGCAACCTGAACCGCCAGCTCTTCAGCCTTCCCGAGCTGCTGGACACGCCCAAGGCGGCCGGAGCGGCCCATCGGGTGGCCCGGGTGAATCCCTCGGTGGAGGTTTCGGTCCACCCGATCTTTCTGGCCACGGTCAACGCGGAGGCGCTTCTGGCGGGCGCCGATCTGGCGGTGGATTGCCTGGACAACCTCCCCGCCCGCTTCGTCCTGGAATCGGCCGCCCGAAAAGCCGGAATTCCGCTGGTTTCCGCGGCCATCGGCGGGGTGGCGGGCCACGTCACCACGATTTTCCCGGAAGACGTTGGCCTGCGGTTGATCTACGGCCCGCCGGAGTCGGCCGGGAAAAAAGGGGCGGAACAAACCCTGGGCACCCTTCCCCACGCCATCACCGTGCTCTCCGCCCTGGAATGCAGCGAAGCCGTCAAAATCCTTCGGGGCGGGGAACCCGACCTCCGCAATCGCCTGTTGTTGATGGATCTCGCCGACACCACGTTTCAGATGCTGGATTTGGCCTGACGCCATATGCTTCCCCATCCGCTTTTCCCCACTCGTCTGATGGAAGGCATCCCCTTTTATTTCCGTTTATTTCCGCACCCCGATTTGCGGACGTTGCTTGCAAAGGCGACCGCGCCTGCGTCCCACTTCCTTTGTTTTTCTTCAAAAACGCCTGTTTTTTTGGATCAAAAGCCGAAAGGTTTATCTTCATGGCCAAAAAACGCTCCGCCAACGTCCCCGCCGCCATACAGCCCAAATACGACGCCATCGTCGCGCTGACCGATCCGGTATGCACGGATTATCTCGGCGAAGAATACGCCGAACTGGCTCGGAAGCTCACCGCAAAACTGGCGCGAAAGCGCCCCTCTCCACTTGCCCGGGGCAATGAAGATATCTGGGCTTGCGGCATCGTTTACGCGCTGGGCTTCGTCAATTTCCTGTTCGACAAGGATAATGAACCCTATCTGAGTTCCGACGAACTGTGCGAGGCGTTCGGGGTCAAAAAAAGCACCGGGGCGAACAAGGGGGCGCTGATTCGGGATATGTTCGACATGCACCGACTGGACCCCGAGTGGTGCCTGCCCAGCCGCATGGACGACAATCCGCTGCTGTGGGTGCTGGAAGTGAACGGCCTACTGGTGGATATCCGCCAGGCGCCCCGTCCGATCCAGGAAGAAGCGTTTCGGAAGGGATTGATTCCCTACATCCCCGACGATGGACCGGAAGTAGAAGAAGGCGGGCACTGACCCGGCTTCGCGGGTACCGGAGCGAAATGGCTTGTCGGATTCCGCAGGTCTGAACACGGCCCGTTGACGGAGAAGTTCCGGTAGAAAAAATGGGAGCCCTGCGGAAATCCGGCCTTCTTTTCATCAAGGAATATGCCCCAACGCCTTCGCCGGAACGGGAACGAATTCCTCCGCGCCGGGCGGCTGCCAATGAAGCCGCAGGGCGGCGGTCCCCTTCCGCTGAAAATACCGAAGCTGCACGGGGTGCCATCCCGCTTCCTCGGCGACGTAGGCGGTCGGCTCGGTCCAACGGTCGCCGTGAACGTCGGGATCGTACAGGACCCGGGTGTCGCCGATGTGCATGGAAAAGCCGTCGTTGGTCAACGCCTTGAACCGGTAGGTCCCGGCCGGTTGCATCCGCAGATACCCTTCCATGCGCAGGCCCACCCCGCGGCTCTTGCCGCTGTCGAAGATCTCTCCGCCGCCGAACTGATGATCGATGCTTTTGATCGGCTTTCCGGGCCGGCTGATCTTCAGCAGGATTTCATCCTCGGGGATTTCGCGGATGTGGCGGACGAAGCCGTCGTAATAGCGAACCGAAAGACCGGGCTTCAGCCGTTGGGCTTCGGGATCGCTCAACGTCTTCGCGGTTTTGGGGCCGGCGGCGCAGCCGAGAAGCAGACCGGCCAGCAGGACGGAAAGAATTGGGATTCGGGCCATTTTGGGGACGACGGGGAATGACATGGAACCTCCATTTGGTTCTCGATTTCCCCCAAGCATACCCCCGAACCGGGACGAATGCAAATCCGGGAATTCCCCCATTTTGTCTCGTCGCGCCCCCCATGTCGTTTCCGTCCCAAATGCCGTTTCAAACGCGAAAAGGGGGCCCGAAGGCCCCCTTTGACTTGCCAAACCCCGCCTACGCGGCGACTACCAGTTATACACCGTGTCCAGCGCCTCGTCGGAAATGTCGAAAGTGACATTGTGCGGGGCGA
>CAYFVR010000128.1:0-13521 GCA_964346545.1 uncultured Desulfobacterales bacterium | reverse complement strand
AGGGCCGCTTGAAATGATCCCAGCTTTCCGGCGTTAACGGGGTTTCCCGGCCATCCGCGTCGACGCGCAGCAATTTTGGGCCGTCGGTGATTTCGCCGACGACGAAAAGCGGCCGGCCGAACCGTTCCGAAAAGTTCTGGAACAAAGATTCGGTTCGTTCCGGCGCGACGGTGGCCAGCAGCACGTAATCCTCCCCGCCGGCCAAGGCTTCCCGAACCGGGTCGCGGTCGAATCGGCGGCAAAATTCCCGAAGATTCGCGGAAATCGGCAAAGAATTCGTGTACACCCGGCCGCCCACGCCGCTTTCCCGCAAAATGTGGCCCAGATCGGAGCCGAGGCCGTCGCTCACGTCGATGGCGGCATGGACCCCGCCGGATTCGGCCAGAAAGCGCCCCTCCCTCAGGTGGGATTGAGGCCGGATGTGGGCGTTTCGCAGGGCTTCCAAGGCGGGATCGTCCGCCGGAATATCGTTCAGGATGAGATGGAGTCCCGCCCGACTGTCGCCCAAGGGTCCCGTGCAGACGATCCGGTCGCCGGGTCGGGCCGCGTCCCGGCGGAGCATTTCGGCCTCCTTCACCGACCCGGTGACGGTGATGGAAAGGATCAGGTCCCGGCCGGAGCCGGTGGTGTCGCCGCCCAGAATGTTGACGTGGAATTCCCGGGCCAGTTCCCGCATTCCCCGGTAGATTCCATCCAGAAAATCCACCGAAACGTCCGAGGGAATCCCCAGGCTGACGAAGGCTTCCCGGGCCGTTCCGCCCATGGCCGCGATGTCGCTGAGGTTGACCGCCAGGGCCTTCGCGCCGAGCGCCTCCGGCGACGCGGCCTTCCGGAGAAAATGGACGCCCTCCACCAACATGTCGCTGGTCAGCAGGATCAATTCGCCGGCGGGCACGGTAAAGGCCGCCGCGTCGTCGCCGATGGCCCGGGTCACGCCGTCCCGCCGGACCAGACAGTTGGCGCTCACCCGGTCGATGAACCCGAATTCTCCCAGCTCCTTCAGGTTCATTTTGCGTTTTCCTCCCGGGCCGCGTGGATGATTTCCCGCAGCTCCCGGGCCGCAGCCGCCGGGTCCGGCGCGGACATCACCGCGGAGACCACCGCCACCCCGTCGGCCCCGGCGCGGATGACGTCCCCGATCGTTTCCCGGTTCAAGCCGCCGATGGCGACCACGGGGCATTGGACGGCCGCCCGGATCGCGGCCACGCCTTCCGGCCCCAACCCGGGAGCCGTATCGGTTTTGGTCGGCGTCGGGTAGACCGGGCTCACGCTCACGTAGTCGGCCCCGTCCCGCTCGGCCGCCAGGGCGTCGTCCACCGATTCCACCGAGACGCCCACGATCATTTTTCCCCCGACCATTCGTCGAACGTCCGTAATGGGGAGGTCGGTCTGGCCGACATGAACACCTTCGGCCCCGGCGGCGAGGGCCACGTCCACCCGGTCGTTCACGATGAGCGGCACGCCGGTTCCGGCAAGAACTCGAAGGGTCGCGCGGACTTCCGCCAAAAAATCCCGCGCCCCGGCATCCTTTTCTCGCACCTGAACGCAGGTGACGCCGCCGGAAACCGCCGCCGAAACGACCTCGGGCACGGTTCGGCCCCGCGCCAAGGCGCGGTCGGTGACGAGATAGAGGCGGTAATCGGACGCGGTGGATTTCATGGGTTCGGAACCTTTCCGGTCGAAGTTGGGCGTCGCGGTTCCTTCCATACACGCTCGCGCCCGCCGGGGCAAGACTTGACGCCATGGCGGCGAGGAACCATTTTATTCAAATTGGAAACGGGAAGTGATTTTTGTTTTCGAATGACCGGTCGGTTGATTGGGTTCGGTCGTTCCAACCCCCCCGTTTTCGGACGGCCTCGGATGCCCGCGTTTGGGGATGAATGCCCAGCGGCGGTTCGTCCCCCGACCCTTTTTCGGAATCGGGATCGGATGAATTTCCGGCTTCCCGTTCCGAACGACGCAAGTACCGGTGTTCGCGGCCTCCCCTTCGGCATTTCGTGTCTCACTCTCCCCCGGTCGAAAAAGGAGACGATCATGCCCCGAAAAACCTTGGATATCCCTGTCGAGGTGGAATACCTGTCCATCCTGGAACCGGACGGCACGGTGGATTCCGACCTTGCTCCCGACCTTTCCGAAGATCGGCTCATGGAACTCTACCGCGCCATGGCGCTGGGCCGTCAATTCGACGCCCGTCAGCTTAACTTGCAACGCCAGGGCCGCATCGGCACCTTTGCCCCGGTTACCGGGCAGGAGGCCGCCCAAATCGGCGCGGTCGCCGCGTTGAAGGAAACCGACTGGATGGTGCCTTCCTTCCGGGAGGCGGCCGCCCAGATTTTTCGCGGCCAGAGCATGGAAAGCGTGCTCATCTCCGCCGCCGGCTTCAACGAGGCGGCCGAATACGACGAGGCGAGCAATCCGCGGACCCTCCCGGTCTCGGTTCCGGTCGGTTCCCAGATGATTCACGCTTGCGGCATCGCCTACGGCGCGAAGCTGAAGGAGGCCGGCGAAGTGGCCATGACTTTCTTCGGGGACGGCGCCACCTCCGAGGGCGATTTTCACGAGGCCATGAACTTCGCCGGCGTGTTCGAGTTGCCGGTGATTTTCATCTGTCAGAACAACCAGTGGGCCATTTCCGTGCCCAGAAAGCATCAGACCCGCTCCAAGACCATCGCCCAAAAGGCCGTGGCCTACGGCTTCAAGGGAATCCAGGTGGACGGCAACGACATTCTCGCGGTCTACGCCGCGGCGCGGGAGGCGGTGGAGCGGGCCCGGGACGGAAAGGGGCCGACGCTCGTCGAATGCGTCACCTACCGGCTTCAAATGCACACCACGGCGGACGATCCCAAGCGCTACCGCAAGGACGAAGAGGTGGAGGAATGGAAGGAAAAGGACCCCATCTCGCGGTTTGAAACCTATTTGAAAGACAAGGAGCTGCTGGACGACGAAAAAATCGAATCCATCGGCGAAGAGATCAAGGGGCAAATCAACGACGCGGTCAAGAAAGCCGAAAAAGCGTTCGAGAAGATGGGCGATCCCCTGGACATGTTCAACCACGTCTACGCGGAAATGCCGCCCCGGCTGAAGGCCCAGCGGGAATGGCTGGCCGCCGAAATCGAAGGGGAGGAGGGCGACAATGGCTAAAATGACGATGGTTCAGGCGCTCAATCTGGCCCTTCACCAGGAAATGAAAAAAGACGAGGACGTGGTGGTGCTCGGCGAAGACGTGGGCGTGGACGGCGGCGTGTTCCGGGTCACCGACGGCCTGCACGAGGAGTACGGAAAGGAGCGGGTGATCGACACGCCCCTGGCCGAGGCCGGCATCGTGGGCATGTCCATCGGCATGGGCGTCTTCGGGCTCAAGCCGGTCTGCGAAATCCAATTTTCCGGCTTTTCCTACCAGGCGTTTCACCAGATCGAAAACCACGCCGCCCGGATGCGCTGGCGCTCCCGCGGCGGGTTCACCGTGCCCATGGTTATTCGGATGCCTTACGGAGGCGGAGTTCGTGCCCTGGAGCACCATTCCGAAAGCCGGGAGGTGTTTTGGTCCCACATTCCGGGGCTCAAAATGGTGATTCCCTCCGGTCCCCGGAACGCCCGGGCTTTGCTGGTGTCCGCCATCCGCGACCCCGACCCGGTCATCTTTTACGAACCCAAGGGGCTGTACCGCGCCTTCCGGGAGGAGGTTCCCGACGAAGAGGAGACGATGGAGATCGGCAAATCCCGGCGGGTCCGGGAGGGCGACGATCTGACCCTGATCAGCTACGGGGCCATGATGCGGCCCACCCTGGAGGCCGCCGAGATGTTGGAGGAAAAGGACGGCGTAAAGGCCGACGTCATCGATCTGCTGACGCTCTCTCCGTTGGACGACGAGAAGTTCACCGAAAGCGTCCGCCGCACCGGGCGCGCGGTGCTGGTTCACGAGGCGCCCGGCAGCTACGGCCCCGGGGCGGAGTTCATCGCCCGCGTCATGGAAAAATCCTTTTTCTACCTGGAAGCCCCCATTGCCCGGGTGGCCGGATTCGATGTAACCATACCCCTGTTCGCCCGAGAGAAAGTGTATCTGCCGGGCCCCGATCGTATTTTCCGGGCCGCCCGCGCCACCCTGGATGCGTGAACGGACGCCTGAACAGATCTGAGCCGGCGCCTGAACCGGCGGGAACGCCCAACCGAAACCGGAGGAGACGGAATGAAAAAATCCTTCAAGCTGCCCGACCTGGGGGAAGGCATCCACGAAGGCGAAGTCATGGCCATCCACGTATCCGAAGGCGATGCGGTGGAAGAGGGGGATGTGATCCTGGAGGTCGAAACCGATAAAGCCGCCGTGGACATCCCCTCGCCCTACACCGGAACCATACGGAAAATCCGGGTGGATGAGGGCGACACGGTCAACGTCGGAGACGAGATCCTCACCTTCGACGTGGCCGAAGAGGAAGTTCCCGACGAGGACGAGGAATTCGCCGATACGCAGCAAAAGGAGAAAGCGGACGCCGAGGAGGACGAGGAAACGGAATCCGCCGAAAAGGAGAAGAAGTCGAAGGCGTCCGAGTCCGAGGAGAAGGAGAAAAAGAAGGGGGATTCCGGAAAGAAGTCGGAGAAAAAGGAGGAATCTTCCGAACCCGAGGAATCCGGGAAGGAAAAGAGGGAGAAGGAGGAAGCCGAGAAAAAGAAGTCCGCCCAGAAATCCACGGAGAAAAAGGAAACCGACGACCGCCAAGGCCCGGTGCCCGCCTCGCCCGCCACGCGCCGTCTGGCCCGGGAGCTGGAAGTGGATCTTCGCGAAGTGGAACCCACCGGCCGGGGCGGCGTGGTAACCTCCGAGGACGTGCGGGCCCATGCCGAGGAAGGCAAGGCGGAGAAGAAAGAAGCCGAAGCGCCCCAAAAGGAAAAGAAGGAAACGGCGGAGGAACGGGGCGAGGCCCGCGAGACGGGGGAGAAGAAAAAGCGGAAGCCCAAGCCCATGGTCGAAGAAGCGCCGGAGCTGCCGGATTTCGAAAAATGGGGTCCGGTGGAACGGGTGGCGGTTCGCTCCGTCCGCCGCGCCACCGCCCGCCAGATGGCCATCGCCTGGTCCCAGATTCCCCACGTCACCACCAACGACATGGCCGACGTGACCGCCCTGGAGGAATTCCGGCAAAAGCACAAGGCGGCCGTTTCCGAACAAGGCGGACGGTTGACCCTGACCATCTTCGCCATGAAGGCGGCGGTGGCGGCTCTCAAGCGGTATCCCAACTTCAATTCCAGCCTGGACCCGGAGGCAGGGGAGATCGTCCGGAAGAATTACTACCACATCGGCGTGGCGGTGGACAGCGACGACGGCCTTTTCGTGCCGGTGATTCGGGACGTGGACCGCAAGAGCCTGACCGAGCTGTCCGCGGAATTCGCCGAAACGGTGGAAAAGACTCGCAACCGGAAGGTCTCCGGCGAGGATTTCCAGGGCGGCACCTTCACCATCACCAACATGGGCAGTCTGCGGGGCGGCCATTTCACCCCCGTCATCAACTGGCCCCAGGTGGCCATTTTGGGCATGGGCAAGGCCGAATGGAAGCCGGTGGTCCGCGAAAAGGGCGACGGGCGGCGGGAAATCGTCACCCGGCTGATGATGCCGGTGGTGCTGACCATGGACCACCGGGTGCTGGACGGCGGCGACGCGGCCCGGTTTCTGGACGTGGTGATCACGGCCCTGGAAGATCCCGACCGCCTCATGCTGACGATGTCCTGATCCATGGCGGCCATCGACACGGCGGAAATCCTGGAGGAAGAGGCATTTCTCATCGAAACCAGCGGCGAGATTCCCGAGGTGGCCTTTCACGCCGCGGTGCATCATCTCACCGAAGATCCCGAAGGACCCCGGCTTGACCTGGGCCCGGCGGAGATCGATCGGCTCAAGGCCGGGGCGCTGGCCGGCTACCGGCGGATTCTGTTGCGGGACTTGGACCCGGACAACCGGGACCGGCCCCACTTTCGGGGGCTGGAGCGGGCGGCGGCCAATTGGAACCGCCTTTCGGACTTCGCGGAGCGGGAAGGGCTGGACGTGTCGGCGCCGCGCCGGGACGCCGCCGACGCCCTGGTGAATTTTCTCCACCGGGCCGCCGCCGACGTGGCGGAGGGGCGGCCCGCCGGGCTTCGCGCCGGGCCGGAATCCGTCCCCGATCTCATCGCCGGGTTGCGGGTCGATCAGGATCAACTGCCCCCGAACTGGGCGGATATGGTGCTGGAGGATCGGCTGTGAAAACGGTGGTCATCCCCCGGGAACGATCCGCCTTCCGCATGGACGGCAACGGCGTCTGGCACGGCGAAGGCGGCCGGTTCCGAAAGAAATCCATCATCGATCATTTCAACGCATCGTTGGGCCACGACGACGGCGGGTTTTTCCTCGCCCAGATCAACGGCGATGTCCGGGAGAAGGTCTATTTTCCCTGCGAGGAAACGGCGTTTTTCGCGGTGGACGTGGAAAAGGGAGGGGAGGAAAGCGCGGATCTTCGCGTCGTTCTCAACACCGGAGAAACGGTCCCGGTGACGCCGGAGGGGTTGCGCCATCGGGGCGACGCCCTGTTTTTGTTTCGCGACGGCGTCCCGGTCAAATTTACCGACCGCTGCCTGCTTCGGGTCGCCCACCGGCTGGCCGAAACTCCGGACGGCGGCTACGGATTTCGAACCGGCGGCGTCGTTCACCCCATTCCGGAGTGGCGGGAGGGAGATTCCGAGGCAAAATCGCCGTAGGGGCGAATCGAATTCGCCCTCGGGGCGGCTCCGCGAGGCGGTTGCGTAGGGGCGCCCCTCGCGGGCGCCCCTACGCCCGGAAACGGGGGAACTCGCCCTCGGGACGGGCGCGCTCCATCTCGTTGCGATCCGCGAGGCTCCGCATCGCCCTCGGGAGGCGGAGCCTCCCGAAATGCGTTCCCGGGCAGAGCCCGGGAACGAGAATCCAAAAACTACACCGCCAACGCCAGAATCATCGCCAAAAACAACGCCAACAGCAGCGTGCCGGCCAGGGGGCCGTCCATGAGCCATTTTTCCAGTCGCCCGCTGCCTTCCAGAAAGGGTTTCACCGGCAACCATTGCTGAATCCGCCGAACCGCGCCGTTTACGAACGGCTGGGCGGAACTTGTGGGCCGAGCGACCAGTTGGGAGAGCCCGGACGGAATCAGGCGGGCGAGAATTCGGGGAATCCGCCGGTAGAGCAGCAGAAGATCCCCCGCCGGCAAGGCGGGCAGGGAGCGGCCGCCCCATCGAGCGGCGGCCATCGCCGCGAAGAGTCCCAACAGCAGGGGGGGCAGGGCGGAAAGCCACTTGCCGGGTTTCAGGGCCATGGCCACGGTATCTCCCCAGCCCAGGGCGAAATAGGCGACGGGAAGCAGCGCCGACATCAGCACCGCCATCAGCCAGGGAATCCAGATGCGCCGGGAGGGATGGGGCCGGGCCTGTTCGGCCTCCCGGGCCAAAAGCAGCCAAAAGCGGTAGAGCAGAATCACCGTGGCGAAGGCCACCAACAGGAGAACGGCGTTCAGCCAGCCGGCCCAGGTCGGGTCCATCGGTTTTTTCAGCGCGGTGAACGGGAGCTTGGCGATGGCCCCGCCCGTGATCGGAAAACCGGCGAAGACGAACAGGGGAAGAAAGGCGGCCAGCGCCAGCAGGCTTCGCCGTTCCCGCGGAAAGGCGGCCGCCGCGCCCACCGAAAGAAAGAGCGCCCCCTTGGTGAGGGCGTGGTAGGTGGCGAAAATCAAGATGGCCGTCGCCGAGAGGGGCCACAGGTCCGGCGCGTACAAGGCCGCGCCGACCGCGAAGGTCATGGGCCCCATCTTGCTGATGCTGGAATAGGCCAACAGGGCCTTGGGATGGGTCTGGGGGATGGCCCAAACGGCGCCGAGCGCGGCGGACAGCAGACTCAGCGTCATCACGACGATCCCCAGCGGGGCCGATTCCCATGCGCCCAGGGGAAGGAAGACGCAGATGCCGAAGAGGCCCGCCTTGATCATGGCCCCGCTCAACACCGCGCTGGCCGGCGTGGGCGCGGCGGGATGGGCCAGGGGCAGCCAGACGTGCAACGGCAGCGCTCCCGCCTTGATGCCGAAGCCGAGCAAGAGCATGGCGGCCAGAATTTCGGCGTGCGGGTTTCCGGCCAGGGCCGCGGCCCAGTCGGCGATCATCAGCTCTCGGGACGCCGCGTAGCCCGCCACCAGGGCCGGAAACAGCAACAGCTCGCCCAGAACCACCAGCTTTAGGTAGATTTTCCCCGCATATCGGGCCAGATCGCTTCGGGTGTGAATCACCAGCCCGTACGAGGCGAAGCTCATGAGGGCGTACAGGGTGTAGAAGCTCACCAGGTCCCGCGCGATCAGCAGCCCCAGGTTGCCCGCCATGGCCGACAGGAAATAGCCGAAAAACTCCCGTTGGCGCTCCGGCGCGATGTATCCCCGGGCGTGGAGCCCGGCGGTCCACCAGAGCAGGGCGGTGAACAGCAGGAAGACCCGGGAGAAGGCGTCCATTCCCAGGGTCGTGCCCATCAGGATGAAGGGCAGTTCCACGTCGGGGACGGAAGCGCCGCCGAAGATCGAAAGGATCAGGGCCGGCAGGGGGGTCCAGGGCGCCAGCGCCGCTACCGTCCGGTTCCCGCCGGCCAACAACAAGGCGATGGCTCCGGTCAGGGGAACCGCGATGACCGCGGGAAGAAGGATCGTCCAGAGGCCCGCGCTCATTGTCCGTACTCCCGCATCATGATCATTTGGGCCCAGGAAAGGGGGCTGAAGGGCATGGCCGCCAGAAATCCCAGCAAAATGGTGGCCAGCGCGGTGAAGAGGGGCGGCAGCAGCAGGTAGGGATGGATTTCCCACCGTCGCCCCGGGGGCCGTTCCGGGTGGGGATGGTCCGGTTCGCAAAACCAGGCGTAGTAGATGATCGGCAGAAAATAGATCGCGTTGAGCGCGCTGCTGACCAGCAGCACGCCGATCACCGCCGGCCGGCCGGCGTCCATGGCGCCGAGCCCCAGAAACCATTTGCTGAAAAAGCCGGCCATGGGCGGCACCCCGATCATCCCCAGGGCGGCCACGGTGAAGGCGCCCATGGTCAGCGGCATCCGGCGGCCCGCGCCCCGGAGTTCGCTGATCTTGTGGATGTGCAGCTCCTCGGCCACGTTTCCGGCGCAGAAGAACATGGTGATCTTCATGATCCCCTGGTGGGCCAGGTGGACGATGCCGCCGATGGTGGCCAACGGCCCCACCATGGCCGCGCCCAGGGTGATGTAGGAGACCTGGCTTACGGTGGAATAGGCCAGCCGCCGCTTGAAATCGTCCTGAAAGACCGCCCGCAGGGAGCCGTAGAGGATGGTGGCCGAGGCGAGAAATATGAGTTCGTCCCGCACCCCCATGGCGGTGCAGGTTTCGACGCCGAAGACGTCGTAGATTACTCGGACGATGCCGAATACGCCGGCCTTGACCACCGCGACGGCGTGAAGCAGGGCGCTGACCGGCGCGGGCGCCACCATGGCCACCGGCAGCCAGCCGTGGAGCGGGATCAGCGCCGCCTTGACGCCGAAGCCCAGTATCAGCATCCAGAAAATGGCCTTGAGCGGCGCCGTCGAAGCCATACGGGTGACTTCCATGATTCCGCCCTCTTCGAAATTGGCCACGCCCACGGACGAGCTGAGCCAGACCATGGCCACCATCAGGACGACGCCGGCGCTGAGCGTGTAAAGCAGATACACCCGGCCGGCCTGGATGGCCTCTTCGGTGCCCCGGTGGGTGACCAGGGGATAGGTGGTGAGGGTCAGAAATTCGTAGAAAACGAGAAAGGTGAAGAGGTTTCCGGCCAGGGCGATGCCGGTGGTGGCGCTGACGCAGAGACTGAAGAAGCCGAAAAAGCGGCTGCGCTGGAATCCGTGTTCCAGATAGCCGATGGCGTAGAGGGTGGTGACCAGCCAGAGCACCGAGGAGAGCACCACGAACAGGAGCGCGAGAGAGTCGGCCTCCAGCACCAGGGCGAACTCCAGAAACAGGGGCAGGGTGAAGCGATAGGTCTGCTCGTGGAAAACCCCCCAAACCAGAAAGAAGACCAGCAGGATTTTCAGCACGGCGCTGCCCATGTTCAAAAAGGAGCGCAACGGACGATTTTCCTCCGGCAGGAAGAAAATGACGACGCCGGCCGCCAGGGAGGTCATGGGAATGAACAGCGGAAGCCAGAAATTTAGATTCACGGCGCGATCCTCCCCCATTGGGCGATGACGGGACCGACCTGGAGCAGGCGCAGGGGCAGGTCGGAAAAGATGCCGAGCAGAACGGCCGCGACGGCCAGAACCATGCCGGGAACGGCCAGTCCCCGGGGAACGTGGAGAGGCGGCGCGTCTTCCGGCGGCGTCCGCATGGCGATTTCCAGCACCCGGAACAGGTAGGCCATGGCCAGCACGCCGCCCCCGACGATGACCATGGCGTATCCCCACTGGCCGCTCAACAAAGCCGCCTTGAGCATCATCCATTTGGCGACGAAGCCCGCGCTGGGCGGCAGGCCCATGAGGCTGAGAGCGGCCAGGGCGAAGCTCATGAGGATGAAGGGGCTGCGCCAGGCCGCGCCCTCCATTTCGTGAAGTCGGTCATGGCCCATCTGGTGCATGAGGGCCCCCACGGCCAAAAAGGCGGCCGCCTTGGCCACGGCGTGGGCCATGGCGAAATAGACCGCCCCGTTCCAGGCGTATTCGGCGGCGGTCCCTCCGGCCAGGGCCAGGGGAAACAGCAGAAAGCCGTATCCCACCTGGCTGACGGTGGAATAGGCCACGACCATTTTCAGCCGGTCCTGCCGCAGGGCCTGGAGCCCGCCCCACAGCACGGAGATGGAACCCAGGACGCCGAGGAGTTCGGCCCATCGGAGGGTCTCCACGTGGACGAAAAGCCCCGACGAGATGCGCAGGAGGATGTAGAAAGCGGCCGTCACCACCAGGCCGGAGAGCAGGGCGCTGACCGGGGCCGGGGCGTTGGCGTGGGCGGGGGGAAGCCAGTAGTGGGCCGGAAACAAGGCCGACTTGATCAGCAGGCCGGTGACCATCAGGGCGAAGGCGATCAGAAACGGCGGCGTGGGCGCGACCCGTTCGGCCAGCAGTTGGATGTCCAGCACCCCCGAGGCCCCGTACAGCACCGCCACTCCCAGCAGATAGAACAGGGAACCGGCGATGGCGGCGGGAAGGTAGCGCAGCGCCGCCTGGATTGCGGCGTGGGTGCCCGCCACGGCGATCAGGGTGATGGAGGTCAGCGTGAGGATTTCCAGACAGACGTACAGGTTGAAGATGTCTCCGCTGAGAAACAGGCCGTTGAGCCCCGTCCATCCAATCAGCCAGACCGGGCGGAACATGTCGATCCGTTTTCGGTCGGCCGGGGCGGATTGGCCCGCGAAATAGGCGGCGGCGTAGAAGCTGATGGCCGATCCGATGACCGAGGCCAGCACCAGCATTAGGGAGGAAAGTCCGTCGGCGTACAACCGAATGCCCAGGGGCGTGGACCATCCGCCCAGGGAATAGGACGCCGGGCCGTCGGCCAGAACCGAAGCGCCGAGACCGGCCGCCGCGAGGGGCACGGCCAGGGCCGCCAGGAAGAGCATGGGAATTCCCCCCCGCCGGGGCGGCAGAAGGTTGAGCATGGCCGTTCCCAGGGGAACGAACAGGAGCAGCAGGATGCAGGATTCGGCGGAGGGGATCATCGGCTCGCTTCCTCCCCCGCGCCTGGTTCGGCCGGGTCGCTCTCCGGCGTGGTTTCCGATGCGTCGTCCTTGGGCCGGTCTTTCGGATTTTCGTCCGGCTGGCCGTCGCCGGTCTCGAAGAACCGGCAGATGAGCACCAGGAGCAGGGCGGTGGTGCTGACGGCGACCACCAGACCGGTCAGCACCAGGGCGTGGGGCGCCGGGTCGGCGAAGGGCGTGGACGAACGGCGGCCCAGGGCCACCAGAAACAGGAAGACGCCCGCGCCCATGAAATTGAGGGAGAGGGCCCGGCGGATGAGCCGGGTGTGCCAGAACAATCCCACCGCGCCCAGCAAGAATATGGCCAGACCGGTGGACAGATAAATGGCGGCGGGGGTCATGGCCGATCTCCCGGAAGCCGTTTGGTCGGCGGCGTTTCGGGCCGGAAGGTGCAGGCGGCGAACAGCAGAATCAGCACCAGGGCGATGGAAACGGTGGAAAAAAGCTCGATGATCAGCATGGCGATTCCGGCCCCGGTCCCGCGATATTCCAGAAAGCTCCCGCCCAGGAGCCAGGTGCTCAGACCGGCCAAGAGGAACACCGCCGCGCCCGAAATGAGCGTCGGTCGAACCGCCGGACCGCTGTAGAGGGGATGGATGGGTCCGCCGGCCATGATGGAGATGGCGCCCACCCCGGCCAGCAAGGCCCCGGCCTGGAAGGCCCCGCCCGGCGCGTCGGCGCCGACCCAGACCAGGTAGCCGGCCATGAGGATGCCGGGATGGCGAAGGAAACGGACGAAGGCGCCCAAAACGGCCAGGTCGCCGGTGGCGGGGCGGATGTCGGTGGGGCCGAAGTCGCCCTGAAGGACGCGGGTTCCGGACCAGGCCAGAAGCAGCACCACCAGCTCCAGCAGGGTGTCGTAGCCGCGCATGTTCAGGATGATGGCGGTGACCGGATTCCCGGCCCCGGCGTCCGGGATGGCCTCGGAAACGGGACCGGCCAGCCCCGGCGGACCGTCCAGCAGGGCGGGAACCAGGGCGTATTCCAACGCCAACAGGGCCGCGAGCATTCCGGCCGCGCCCAGGCCGAACAGGGCCTGGGCCATTGGCGTTCTTTCGTGGCGGGTGGCGGCGATCAGGTCGGGGCGGCTTTCCTCTATGCGGCGGATGGCCCCCAGGAAGAGCGCTCCGGTAATGCCGGAGCCGATGGCCGCTTCGGCCAGGGCCAAGTCCGGCGCGTGAAGACGGACCCAGGCCAGGGACATGAGCAGCCCGAAAATCATGAAAGTGACCACGCTGGTGAACAGGTCGCGGACGCGGAGGGAAAAGCCGGCCAGGGTCACCAGCCCGGCGGCGATCAGGAGATCGAGGAAAACGGCGGCGCTCACGAGCCTGGCTCCTCGGGCGGCGCCTCGTTTTCCAGCTCCAAACGGGCGACAAGATAACAGGCCGTGGCGCTGGACGCCAGGGCCAGCAGCCAGATCAGCGCCAGCTTAACGGCCAGCCAAGGATCGCCGGCCCGCAACGCCACCGCCAGGACCACCAATCCCAATCCCAGATTGTCGCATTTGGTGAGGGCGTGAAGGCGGGAAAACAGGTCGGGGAAGCGAAGCAGCCCCACGGTTCCGGCGGTGAAGAAAAAAAGGGCGATGGCCAGCAGAAGGTAGACGAGGGGATCAATCCAGGGCGGCATGGCGGTCTTTCAGCGAGGTTTCCGCCGGTCGGCGAGGGTAAAGGAAACCATGGAGACCGCGCCCAACAGGACCAGCAGGAGGGCCGTGTCCACCAGCGCCTCCATTTCCATGGCCTGGGAAAGCACCAGCAGGGTGGCCGAGCCGCAGGTGCTGAAGAGCTGGGTGACCAT
>CAYFVR010000127.1:2034-13601 GCA_964346545.1 uncultured Desulfobacterales bacterium | reverse complement strand
TTACACCCACGTCAACAAAACCGTCAGGGTCAGAAAACTGATCCCGGTGGAAATCAGAACGGTGTGGGTGACGAAATCGGGAACGATTTGGTGTTCCGAGGCGATGACCGCCGTGAGCACCGCCGCCGGCATGGCCGATTGCAGGATGCCGGTGGCCCGGGCCAGCCCGCCGATGCCGAAGGGAACGGCCAGCAGAAAGGCGATGACGGGCGCCGCCAGAAGCCGGAGCCCGGTGGCGATCAACAAGTCCGCGCTCAGTTGGGGCCGTCCGGCATGGCCGAGCTGAACGCCCAGGGAGACCAGCATGGTGGGAATCATGGCGCCCGACAGCAGGCCGGTGAGACGGCCCAGAAACAGCGGCACCGGGATGTCCCCCAGATTGACGGCCAGGGCGACGGCGAAGGCGATGAGCGCGGGCGTTTTGAAGACGGCCAGAATCGCCCGCATGCTGCCGCCGCGGGCCCACGTCGCCGCGCCCACGCCCACCGCGAAGGTGATGACCGTGAGCCCGAGAAAATAGATGGTCGCCGACACCATCCCTTCGTGGCCCAGCCGGAACTCGATGAGCGAGAGACCGAAATTGCCCGTGTTGCCGAACACGGCGATCAGCACGAAGGCGGCGATCATTTCCCGCGATCGGCCCATGAGCCGGGCCACCGCGAAGCCGATGGCGCCGCAGGTCAAATGGACCGCCGCGATGAACCCGATCATCCGGAACGCCTCCCCGGCCGCCAGGTGGACCGGCCGGATGATCTCGAACACGAAGGCCGGAATGAACAGGTAGTAAGCCGTTCGGGAGAGGGTTCGGGCCTGAAGCCCCAGCCGGGGCCCCGCCAGAAATGCCAGCAGGACGATCCCGAAGACCGGGGTCACCACGTCCACGAAAACCGCGATCAGGCCGGCGATCATGTGCGAACGCGGGGCGAGGGGCGGGGGACGAGGCCGAAATTTCCGTTGGGCGGCCGCTCGTTGGCGCCGATGGCCAAGACGCCGCCGGGGGCCAGTTGGCGCGCGATCCGCGAAAACGCTTTGGTCCGGATCGGATCGTTGAAATGGGTCGGCAGGTTGTTTCGCAGGGAGATGATGGCGAATTCCGTTTTCGGCGGGGGGGCCGCGACATGGTCATGGACCCGCCAAGCGGTGAATGAACGAAGATGGTTTCGCGTCGGTTTGGGAGAAACTTTGAATCATAGCACACCCGCCAGCGGTTGGTCCCGAAAAAAAGGCGAATGGAAACCGCGCTCCGGTTTTCCCTCTTCCGCCGCTCTTCGGCGTCATCGGCCGCCATGGCTGGTCCGCCGATCATTCTCCCGAAACTCTCGGCGGTTCCGCGGGGAATCGGTTGCGCTCCAAACTACATCATGATAAAGAATGACCTTGCTTGCCGGTGGCCATCCTTCGCCATCCCCATCCCCCCCGCAACCGACCGCCGCCCGGGATTTCCATGAACGCGATTCAAAAGAGCAAAACCCGATTTCTTCTCCTTTCCATCGTCATTTTGATCACGGGCCAAGTTCTGATCGCCGGTCTCACCATCAATTCCTTCGAAAAAGTCTATCTGGAGACGTTCGTCTCCAACATGAATATTTTTGAAAATTATTTCAAACGGAAGCTGGAAAACGCCCTCCGTTTCGGGAAGCCGCTGGATAAATTCCTGGGCATCGCCGGCCTGATGACGGAATTTAAAAGCCAGCATCCGGAAATTTCCAATATTGTTATCTTTGACGACGAAGGTCAACTGCTCCACCAGCTCTCGGATTTCGGGGCCGTCGAAGCCCCCCCCGGTTTTCGAAGGGAATTCGAGCCGGACGGAAACGGCCCGACCTTTCATTTGGTCGATCGGGGCGATGAATACCATGTGCTCAAGCCCATCCGGGGGCCGGGCGGCGCACGGGTCGGGACGCTTTCCTTCAGCTTTCTCAAGGAGCATATCTCTTCCCGCAACCAGGAACTCTGGCGATGGAATCTCCAGATCGTTTCCCTGATCACCCTGGTCGCCGGCGCCCTGCTGTTGTTTTTGCTGTACCGATTCGTGCCCTTCGACCCGGTAGGGGGTCCGCCCAAGCGGCGGCTGTTTTACATCATCTTTCTGGTGCTCGGCGTCGCCCAGATCAGCTATTCGCTGGTCAACGCCCAGCTGTTTCGGGAAAACTACCTCGGCGTCACCCGCACCGTGGTGGAGTCCCTGGGCCAGCAATTCCGAGATGAAATTGAAACCCTGCTGCGGAAAAATCTCCAGCTTGACCGGCTCCGGAACATCGACGTTTTTTTCCGGGGCGCGGTGGAAACCATTCCCGAAATCGACCGCGTTCGGATTCTGGACGCCGACCGGGCCCTGTTGTTCACGGCGGGACCGGCCGCCGCCGGGCCCGTGCCGGACCAGTTCCGAATGACCAAACCCCTGGTCCGGGAGCGGGGCGACGCCGGCGCGGAGCAAAAGGGCTTTCTCCAGATCGATCTTTCCCGGGCGACGATCCACGGGATGGTCCGGGAGATTTTGCTGGATTCTCTCACCGTAACTCTCATTACCCTTCTGTTTTCGGTGGAGATGATCATCTTTCTGTCGGTCTTTCTGGATCGGAGCCTTCGGGCCGTCGCCGTCCGGCACGGGACTCCGTCGCCGCAAAAAAGCTTTTCGGCCACCCTGGCCCGTCCGGCCGCCTTCAGCTTTTTGTACATGTACGCCCTGCCGATTTCCTTCATTCCCCTCCAGATGAAGGCGTTGTACACCCCCATCGGGAATCTTTCCCGAGAAGTGATATTGGGGTTGCCCATTTCGGTGGAAATGTTCTGCTCTTTGCTGACGGCGTTGCTGGCCGGGGTGCTGGTGGACAAGCGAGGCTGGCACCTGCCGTTTCTGGCCGGGGTTCTGCTGACCGCGGCCGGCTCGTTTTTGTCGGGGTACACCGAAGACGGGATCGCCTTCATTCTCTATCGGGGACTGACGGGGCTGGGATACGGCCTGGCCTGGATGTCGATCCAGGGATTCGTGCTGAAATACGCCTCGCCGGCGGCCCGGGCCCGGGGCATCGCCAATCTGGTGGCGGGGATCATCGCCGGGCACATCTGCGGCACCGCGGTGGGCGCGTTGATCGCGGAACGGATTGGGTATCCGGCGGTGTTTTACTTGTCGGCCGGAGTTTCGGTGGTTCCCATCGGTTTCGTGCTGGCCTTCATGGGGGAGCATTTGCGGCGGCCGGAGGCGGTCGCCGCCAAGGAGCGGGTGCGAACCGCGGATTTCATCCGGTTTCTCACCAATCGAAACATTTTCGCCGTTCTGGTCTTCATCATCATTCCCTATTCTCTGGCCCAGATCGGCCTGCTCCTCTTCGCCACGCCCATCTACCTCAGCGATCAGGGCGCCAGCCAGTCCAACATCGGCCGCGTCATGATGATATACGGGCTCTCCTTCGTCTATCTTTCCCCCTTCATCGCGCGATATGTGGACCGGGCCCGGGACAAACGGATCTTCATCGCGCTGGGCGGCGTGACGGCCAGCGTCGGCCTGATTCTGCTCAATTACCAGCAGGGCTTTTTGGCCATTCTGATCGCCGTGTTCATGCTGGGCATCGCCTCCAGCCTGGGAAACGCGGCGCAGTCGGCCTTTATTCTCAAATTCGACGTCACCGAGAAGCTGGGATCCGGAACCGCCTCCAGCATCCAGCGGGCCGCGGACAAGCTGGGGCAGATGCTGGGTCCGCTGGTGGTGGGCGGGCTGGTGGCCCGCTTGGGCATTGAAAACGGGATCGTGGCGGCGGGGCTGATTCTTCTGGTCGCCTCTTTTCTTTTCATCGTGGTCGTGCGGGAATAGGATTGCCGGCCTCCGCTCCGACGCTCCCCGGCGGCGGGCGTCGCGGGTTTCCGGAGCGCGAGCGAACCGCGTCAACCCGTCGGCCGCGCACGGAGGTTTGATGCAAATTCTGTTGCTCTATGGGGGGTGGTCCCGGGAACGGGAACTTTCTTTGATGGAGGCCCGGCGGGTGGAAGAGGGCCTGAAGGGTTTGGGCCACGCCGTTGCGCGGCTCGACCCCCTGGAATCCATGGATCGGCTGATTCCGGAGGCCGAACGAAGCGACATCGTGTATGTCTGTCTGAAAGACGTGACCGGCACCGTGGAGGCGTTGCTGGACCGGGTTGGCTGCCCGCGCACCGGAACGACGCTGGAAAGCCTGATCCTGGCCAAAAGCAAAGTGGCGCTCAAGCTGTTGTTCCAGAAAAACGGCATTCCAACGCCCCGGTGGGAAATGTTGATCCAGCCGCCGCCCGAGGGCTGGAAGCCAAAGATGAAATTGCCGCTGGTGGCCAAACCCGACAAGGGGGGCTCCAGCATCGGGGTTTTCATCGTCCACGAGTCGGAAGAACTGCCGCCGGCCCTTGACTATATCTTCAACCTCGGCGATACGGTGGTCTTGGAACCCTTTCATCAAGGCGTGGAAATCGCCTGCGGCGTTTTGGGCGAAGAGGCGCTCCCCCCGATTCTGATTCGCCCTCGGACGGGCTCTTTTTTCGACTATGTCGCCAAGTATGTTCCCGGAGAGGCGGAGGAAATCGCTCCGGCCCCCATCGATTCGGCATTGTCGCGAGAAATTCAACGGCTTTCCGTTCAGGCCCATCGGGTGGTTGGACTGCAAGGTTGCAGCCGGGCCGACTTCATCGTGGAAAACGGGCGGCCGCTCATGCTGGAAATCAATTCGGCCCCGGGGATGACCATCAACAGCCTGGTGCCCAAAGAAGCCCTCGCCGCCGGCATTACCTACGAGGCGCTCATGGCCCGGATCCTTGATCTGGGCCTGCAACGTTCGGCGCGGTCTCCCCGCCGGCCCGGCGTTTCATATCCCGGTTGCCGGGAAATCCGGGATGGCGGCGTGGCGGCGCCATAAGGAGGTTTGGATCCTTTTGAATTATCTTTTCAGGAGAAATCCCATGAAAACGAATTTTTTTCGCTTCCCCGTGATCCTGATCTGCTTTTTTTTGACAATCGTGGTTTCGGCTCCGCTCGCCGGGGCGGAAAAATCCCATTCCATCGAACCGAACAAGCGGCCGGATGGAAAGCGCTGGCGAATCGCCTATTTGGAAGGCGGCGCCTATCGAGATTATGAAACGGTGCTCCGGGCCACCCTCGACGCGCTGGCCGAGCTGGGCTGGATGGAACCGCTGGACCTGCCGGAAAAGGACTACGAGACCCACGACGAACTCTGGGCCTTTCTCGCGTCCAATGCCCGTAGCGAGCATATTCGCTTTCTCGCCGACGGGTTTTACACCAGCGATTTTAAACAGGACCGCCGGGCCGAAACCCGTAAGCGGCTGTTGGATCGTATCCAAAACCAAAAAGACATCGACCTGTTGATCGCCATGGGCACTTGGGCCGGCCAGGACATGGCCACCGACGACCATTCGGTTCCCACCATCGTGGCCTCCACCAGCGACCCCATCGCCTCGGACATTATCGACTCGGCGGAGGATTCCGGCCATGACCATGTGGTGGCCCGGGTCAATCCCGACCGATACGCCAACCACGTCCGGCTGTTCCATCAGATCGTGGGATTCCGGAAACTCGGAATCGTGTATGAAAATTCCCCGGAAGGGCGCACCTTCGGGGCGGTGGCCGACGTGGAAAAGGTGGCCCGGGAGGCCGGCTTCGAAGTGGTCCGCTGCTTCGCGCCGTTCAACGACGTCGCCGTCGCCGAAGCGGAAGCCGCCGTGGCCGATTGCTACGCGGAACTGGCGCCCAAGGTGGACGCCGTCTACATCACCGTCCACCGAGGCGTGACGCTCCGAAATCTGGACGACATCCTGGCCCCCCTGAATCGGCACAAGGTCTACACCTACTCCATGGCCGGTTCCGAAGAGGTGCGCCACGGCGCGCTGATGAGCATCGCCATGGCCGGATATCAGGCTTCGGGTCTGTACTACGCCCAGTTGATGGCCAAAATCTTCAACGGCGCCAAGCCCCGGGATTTGGACCAGAAGCTGGTGGACCCGCCCAAGATCGCCCTGAACCTCAAGACCGCCAACATTATCAATTACGATCCCAGCTTCGACGTTCTCGCGGCGGCGGACGAAATCTACAACGACATCCAGACGGTCGAATAGGCGTTTCGTCATCGACCGAAGCCAACGACCGAAGCCAACACTCAACCGGCTGCCCAACGGCCCCTTCGGGGGCCGTTTTCGATGGAACGGGCGGGGAGGAGAACGATGTTGAAACCTGAACCCATGGACAAAGAAACCACCCTGGACGAAGCCGCCGCCAAGGAGTTGCTGGCGGGTTTCGGCGTTCCCGTCGTCGCCGAACGCCGAGCGGCGACGGCGGAGGCGGCCGTCGCCGCCGCCGGGGAAATCGGCTATCCCGCGGTCCTCAAAGGGCTGGGGCGCCGGTTGACCCACAAAACCGAACGCGGCCTTGTTCGCGTGGGATTGATCGACGCGGCCGCGGTGGAGGCGGCCGCCCGGGCGGTTTCCGCCTCGGCCGGGTCGGATTTGGAAGGGTTTCTCGTGCAGCCCCAAGTGACGGGAACCCGAGAGTTCGTCGCCGGCCTGTTCCGGGACCCGCAGTTCGGGCCGGTGGTGATGTTCGGCCTGGGCGGCGTGCTGACCGAGGCCCTGGCGGACGTGGTCTTTCGGGTCGCGCCGCTGGAACGGCCCGACGCCGAAGACATGCTGGACGCGCTTCGGGGGGCGTCGCTGCTCGATCCGTTTCGGGGCGAGGCCGCCGCGGACCGGGAGGCGCTGATCCATACCTTGCTGGGGCTCTCCCGCCTCGCCCTGGAGCGGCCGGACGTGGCCGAGGTGGACATCAATCCGCTGATCGCCGGGCCCGACGGCGGGGTCACCGCGGTGGACGCTCTGGTGGCCCTCCGTCCGCCCGTTTCGCCCCCCTACGCGCCGCCCCCGGTGGATAGCGCCCATCTCGGCAAGCTGTTTCACCCCCGATCGGTGGCTTTCGTGGGCGCCTCCGCCCGGCTGGGCAAATGGGGCCAGATTTTGTTCAGCCTGACCGTGGCCCGGGGCTTTGAGGGGAAAATTTTTCTGGTCAATCCCAAAGGCGGGGAAATCGCCGGACGAACGGTGTATCCCGCGGTGACCGACATCCCCGAACCGGTGGACTTGGCGGTGGTCACCGTTCCCGCCGGCGCGGCGTCCGGTCTGATTCCCCAGTTCCGGGAAAAAGGCATCCGGCACATGGTGCTCATCTCCTCCGGTTTCGCGGAGGTGGGCGACGAAGGCCGCGCCGCCGAGCGGGCCCTGATGGACCAGGCCCGGGAGGCCGGCATTCTGGTGGTCGGCCCCAACACCATGGGCATCTGCAATCCCCACAAAAAATTTTACTGCACCGGCAGCCATGTCTGGCCCGCCCCGGGCGACACGGCGGTGGTCTCCCAGTCCGGAAACATGGGGGCCCAACTGCTGGCCTTCGCCGAGCAGCAGGGCATCGGCGTTCGGGCCTTCGCCGGTTCCGGCAACGAGGGCATGGTGACCGTGGAGGATTATCTGGAGGCCTTCGAGGTGGACGAGGCCACCCGGAACGTGATCCTCTATCTGGAGAGCGTCAAGGACGGCCGGCGGTTTTTCGAGGTGGCCCGGCGGCTGGCCCGAAAAAAGCCGATCATGCTGCTCAAGGGCGGTCGAACCGGGGCCGGCGGCCGGGCCGCCGCCAGCCACACCGGCGCGATGGCCGGCGACCGACGGGTGTTCGACGCGGTGTGCCAACAGGCCGGAATCGTCCAGGCGGAATATCCCATGGACCTGTTGGATCTCTCCGCCGCCTTCTCCTCCCTGCCGATCCCCGCCGGCCCCCGAACCGCCATCATGACCCTGGGCGGCGGCTGGGGCGTGGTCACCGCCGACCTTTGCGCCGAATACGGGCTGGAGGTTCCGCCCCTTTCCCCCGCCGTGGGCGCGGCCATCGACGAATTTCTGCCGCCCTACTGGAGCCGGTCCAACCCGGTGGACATCGTGGGCGAACACGAGGACCGGGTGGCCATCGGCGTGCTGGAGGCCCTGATGGCCTGGGACGGCTGCGACGCCGTCATCAACCTGGGCATCATGGGGCGCAGAACGCTTCTGGGCCGGGTTCTGGATTCTTCGGCCCAGGCCGATCCCGCCCTGCGCTCCGAGGATTTGAAGGTCCTGAAGGCGCGGTTGGTTGAATTTGAAGAAAACTACGTCCGGCTCATCGCGGAGCTGATGACGAAGCATGAAAAGCCGGTCTACGGCGTGAGCATCAGCTTCGATCAGGTGGACAAAACCGTGCTGCCGGTGGCGGATTCGCCCCACAACGGCGTCTTTTATCCCACGCCGGAACGGGCCGTGAAGGCGCTGGCGGCCATGAACGGGTACCGTCGGTTTCGGAACCGGACCTCGTGATTCCGGGAGAAGAAAAGGGGGATTGCGGACTGGCCCGGTTGGAGGCGGATTTGCTCCGGCCGGGTCGGGACATGAGCGGGGCCTACATGGCGGTGGGGCGGCTGCGGGAGCTGCTGGCGGCTCGTCCCGGGGCGGCCCGCCCGGAAACGGCGGAGGCCCTGGCCGGGGTCTGGCGGCCCGAATTCGGGCGGCAGCGGCAGGCCTATTTTCTCTTCCGCGATGCCGCGGATTTGCTGGCCGGGCTGGCGGCCGCTCCCGGCGGCAACGGGACCGGCCGGCGGGCCATGGTTCGGCTGCGGGAGGCGCTGGCCACGGCCGAAGGGCCGGTCCACCGCGCGGCGGCCGAGGCGTTGGGCGGCCTGCCTCTGGCCGTTTCCCGTCCGTCGGACGTTCCGGAATGGGACGGCGAAATCGCCGATGTCCGCTGGGACGATCTGCCGACGACGCGGGGCCTGGTTCCCGGCGGCCCGCCGGTGGTTCTGGGGCGAAGCGTGACGTTTCCCATTCGGGACACCGACTGGCGGCTGGTGGTCAAGCTGGCACGGACGCCGGAAGACGCGACGGCCCTGCACCGGGAGGCGCGTTGGGCGGAGCGGTTGCGACCCATTGCCGGGGAAATGCCGGTTCGGTTCGACGTGCCCCGGCCCCTTCGGTTTCGCGGGCGCCGGGTGACGCGGGTGCGAGGACTGCCCCATCTTCCGCCGGGAATCCGCCGGGACGCCGCAGCCATCGTTCTGGTCGCGCCCGTGGATTATTTCGTCTATCCCAACGAACCCCGTAACGGAGGCCGCTCCCGAACCGAGTCGTTTGTCGAGGTGATGACGAGGAATGCGCGAATACTGGGAACGCTGGCCGGCGTGGGCATTTTTCACGCCGCGCCCATCCCTCTGTTTCACAATCGGGTCCAGCAAGATCGCCGGGACGACCGGGGCTTGTACGAATGGTGGCGGGGCGGGCGGCTGGACCGGTGGCTGGAATCCTGCCGGTATCCCAATTTCGGGGCCGGCGGGTTGCGGGATTTGGAGCATCTGGAGCCGGCGGACGGCGGGTTCTATCGGGCCATCGGCGCCCATTTTTTATCCCTGCTGCTGGTGATCGGGAGCCATTTTCGAAACCGCGCGCCGGAGCGGGTGGGGCTGGACGCGGCCGGAAAACCGGTGGACGCCCGGGATTTGTTTGATCGGGCCGCCGTCCGTCGAACGCTGGAAGCGGTGTTCCGGGACTACTTCGCCGGCTTCGTGGGCCGCCCGTTTTCGGAGGATTTTCCGCTGGACCTTTCAACCCTGGCGAACCGGATGGTGGAGGAGATGGGCGTGGACCGGCACATGGAGGAGGTGCTGCGGACGCCGGATCAGGCGCGGATGACCGACGCGGAATTCCGGGCGTTTTTGGCGAGCCGGGGCATGACCCCGCGCGAGGCGTTGCGCCCGCGCCGGGCGGAACGGGAGATCGTTCTGCGAACCGGGCCCCATCTGGGGGAATTCAACGGTCGGATTTCCCTGCCGGAGATGATCCGCTTTCTGGAGACGGCCTCGGCGCTCTGCGTGGCGGGGCGATTCGCGGGAAACGGGGATCTCATTTAGCCCCAATACCGTTTCATTTGGCGAAAATGTGTAGGGGCGAATTGCATTCGCCCTTTTGCAATCCGGCATGATTGTCCATTTTGAAAATTCCAATCCCACGCCACTGGCCTAAATTTGGAATCCGTTCGAGAAACAAAAAGGCCGCCCCCGGTGAAAGGAAAATTCCGTTTCATCGGGGACGACCTTTTCAATTGGAGACGGGGCGGAAAATTATTTCGCGTCGGAACCCGAACTGGCGGAACCGGACGCGCCACTGGAGGCACTGGAAGCATTGGAATCCGATTTGCCGGCGGTGGAGGCGGCGCCGGCGGGGGGGGGGGGTTTTGCCGCCGTTGTCGGCGCACCGCCCCCTTTGGCCGAATAGCCATCCGCGTACCAGCCGCCGCCCTTCAATGAAAAGCTGCAACGGGACATGATTTTATGGGCGGATTTTCCACATTTGGGACAAGAAATTTCTTCCGTTCCCAGCTTCACGAGTTCCTCGGTCACTTCCCCACATTCACACTCAAATTCGTAGAACGGCATTTTTTATCCCTCCAGCTGAACGGTCTGGTTAAAAACGGAATTCATAGCAAAAATCTTCGGGGCCTTCAAGCCGTTTTCGCGTTTTTCGCGTGGCGCGAAATTTTTTCCAAATGAAATGGACTTCTCCCCTTTTTGACCGAGAAGATAATGCGACCGGCGGGGTTGTCAATATCCCGGAATGGGTGGAAAAAGCTGGATTCGCCAATGGGATGATCGGGCGACCTTTTCTTGCTCGGCTTCCCTTCTTGAGGGGGGCCAGGGGTGTTTTATTCTGTATGAAAATTCGTGCAATTCGCCCAAAGTGTAGGGAGTTGGTTTTGGACGGTTGGAAAGAACCGTCCGCCGCTCAACTGAAACTGCGGGGTAGCCGGTTGACTTCCTCTGTGCTAGGGCTATTCTGAAAAGGCGTTTTGCCACGTAACCAATTTCAAGGAGCCATACCAAAATCCCGCGCTTTGGGACCTATGGAGGGGCGATATGGAAACAGAATCGAATCAAATCATGGAGCAGGCCCTTTCGCTTCCGGCGGATGTCCGGTTGCGGTTGGTGGATGCGCTTTTGGAGAGCTTGAATTTGCCGGTGGAACCGGAAATCGACCGGCTTTGGGCCCAGGAAGCGGAACGGCGGGTGGCGGAATTGGAGGGTGGAACGGCCAAGACGGTTCCGGCGAAAATCGTTTCTCGACGGATCGAAGCCAAATACGGCAGTCCAATGAAATCCAGAATTTGAATCCATTTTCAGCCCTTTTGGAAGGATTGAAGCCATGAAACCACGCTACTTCCACCAAACTCGCCCCTTTCCGGTGCCCACCGACGACGGGAAGACCATTGCGGAGCATTTCGGCCTGGTGAGCACCGGCAACGAAGCCATCAGCGTCGCCCACATGATCGCGCCGCCGGGCTGGGAGGAACCCCACCAGACGCCGGAGTTCGACGAATTCATCCTTATGGTGAGCGGCCGGAAGATGGTCGAAATCGAGGACCGGGAGATCATCCTTGAGGCGGGGGAATCCATGCGGGTGGATAAGGGCGTCCGGGTTCGGTATTCCAACCCCTTCGACGAGATCGCGGAATACTGGTGCGTCTGCCTGCC
>CAYFVR010000127.1:0-1934 GCA_964346545.1 uncultured Desulfobacterales bacterium | reverse complement strand
TGGCCGACGCGGCCAAATATGACGTTTCCTGCGCCTCTTCCGGCAGCGGGCGGAAGGCGGTGAAGGGAAAGCTGGGCAGCGGCGCGGCGTCCGGCATTTGCCACACCTTCACCGAAGACGGCCGCTGCGTCTCGCTGTTCAAGATTCTGTTCACCAATTTCTGCGTGTACGACTGCGCCTACTGCGTCAACCGGCGGAGCAACGACATCCTCCGGGCCGCGTTCACGGTGCGGGAGCTGGTGGAACTGACCATCGACTTCTACCGGCGGAACTATATCGAGGGGCTGTTTCTCAGCTCCGGGGTGGCGGGGTCGCCGGACGAGACCATGGAAAAGCTGGTGCGCGTGGTCCGCGAGCTGCGGCTGCGGGAGGGGTTCAACGGCTACATCCACCTGAAGGGCATTCCCGGCGCGTCTCCCCGGCTGGTGCGGGAGGCGGGCCGTCACGCGGATCGGTTGAGCGTCAACATCGAGCTGCCCTCCGAGGACAGTTTGACCCGGCTGACGGGCGGGAAGCGGTACGCGGACATCCTGGGTCCCATGGGGCTGATCGAGGCGGGGATTCGGGAAAACCGGGAGGACCGGCGGAAATTCCGCCACGCGCCCAGCTTCGCCCCGGCGGGCCAGAGCACCCAGCTCGTGATCGGCGCCAGCCCGGAGACCGACTGGGACATTCTGAAGCTGTCCGATCGGCTGTACGCCGAGCGCGATCTGCGGCGGGTCTACTATTCCGCCTTCATCCCCGTGGCGCCGGACAACCGGCTGCCGCCGCTGAAATCGCCACCGCTGGTGCGGGAAAACCGGCTGTATCAGGCCGACTGGCTGTTGCGGCTGTACGGCTTCGATTTGCGGGAAATCTTGACGCCGGAGGCTCCGACCCTGGACCCGGCGGTGGACCCCAAAGCCGCCTTCGCGGCCCGAAATCCCCATCTGTTCCCCGTGGACGTGAACCGGGCCGATTATGAACTGCTGCTGCGGGTGCCGGGGTTGGGGCTGTTTTCCGCCCAGCGGATTGTGGAATACCGGAAGCTGGGCACGGTGCGCTTCGAGCATCTGCGGCGGATGGGGGTGGCGTTGAAACGGGCCGCGCCGTTCCTGGACTGCCCCGGACATCCGGCCCGTTCGCCGGCGGGCGGATATCCGCTGGTTTCCGGCGGGATCGGGCAGGTTGCGGAGGCGACCCCCGCGAATCCGACGCTGGTGTACGACGGGACATTTGACGGTTTGCTGACCGTGATTTTCCGTGTCTACGCCGAGAAGGTCGAGCCGGACGCCATCGAATCCGGGGATCGGCGACAACTGGGGCTGTTCGGGGCCGATCGTTTGGTGGAAACCGATCCGGAGCGGTCGGGGCGGGTGTGGAAGAAGCTGGTGGCGGTGTCGCCGGACGGATCGGCCGGGGATTTGTTTTTGGCGTTTCTCTCCGGCGCGGCGGGGGTGGAGATGACGATTTTGACGCTGATTCGCCACCTGGTTTCGCCCGGTTCGGTGGGGGAGGGCGCGGCCCTGGACGCCCGGCTGCGGGTGGACCAGCTTCGGGCCAAGGTGAAAAAGGAGGCTCACCGCATGAGGGGCTTCGCCCGGTTCGAGCGGATGGCGGACGGAACCTTTTTCGCCGCCATGGCCCCGGAATACGACGTGTTGCCGCTGATCCGGGACCATTTCGAAACCCGCTTTTCGGACCAGCCCTGGGTGCTCTACGACACCCGGCGGGAGTATGGTCTGTATTTTGATAAAGAGCGGACCCGATCGGTGCGGTTGAAGGGACGGGTTCCGGCGGCGGCCAAGGGGAGCGCGTCCGGGGACGAGGACGCGTCCGACCTCTGGCGGACCTATTTCCAGGCCATCAACATCCCGGAACGGCGGAATCCGCGGCTGCATTTGCAAAAGCTGCCGAGGAAGTATTGGGGGTTTTTGACGGAGAAGCGGGGGGGC
>CAYFVR010000126.1:0-13677 GCA_964346545.1 uncultured Desulfobacterales bacterium | reverse complement strand
TGATGACCGAAACGGGCGTCCTGTGGTCCGACCGCGACGACTTGAACGCCCTGCTGACCCGCGTGGGATTGAAGCGGCTGCCGGAAGTGTGAGCCGGAGGCGTGGCGAGGGGAAACCGCGGGCGGAGGGCTTCGCGCGAAAAAAAGGGGAGAAACGCCATGGCCGAGCCGTTGGCGAATCAACGCCGATTATCCAAAGAAGAATACCTGGAGATGGAAATCCGGTCGGATGCGCGAAACGAGTTTGTTGAAGGGGACATGTTCGCCATGGCCGGCGGGAGTCCCAACCACTCCACCATTTGCTTCAACCTGATCCGGCGGATCGGCGAAGCCTTGGACGCCACCGACTGCCGGGGCTTCGAAGGCAACATGAAGCTGGAGATTGTTTCGGCGGAGGCGTTTTTGTATCCGGACATCATGGTGGTGTGCGGCGGGATTGAATCCGTCGAAAAACGGAGAGACGCCATCACCAATCCCGTGCTGATCGTCGAGGTTCTGTCGCCGGGAACGGAATCCTTCGACCGGGGGCGGAAGTTCAAACTCTACCAGATGGTTCCGTCCCTCCAAGAGTATGTGTTGGTGTCCCAGGAAGAGCCGACCATTGAAACCTTTTTCAAGCAGGCGCCCAATCGCTGGCTCTATACCGTCGCCCGAGGATTGTCCGAAACCTTGCACCTCCATTCCCTGGAATTTGGGGTCGCCATGGGCGATATTTATCGGAAAGTGGATTGGATGGCGGCCGCCGGCGGGAATCCGCCCGGCCCATCCGAGGCGGGGTCCGGAAAATGACCGGGTTCCACCGGCTCAATGGATTTGCTCGGATTCAGCCAGCGCCTCCAGCGCTTCCCACCGCCCATACGCCGCCTCCAGCTCCGCTTCAATTTTCTCAAGCCGCCGGGTCGTTTCGGCCACGGCCTTTCCCGCCTCCTTGTAAAATTCCGGGTCGGCCATGCGGCGGTGGAGTTCGGCCTGTTCGGCTTCCAGGGCCTCGATCCGGGCGGGCAGGGATTCCAGTTCCGTTTTTTCCTTGAAGCTCAGTTTTCGAGGGCGCGCCTTCCGGTTCCGTGGTTCCGATTGCGGCTTCTTTTCCTTTTTCGGAGCGTCCGCTTCCGGTTTCGGCCGCTGGTCCAGCCAGTCGTCGTAGCCGCCCGCGTAGGGCGTGATCGCGCCTTCTCCTTCGAACACCAGGGTGCCGGTGACCACGTTGTTGAGGAATTCCCGGTCGTGGCTGACCAGCAGCACGGTGCCGCCGTAGCCGGCCAGCAGCTCTTCCAGTAGTTCCAGGGTTTCCATGTCCAGGTCGTTGGTGGGCTCGTCCATCACCAGCACGTTGGACGGCCGGGTGAAGAGCCGGGCCAGCAGCAGCCGGTTCCGCTCCCCGCCGGAGAGCATGGACACCGGGCTCCGCGCCCGATCCGGCGCAAAGAGAAAGTCCTTCAACACGCTCATCACGTGACGGCCCTTGCCGTCCACCACCACCTGATCGTTTCCGTCGGCCAGGTTGTCGGCCACCGTGGCCGATTCGTCCAGTTGCTCCCGAAGCTGATCGAAATAGGCCACTTCCAAATGGGTTCCGTGGCGAACCGATCCCCCGTCCGGTTCCAGTCGGCCCAGCAGCAGGTGGAGCAGGGTGGTTTTGCCCGCGCCGTTGGGCCCCAGGATGCCGATCCGGTCCCCCCGGGTCACGATGGTGGAAAAATCCCGCACCACCGTTTTTTCCTCCCAGGCGTAGGAAACATCCGTCGCCTCGATCACCAGCTTGCCGGTGCGGCGGGCCTCCCGGGCCTGCATTTGCACGTCGCCCAGCCGCTCTCGCCAGGCCCGCCGTTCGGCCCGCATTTGCTTCAGATCCCGAACGCGGCCTTCGTTCCGGGTGCGGCGGGCCTTGAGCCCCGCCCGAATCCAGGTTTCCTCCGCCGCAAGCTTCTTCTCGAACCGTTCCCGGTGCGCGGCTTCGGCCGCGTCCATTTCCGCCCGGCGGGCCAGATAGGTCTCGTAGTTCCCCGGGAAACTGGCGAGCCGGCCCCGGTCCAGCTCCAGAATCCGGGTGGCCAGCCGTTTCAGGAAGGCCCGGTCGTGGGTGACGAAGAGCAGGGTGGGGGCGAGCCGGCGGAGGGTTTCCTCCAGCCACTCCACCGAAACGATGTCCAAATGGTTGGTCGGCTCGTCCAGCAGCAGCAGGTCGGGTTCCCCCGCCAACGCCCGCGCCAGCAACGTCCGGCGTTTCAGCCCGGCGGAGAGATCCTCGAATGGGGGCTCCGGGTCCAGCCCGGCCCGGGTCAGCACCGCCTCGGCCTTCTGGTTGGCCTCCCATTCCGGAACGGCCTCTCCGTTTCCGGAGGAGACGCCGCCCGCGACCACGTCGCGGATCGTTCCGGAGATGCCGGCGGGAACCGCCTGTTCCAGGCGGGCGACCCGGAGTCCGGCGGGGCGGAGGATTTCTCCGGCGTCCGGCCGGATTTCTCCGGTGAGAATGCGCAGCAGGGTCGATTTGCCGGCCCCGTTGCGGCCCAGCAGGCAGACCCGCTCGCCGGATTCGATGGTCAGATCGACGCCGTCCAGCAGGGGATCGCCGCCGAAGCCGAGGGTGATGTCGTGAAGGGTCAGGATCGCCATTCCACCATTCCATAGGGGTAAGCGCAATACCGTTCATTTTGGCGAAATTTTGGAGGGGCGTATCGCATACGTCCTTGGCCCATCAGCCGCCATCGCGCATTGGGAATCCCAACGTGAACGGCATTGGGATTGAGAAGTCAAAACGAGGAAAACGATGAATCGGCGGGAAACCTACACGGTTTCGGCCGCCCGCGCAACCGATCCGTTCCGTCGATCCGAACCGCCGGCCCCGGCCGGGCGGATGAATTCCGTTGTCTATCCACAACGATTTTGATATCTTGCTTTCCCCGAGAGACGGAATACCGCAGAAATCTCGAATTCTCTTGAGTCTCTCCCGAATTTTGATATGTTCGGCTGTTTTTCCGAAACCGTATCGCCGTTGGCAAAGGAGGATGCATGAAACGGGTCGCCGTGGTGGGGGCCACCGGATACGCCGGGGCCGAACTGGTCCGGATTCTCGCGGGACATCCCGAGGTGGAGCTGTCCCTGATCACCTCCCGGCAATACGCCGGAACGGCCATCGCCAAGGTGTATCCCGCCTTCGCCGGGACGGTGGACCTGGTTTGCGAGGCCTTCGACGCCGACGCGGCGGCCGAGCGGGCGGACATCGTGTTTACCGCGCTTCCTCATCAATTGCCGATGGAGATCGTCCCGGACCTGGTTCGCCGGGACCGGCGAGTGGTGGATCTTTCCGCCGATTTCCGTTTCCGGAACGTGGACGCCTACGCCGCCGCCTATCAGCCCCACGCCGCGCCGGAGCTGTCCGCGTCCGCCGCCTACGGCCTCGGCGAGATTTACGAGGAAGACGTTCGGATCGCCAAGGTGGTCGGCAATCCGGGCTGTTACCCCACCAGCATTCTGCTGCCGCTGGTCCCGTTGCTCCGGGCCGGCCGGATTTCCCCGGACGGCATCATCGCCGACGCCAAGTCCGGCGTCAGCGGTGCGGGCCGATCGCCGGGGCTGGGCACCCATTTTCCCGAGGTCCACGAATCCTTCAAAGCCTACAAGGTGGGCGCGCACCGGCACACGCCGGAGATGAACGAGGTGCTGAGCCGGGAGTCCGGAAGCCGGGCGGAGCTGACCTTCGTGCCCCATCTGCTGCCCATGAGCCGGGGCATGCTCTCCACCATCTACGCCGCGCCGCGGGACGGCCTGACCGCCGCCGAGGCCCGGGAAATTCTGACCGACGCCTACGCCGGGCGTCCTTTCGTCCGGGTTCTCCCAGAGGGCGAATTCCCCGCCACCCGCGCCGTTCGGGGAACCAACCGCTGCGACATCGGCGTGGCCATGGACCCGGGCGGCGATCGGCTCATTCTGATTTCCGCCATCGACAACTTGGTGAAGGGCGCCGCCGGTCAGGCCGTGCAGAACATGAACCTGATGCTCGGGCTGGACGAGGCCGTGGGTCTGAACGCGGTGCCGTATCCGCTCTGATTCCAATGCGGTTGACGTTGGGCTTTCAAATGGACGATAGCGTGGGATTGGCCAAGGGCGTATGCGATACGCCCCTACAAATTTTCCTGAAAATGGAAGACCTTGGCCTTTTCCCCAGGGAGGTCCCATGAAGCTGGAGCAGCTTTCCATTTTTCTGGAGAACCGGTCGGGCCGCCTGGCCAAAATTCTCACGACCTTGGGCGCGGCCGGCGTCAACATTCGGGCCATGTCTCTGGCGGATACCTCCGACTTCGGAATCCTCCGCCTGATCGTCAGCGATATCGAGAAGGGCGGGCGGGCGTTGCGGGACGGCCGGTTCACCGTGCGCGTTTCCGAGGTCGTGGCCGTGGAGGTGCGGGATCGGCCGGGCGAGCTGGCCGACATGCTCGGTCACATCGAAAAGGCGGGCCTCAACCTGGAATACATGTACTCCTTCGTGCAGAAAAGCATGGAGTCGGCCATTCTGATCTTTCGGTTCGACGATCTGGACCGGGCCATTTCGGTGCTCGCGGAAAATGGCTTCCGAATCATCGAAAATCACGAAGTCTGGTAATTCAATCGGCAATCCAACGGTTTGGGCCGCGGGGGCCCCGGCCGAGCGCGTGTCCCGAGCCCGCTTTCGGGGCGCGATAACGGGTCGGCGGGGAATCCGTTTCCGGGTTCATCAAACGGGACCGGTTCTTCCCACCGGCCGTCCTTCGGGACGGCCTTCCGCCGATCCGTCAACCCCTGGAGAACATGGAGGTTCATTCGTGTCGAAGATTCGTTTCCGTTCGGCCGCGGTTCTGGTCGCCTTCGGGCTTTCGCTGTTCCTTTCCAACCTCGCCGTCGCCGCCGACGAGTACCGGGTGGGCTGCGCCTTCGCCATCACCGGCAAGGCGTCCTGGCTGGGGGAGCCGCAGCGGGCCACCGTGGAAATGATCCAGAAGCAGGTCAACGACGCCGGGGGCATCAACGGCAAGAAGCTGGTGCTCTTCATCGAGGACACCCAGGGGGAAAACACCCGGGCCGTGAACGCCATTAAAAAACTTGTTCAGCGGGACAAGGTGTCGGCCATCATCGGGCCCTCCCGCAGCGGCACCAGCATGGCGGCCATTCCCCAGGTGACCCGGGCCGGGGCGCCCATGATCTCCTGCGCGGCCGCCGAGGCCATCACCACGCCGGTGGATCAGCGGAAATGGGTGTTCAAGGTGGCGCCCAACGACTCCGACGCCGTGCGCCGCATCTACGAGCACATGCAGACCCGGGGCATCGATAAAGTGGGTCTGATCACCGGCACCACCGGCTTCGGCAACGCGGGGCGGGAACAGCTCAAAGGGCTGGCCGGCGAATACGCCATTGAAATCGTTGCCGACGAAACCTACAGCCCGGGCGACACCGACATGACCGCCCAGCTCGTGGGCATCAAAAACGCGGGCGCCCAGGCGGTGATCAACTGGTCCATCGTCCCGGCCCAGTCCATCGTCCCCCAAAACATGCGCCAGCTCAAACTGGAAATTCCGCTGTACCAGAGCCACGGCTTCGCCAACGTGAAATACGCCGAAGCGGCGGGCGAGGCGGCCGAGGGCACGTTGTTTCCGGCCGGCCGGATCATGGCGGTGAACACCATCGATCCGGAACATCCCCAGGCCGAGGTGCTGAAAAGCTACAAGGAATCCTACGAATCGGCCACCGGCGACCATGTCAGCACCTTCGGCGGCCACGCCTACGACGGCCTCTGGCTGGTGATCGAGGCCCTGCGGGCCGTGGGCGACGATCCGGCCAAGATCCGGGATTGGCTGGAGACGGCCCGGTTCACCGGCATCGGCGGCGTCTTCAAAATGTCCCCCAAGGACCACTGCGGCCTGGACAAGGAAGACTTCGAAATGCTGACGGTGAAGGACGGAAAGTTCGTGGTTTACGAGCCGTAGATTGTTTGTAAAAAAATATCCGGACGCCGGGCCGGGGGGATAAATCCCCCGGCTGATTCCGGAAAAGCCCGCTAAGGCGGGCTCTTAATTTGCTTTGCGTTCAGTGGGGGTGAGCGCCCTTTAGGGTCAATACCGTTCATTTTGGCGAAAATTTGTAGGGGCGAATTGCATTCGCCCTCGGACAATCCGGCGCATTCGTCTTTTGGAAATCCCAAAGTGAACGGTATTGCCTTTAGGGTGCTTTTTTCGGGGTGAGCCGGGGGATTTATCCCCCGGCGTTCAGGGCAAGCGTTCGCTCGACACCTTCACCGCATCAGATGAACCGAAATCGACATCGGCGGATCGAATTGGATTGGGCCGGCGGCATTCGGCCCCGCCCCGGCGGCGCGCGGGAATGGCTTCGTCGGGGCGTTTCGACGCGAGGGGACGCGGAATCGGGAAATGACATCGGGCGGCTTTTCGGACCTACTTCAATTTCTGTTCATGGGCCTCCAGCGGGGCAGCATCTATGCGTTGGTGGCCATGGGATTCAACATCATCTACAACGCCACCGGCATCATCAATTTCGCCCAGGGCGAATTCGCCGTGCTGGGCGGGCTGATGATGGTCACGCTCACCATGACGGCGGGGCTGTCCACGGCCTTCGCCTTTCTGCTGTCGGCGCTGTTCGTCACGGTCATCGGGATTTTGATGGAGCGCTTCACCATCAACCCGGTGAAAAACCCCTCGGTGCTTCGGCTGATCATCATCACCATCGCCGTCTCCATTCTGCTCAAGGGGGCCGCCATGGTCATCTGGGGCAAGTCCTCCCACTACATGCGCCACTTTTCCGGGGATGAGCCGATTATGGTGATGGGCGCGGCGCTGCTGCCCCAAACCCTTTGGATCGTGGGCATTCTGGCCGTGGTGGTGACGGGCTACGTGCTTTTTTTCAACCATACCATGACCGGCAAATGCATGAGAGCCTGCGCCATCAACCGGGACGCGGCCCGGCTGGCGGGGATCAACGACCGGAACATGGTCATGCTCGCCTTCGCGCTTTCCGCCGGCATCGGCGCGGTGGCCGGGATCATCATCACCCCCATCACCCAGATGGACTACACCCGGGGCGTGCTCATCGCGCTCAAGGGCTTCGGCGCGGCGGTGGTGGGCGGCCTGGGGAACTCCGGCGGCGCGGTGGCGGCCGGGGTGTTGCTGGGCGTGGTGGAGGCGGTGGGCGCCGGCTACGTCTCCTCCCACTACATGGACGCCATCGCCCTGGTGATTCTGCTGGCGGTCCTCTTCATCCGGCCCGCCGGGCTGTTCGGCAGCGCCGAAGCCTCCCGCCTCAAGGAATTTTGATGGGGGCCCGATACGATTACAGACGCGACTACATCGGACTGGCGGTCTTTGCCCTATTGGTGGCGTTGACCCCGCTGGTCATCCGCAACCCCTATTATCTGGGCATTTTGGTTTTCACGGCGCTCAACTGCCTGACCTGCGTGGGGCTCAGCCTGCTCATGGGCTACGCCGGCCAGATTTCCATGGGTCATGCCGCCTTCGTGGGGATCGGGGCCTACACCACCGCCATTCTGTCCACCCGGCTGGGCTGGTCCCCCTGGGCCGGCATCGCGGCGGGAGCGGCGCTGGCCGGCGTCGTGGCCATGGCCATCGGGGTGCCTTCCCTGCGGCTGCGGGGCCACTATCTGGCCATGGCGACCTTGGGCTTCGGCTCTATCGTCCACATCGTCACCGTGGCGGCCATCGGCCTCACCGGCGGCCCGGGCGGGCTGATGGGCATCCCCCCGCTCTCGGTGGGCGGCTGGGTCCTCGACAACGACCTGCGCTTCTTTTATTTTTCCTGGGCCATGGTCGTTCTCGGCCTCTTCCTGGCCGTCAATCTGATTCACTCCCGCACCGGCCGGGGGCTTCGGGCCATCCACGGCAGCGAGGACGCCGCGTCGGCCGCCGGGGTCCACACCGCCGCCTTCAAAATTCAGGTTTTCGGGCTCAGCGCGGTCTACGCCGCCGCGGCCGGGGGGCTCTACGCCTGCTACGTGGGCTACATCGATCCCGGGCCGTTCGACGTGATGCATTCCGTCCTGCTGGTCACCATGGTGGCGGTGGGCGGAATGCACCGGATCTGGGGGGCCATTATCGGCGCGGTGCTGCTTTCCCTCCTGCCGGAACTGCTCTCCCTGGCCGGGGAGCATCTGGCGGTGATCGGCCTTTCCTACAATACCGACTACGACGTGCTGATCCACGGCGGCATCCTGCTGGCGATCATGCTTTTTCTGCCCGAGGGGCTGTTCGGCGGGCTGGCCCGGATTTTTGGATTCGCGGGGGGCCGACTCCGACGCGCCGGTGGCGAAGATGGCTGAGGCGTTGCTGGCCCTGGAATCGGTCCGGCGGGTCTTCGGCGGCGTGGTGGCGGTGGACGACGTGGATTTCGAGGCCCCGGCGGGCGCGGTCTCCGCCGTCATCGGACCCAACGGCGCGGGCAAGACGACCCTCTTCAACCTAATCACCGGATTCCTGAAGCCCACGGCCGGCCGCATTCGGCTGAACGGGACCGAAATCGGCGGGACGCCGCCTCATCGCATCGCGGCCCGGGGCGTGGCCCGCACCTTTCAGCACGTCCAGATTTTTCCGGAAATGAGCGCCCTGGAAAACGTGATGGTGGGCCGCCATCTGCGCTCCCGTTCGGGCCTGCTCCGCTCCCTGTTCGCGCCGCCTTCGTTGCGGGCCGAAGAGCGGCGGGTCCGGGAATCGTCTCGGGAATGGCTGGCGTTCGCCGGCATCGGCGAGCTGGCCCACCGGCCGGCGGGCAGCCTGCCCCTGGGCAGCCAGCGGACCCTGGAGGTGGCCCGGGCCTTGGCCGCCGAGCCGTCCCTGCTGCTGCTGGACGAACCGGCCTCGGGCCTCAATTCCCGGGAGACCCTGGCCATGGGGCGGCTCATCGGCCGCATTCGGGAGATGGGGACCACGGTGCTGCTGGTGGAGCACGACATGGAGCTGGTGATGGAAATTTCCGATCAGGTGGTGGTGATCAACTTTGGCCGGCGAATCGCCCGGGGAACCCCCGCCGAGGTCCAGTCCAACCCCGACGTCGTCGCCGCCTACCTGGGCGAATAGCGCGATACCGAGGTCCCCATGCTCCGACTCGTCAACGTCAACAGCGCCTACGGTCTGGTCCGCGTGCTCCGCAACGTCTCTCTCCACGTGGACGCCGGGGAGATCGTCACCCTGATCGGGGCCAACGGCGCCGGCAAGTCCACCACCCTGCGGGCCGTCAGCGGGCTCCAGCCGGTCCAGGACGGGAATATCGCCTTTGAAGGGCGGGAGATCGCCAACCAGCGGGCCGAGCGGCTGGTCCGCTTCGGCATCGCCCAGGTGCCGGAGGGCCGCCAGATTTTCCGGCCCATGACCGTCCGCGAGAACCTGGAGCTGGGCGGCTTTCTGGTCTACAAGCTCCACGGCTCCCGCCAGTTGCGGGAGAGCATGGACGAAATGTTCGACCTCTTTCCCATCCTGCGGGAGCGGCGGGAGCAATTGGCCGGGACCCTCTCGGGCGGGGAACAGCAGATGCTGGCCATCGCCATGGCGCTGATGACCCGGCCCAAGCTGCTGCTCCTGGACGAACCCTCCATGGGGCTGGCCCCGCTCATCGTCAAGGAGATTTTCCGGACCATCGCCCGGCTTCAGGAAGCCGAGGGGCTGACGGTGTTGCTGGTGGAGCAGAACGCCGCCGCGGCCCTGGGCGTGGCCGACCGGGGCTACGTGATGGAGACCGGGCGCATCATCCTGCAAGACCGGGCCGACGCGCTGCTGGAGAATCCCGAGGTCCGCCGGGCCTACCTGGGCCGGGACCAGAAGGAGATCTGGGAGTAGGCCGGCCGAGACCCTTTTCCCACGGAGGCCGTCATGGCGTTTTGGGACCCCGACCGCGAAACCATGGACCGGGAGGCCATCGAGCAATTGCAGCTCGAACGGCTCCAATCCACCCTCAACCGCGTCTATAAAAACGTCCGCCATTTCCGGAAGACCTTTCAGGAGATGGACTTCTTCTCCGAGGACCTGCGCGCCCTCCCGGACCTGACCCGGCTGCCCCTGCTGACCCGGGAGGATCTGATGCGCAACTATCCCTACGACATGTTCGCGGTGCCGCTGCGGGAGGTGGTGCGGCTGCACACCCCGGTGCTGAACCAGGACGATCCGGTGGTGATGGGCTTCACCAAAAACGACTTGGGCAACTGGGCCGAGCTGATGGCCCGGAGCCTCACCGCCGCGGGGCTGGACAAGGACGACGTGATCCAGGTGGCCCCCACCTTCGGGATCATGACCGGCGCCTTCGGGGTGCAGCTCGGGGCGGGGCGCATCGGCGCCTCGGTGATCCCCATTCCCGGAAGCTCCTTCCCGGCCCACGTCAAAATTCTGCGAGATTTCCGGACCACCGCCCTGGTGGCCACGCCCACTTTTGTTTCCGGCGTGCTTCAATCGCTCCAGACCCTGGGGATCGACGTGAACACGCTGTCCCTGAAATCGGCCATCCTTGGCTCGGAGCCCTGGGGCGAGAGCACCCGCGCCGAGCTGGAGTCGGCCCTTCACATTACCGCCACCGACATCTACACTTTGGCGGAGGTCTTCGGGCCCGGCGTGGCCTGGGAATGTCCCGAAAAGGCCGGTCTCCACATCGCCGAAGATCATTTCATTCCGGAAATCGTCGATCCGGAGACCGGCGAGCCGCTGCCGCCGGGGACGGAAGGCGAGCTGGTGATCACCACCATCGCCAAGGAGGCCTTCCCCCTGATCCGGTTCCGCACCGGAGACGTGACCCGGCTGACCTACGAAAAGTGCGCCTGCGGACGGACCCACGCCCGGCTGGACCGGGTTTTTCGTCGATGCGACGAGGCGGTGGTCATGCGCGGCAACCGGATCGTGCCCGATCAGATCGGCCGGGTGCTGGCCGATCTGGTGGATACGGTTCCGGCCTTTCAGCTATTGATCGACCGGGTGGACGGCCAGGACCGGCTTACCGTGCAGATTGAAATTTCCGACGACATGTTTTTCGACGAAATGCGGCGGCAGCGGCGCTTCGTGGAATCCCTGCACCGGAACATTTCCGAATCCCTGGGCTGGGAGGCGGCGGTGCGGCTGGTGGAGCCGGGGACCTTCGACCCGGCGCGGAAGGTGCGGGATCGGCGGGCGTTTTCTTAGGGCGATGGATAATGGACAGTGGATAATGGGCAGTGGATAATTGTCCATCGCATGGGGGCGGGTGGTTCGTTGCTTTGGTTCGGGGAGGCGCCGGGGGCGAACGGCGGCGGGAGCTTTGACGGGAAAGGGGAGCGCGGGCGGGAGGACGCCGGAGCTTCCGAATGGACCGATTCCCGGTTGGAAGCGGGCGTCATTCCTTGACATTTGGGGCGGATTGATCTAAAAACGAACGAATTTTCCGGTGGACGAGAGGGTCGAACCCAAATCAAAGGAGGAGCGCCATGTCAGCCGTTCTAATCAAAGGTACGGAAATTCGGGAGCAAATTCTCCAGGAAATTGAAACCGATGTCGGGCAGATCAAGGAAAAGCATGGCGTGGTTCCCGGTCTGGTGACGATCCTGGTGGGCGAAAACCCCGCCTCGATCTCCTACGTCACGCTGAAAATCAAAACCGCCCACCGGCTGGGATTCCACGAAATCCAGGACAACCAGTCCGACGACATCTCCGAAGAAAATCTCCTCGCGCTCATCGACAAATACAACAAAGACGACGGCATCAACGGCATCCTGGTTCAGCTCCCCCTGCCCAAGCATATCGACGAAAAGAAAGTGCTCAACGCCATCGATCCGGACAAGGACGTGGACGGCTTCCATCCGGTCAACGTCGGTCGGCTGATGATCGGCGGCGACGAAGTGAAATTTCCGCCCTGCACCCCCGCCGGCATCCAGGAGATGATCGTTCGCGCCGGCGTGGAAACCAGCGGCGCGGAGGTGGTGGTGGTGGGCCGCTCCAACATCGTGGGCAAGCCCATCGCCAACATGATGTTCCAGAAGGGCCCCGGGGCCAACGCCACCGTCACCGTGGTTCACACCCGGACGAAAGACCTGGCCGCCCACTGCCTGCGGGCCGACATTCTCATCGTGGCCGCCGGCGTGCCCGGCCTGGTCAAGCCGGATTGGATCAAGCCCGGGGCCTGCGTCATCGACGTGGGGGTCAATCGGGTCGGCGAAAAACCCAGCAAGAAAGACCCTTCCAAAATGGTTTCCGTCCTCCGCGGCGACGTGGATTTCGACGCGGCCAAGGAGATCGCCGGCCACATCACCCCGGTGCCCGGCGGGGTCGGTCCCATGACCATCACCATGCTCATGCGGAACACCCTTCGTTCTTTGAAATACAAGCTGGGGATCGCCTGATCCCGATCCACCTTGGGCCGATTGGGTCCGGTTCTCCCGCGCTTCGGAGAACCGGATCGGAAAATCAACCCGATACCGAGTGGATAACTCATGAGTCACAAAATTACGCTTTACGTCTTCGGCTCCGGCGGCGGGCCGGTTCGCCAGATGACCATCTCCCGGTTCTTTATCGCCTTTTTGGTGTTGCTGGTTTTCGGCCTGGCCGGCGGCGTCGGCTACTACGGCTACGAATATCACCAGCTTCGCCGGCGGGCCTTCCACAACGCCGATCTTCAAAATCGGCTGGAAAACCACAAGGAGATCGTCGGCATTCAGCGCCGCCAGCTTCAGACCTTCGCCGGCGAGATCAACGCCCTTAAAAATCGCATGGTCGCCCTAAACGGCTTCGAGCGGCAAATCCGCATCATCGCCAATCTGAATCCCGACGAAACCGGGGATCCCCTCTTTGGGGTGGGCGGTTCCACGCCCCGGGACATGGATTCCGGGCTGGCGCTGGAAGAACGGCACGAAAGTCTGATGCGCGAAATGCACGTCCAGATCGACCAAATGGACGAGGCCGCGGAAGTGCAGGCCGGCGGATTTGAATCCTTGATCGAGGATTTGGACGAAAAGAAAAATCTCCTGGCCTCCACGCCGGCCATTCGTCCCACCAAGGGTGCGCGAACTTCTCGGTTCGGGAAGCGAAAATCCCCCTTCACCGGCCTGATGGAACTTCACAAGGGGCTGGACATCGCCGGTCCCGTGGGCACGCCCGTGGTGGCCTCCGCCGACGGCCGAATCACCTTCGCCGGAAACCGGGGAGGCTACGGTCTGATGATGGTGATCGATCACGGCCACGGCCTGGTGACCCGCTACGCCCACCTGGACGCCATCTTGAAAGAAGCCGGGGAAAGGGTTCGCCGAGGCGACAAGATCGGCCTCATGGGCAACACCGGCCGCAGCACCGGCCCCCATCTTCACTACGAAGTCCATCTCAACGGCGTGCCGGTGGATCCCGAAACCTACATTCTCAACTGATTCCGGCGTTTTCCAAATGTTCGGCCGGCGGCGTCCCCAGGCGTCGCCGGTATTGTTTTTTTCCGCCCGATTCCCGCCTTTCGTCGCCTCCTCCCGGGCTTGCCCGTGGACATTCCCGCGAAATCATCTTATGATACCTCCGGTTGTCCCGAAACGCCCCGGCTTCCCACGGGCCGATCCGGCGACCCCATCCCCGGCGGTTTTCGGGTTTTCATAGGAGTTTTCGGGTTTTCATAAGAGTTTTCGGGTTTTCATAAGAGTTTTCGGGTTTTCATAGGAAAGGATACCCAGCGTTGATGTTTTTCGATCTGT
>CAYFVR010000125.1:11030-13868 GCA_964346545.1 uncultured Desulfobacterales bacterium | reverse complement strand
CGCCGCCGGTTTTCCCATCTCCCGAATGGAGGAAATCCTCTACGCCCGCCGACCCGCGGAGGCGCGGGAAAATCTGCCCATCGTGCGGGTCATGCCCAACACGCCGTCGCTGGTGGGGGCCGGCATGTCGGGCATGAGCCCCAACCGCCACGCCGCCGCCGCGGACGTGGCCGCCGCCGAAAACATCCTTTCCGCCATGGGCCGGGTCCGGGTGTTCGAGGAAACCGAGCTGGACGCGGTCACCGGGGTCAGCGGTTCGGGACCGGCCTACGTGTTCTATCTGGCCGAGGCCATGGCCGAAGGCGGCGTGGCCGCGGGGCTGGAGGCCGACGCCGCCGCCGAGCTGGCGCTGGCCACCATCGAAGGGGCCGCCCGGCTCATGCGGGAACGGAACGAATCTCCGGCGGAACTCCGCCGGAAGGTCACCTCCCCCGGCGGCACCACCCAGGCCGCCCTGGACCACATGGAGGCGAACCAGGTCCGCCGCCACGTCGCCGACGCCATCGTGGCCGCCGCGCGCCGGGCCGCCGAACTCAGCCGACCGGAGTAAACCGCCTTTTTTCCCCGCTTGCCATGAAAGCGACGGAGCGGCCGAAACGCCATCGGCGCGGGCGTCCCGCTTCTTCGACCTCTTCGGAACGGGCTTGCGCTCCGCCGCGGCCATCTTATCGTAGTGGTCGTAGTGGTCGTAGTGGGTTTGGCGTCAATGCCGTTCACTTTGGGATTCCCAATGAACAATGGCGCCTGATTGGCAAAGGGCGTATGCGACACGCCCCCACTTCTACTTTGGCAAGCTTCGCCATGATCTCAAATCGATTCCAAAAATTCCTCCGCCCGGCCGTCCTGCTCGTCCTTCTGGCCGTTCCGATCTTCAGCGGCCCGGCGCGCGGACAAACCGGTTTTTTCGCGCCCCAAGCCGCCACCGAGGCAAAGGAACCTTTTACCGTCCGGGTGGACGTGGCGCCGTCGGAAATCCCGGCCGGAACCTCCGGGGAAATTCGGGTCAAGCTGGACATCGCGGACGGGTTTAAGATCTACGCCGACGAAGTTCGCGCCACGCCGGCCCCGACGCCGGGGATCCGCTTCGGCGCCCTCAAATCCCCCCCCGGGGTGGAAAGGGCCGAACCGGACGGCAACCTCGCCCGATTTTTCGCGGAAGACACGGTGGTCGCGGTGCCGTTCCAGGTGGACGCCGAACGGGAAACCGGCCCGCTGGCCATTCCCCTCGCCGTGAACTATCGCGGCTGCTCCGGAACCAATTGCTTTTTCCCGGTGGAAACGGCCTTGACCGCCCGATTGACGATTCAGCCCCCGTCGACGGTCGGCGACGCCGGGGAAACCGCCGTCGCGGAAACCGAACCGCCGCCGTCCTCGTTGGAATCCCCGCCGGCGTCGGCGAAACCTTCCGGCGCGTCCTCCCCGGCCGAAGACGAGAACCCCTTTCAGCGAACCGTTCGGCGGTTCGGCGTGACGGGCGCCATGGCGGCGGCCTTTTTCTGGGGATTTCTGGCCAGTCTGACGCCCTGCGTCTATCCGATGATCCCCATCACGGCGGGCGTCATCGGCGCGGCCAACACCGGCAGCCTCGCCCGGGGGTTCACGCTGTCCCTGTTTTACGTCTTCGGCATGTCCCTCACCTACGCCGCCCTCGGCGTGGCGGCCGCCTGGTCCGGCGGGCTGTTCGGCGCCTACGCCGGCCATCCGGCGGTTCGGATCGTCGTGGCCGCCGTCTTCGTGGCCCTGGCCTTGAGCCTGTTCGATCTCTTTTATTTTCAGTTGCCGGTGGGCCTCTCCAGCCGAATGGCCGGCTTGCGGAAGGGCGGGGGCGCGCTGGGAGTGCTGGTGACCGGGGCGGTGGCCGGCGCGGTGGTGGGACCCTGCGTGGGTCCCATGCTGGCCGGGCTGCTGGTCTACATCGCGGGCCTGGGCGACCGGCTCCAGGGCTTTTTGCTGATGTGGAGCTTCGCCCTGGGCATGGGCCTGCTGTTTCTGGTTATCGGGACCTTCTCCGGCGCGGCCGCCGCGCTCCCCCGCTCGGGGACCTGGATGGGCAAGCTGAAGGCGGTCTTCGGGGTGTTGATGCTGGGGGCCGCGTTGTATTATGTCGAGCCTCTGCTGCCCCCCCGGATCGCCCTGCTGATCCTTGGAAGCCTGTTGATCGGCGCGGGCGTGTTCGCCGGCGCCCTGGACCGGACGGACCCGGAAAGCTCCCGGGGCGAACGGCTCTGGAAGGCCGCCGGCATCGTGGTCCTGGCGTTGGGCGTGGTCTACGCGGCCCGCTTCGCCCTGAACGATTCCGCCGGCCCCTTGTCCCCCGTCGCCTCCGTTCCCGAAACCCCGAAAATCGCCTGGATGGAGGATCACGCCGCCGGGCTGGCGCTGGCCGACCGAAGCGGCCGGCCGGTCCTCCTCGATTTCACGGCGGACTGGTGCGCGGTCTGCAAGGAGCTGGAAACCCGAACCTTTCCCCATCCGGAGGTGGTTCGAAAATCCCGGGAATTCGTGCCCATCCGGGTGGACGCCACCGACGCCAACGCGCCGCGCGTCCGTGCGCTGCAACGACAATACGAAGTGGTGGGCCTGCCCACCGTGATGTTCCTGACCCCGGACGGCGAACCGATTCCCGGGGAACGGCTGACCGAATTCGTTCCGCCCGAGGCGCTTCTGGCGCAAATGGAACGGGTTCGCCAGCACATTGTTTCGCTAACCGGTCCCGCCTCTCCGGCGTCGGACACCGCCAAGGAAAGTCCATCATGAAATCAATCGCTTTGCATGCGTTGCTCGCGCTGTTCCTGACCGTCTCCATCTCCGGCGTGGCCGCCGCCGAATCCGCCCCGG
>CAYFVR010000125.1:2918-10930 GCA_964346545.1 uncultured Desulfobacterales bacterium | reverse complement strand
CCGCCCCGGAAAAGGCGGACGAAACGAAACCGGCGCCGTCCGAGACGGCGGAAAAGAAATCGCCCGTGGAGTGGATGGCCTACGAAGAGGGGGTGACGGTTGGAAAAAAGGACAAGAAGAAGATTTTCCTCAATTTCTACGCCGACTGGTGCCAGTACTGCAAAGTGATGGACCAGAAAACCTTCAAGGACGCCTCGGTGGTCGCCTACCTGAACGAGCATTTCATCCCGGTCCGGGTCGATTCCGAGAAGCAAAAAAAGCTGGCCCGGGAATTCAACGTGCAGGCCCTTCCGGTAAGCTGGTTCATCGCCGAGGACGGCGAGAACATCGGCAGCCAGCCCGGCTACGTGCCGCCGGACATGATGCTTCCGCTGCTCAAGTATATCCACACCGACAGCTACAAAGAAATGGACTTCCAGAAGTTCATGGATGGGTTGTAGGGAAAAGCGCCTACCGGGACCGTCGGCGCATCGCCCGCAAAAACCGCCGAATCAACCGGACGGCAATGGAGACGATGACGCCGCCGCTTAGAACCAGCAGGAGGACGGGAAGTCCCATGTAGCCGCCGAATTCGGGCGTCCGCCGGGCCTCCTCCACGCCGACCGCCGCGAAGAGGAACACAAGGTCCATCAGCAGGATCAGCACGAGGCAGGCCGCCTCGGAATCGTACCAGGGAACGATCGGGCGTCGGAAGTATGGGTTTTCGTCGCCGTTCATGGAGCGGAATCATACCCCATGGCGCCGATCGGGACAAGGTCGATTCGTCCGCCATTTTCCACCCGTCGCCATTTTTTTCCCGCATCAAAAATCTCGCCCGCGCAGCTTTCCGGAATCCTTGGCATTCCATACCGTCAAGCGCCAATCAACACCATATCTTGTCTTTTTGGGCTTGACACCTCACAAGATATGGGGATAATGAACCCATCGTCGGCCGATTGAGCCGCCTCTTCTCAACCCCCGTTTCGGGGGTTTTTCTGTCTTTTTTTCTCCCAAACCGACAAAGATTCCGAGGTGATACAGTGTTCGAACGCATCAAAAAACGCGACGGCAGAGTGGTCGAATTCGACTCCTCCAAAATAACGGCGGCCCTGACCAAGGCCGGAAAGGCGACGGGCGAATTCGGGGAGCGCGAGGCCCGAAAAATGACGCTTCGGGTGCTGACCCTGGCCCATGAAATGCGGTTCGGACCGGAGCCCGAGGTGGAGGAAATCCAGGACGTGGCGGAACGGGTCCTGCTGGACTCCACCTACAGCCTGACCGCCAAGGCCTACATCCTGTATCGGGAACAGCACGCCCGCCTGCGGGAAGTGTCCAACACCGCCAATCTCGATCTGGTGGATCACTACATCGGCAAGCTCGACTGGAAAGTGCGGGAAAACAGCAACATGTGCTACTCCCTCCAGGGGCTCAACAACTACATCTCCTCGGACGTCACCAGCGAATACTGGCTCTCCCGGATCTATCCGCCGGAGATCCGCGCCGCCCACAAGGCCGGCGACTTCCACATCCACGACCTGAGCCTGCTGTCGGTCTACTGCGTCGGCTGGGACCTCAAGGATCTGCTTCGGGAGGGTTTCCGGGGCGTGCCCGGCAAGGTGGAAAGCGCGCCGCCGCGTCACCTGCGCTCGGCCCTGGGACAGGTGGTCAACTTCTTCTACACGCTCCAAGGCGAGGCGGCCGGCGCCCAGGCCATCTCCAACTTCGACACCCTGCTGGCGCCGTTCATCCGGCACGACCGGCTGGACTACCGGGAGGTGAAGCAGGCGCTTCAGGAATTCGTCTTCAACATCAACATCCCCACCCGGGTCGGCTTCCAGACGCCCTTCACCAACATCACCATGGACCTGTACGTCCCGGCGTTGCTCAAGGACCAAAACGTCATCATCGGCGGCGAGGAACAACCGGAAACCTACGCCGACTTCCAGGCGGAAATGGACGTGCTCAACCGGGCCTTCGCCGAAATCATGATGGCCGGCGACGCCAAGGGGCGGGTCTTCACCTTCCCGATCCCCACCTACAACATCACCGAGGATTTCGACTGGGACAACCCGAACCTGGAGATGATCTGGCGGATGACCGGGAAATACGGCATTCCCTACTTCTCCAACTTCGTGAATTCGGACATGTCGCCGGAGGACGCCCGCTCCATGTGCTGCCGGCTTCGGCTGGACAACCGGGAGCTGATGAAGCGCGGCGGCGGCCTCTTCGGGGCCAATCCGCTCACCGGTTCCATCGGCGTGGTCACCATCAATCTCCCCCGGATCGGCTACGCCGCCAAAGACGAGGACGCCTTTTTCGAGCGGTTGCGGGAGATGATCCGCCTGGCCAAGGAAAGCCTGGTCGTCAAGCGCAAGGTGCTGGAGAACTTCACGGAAAAGAACCTCTACCCCTACTCCAAGTTCTATCTCCGGGAGATCAAGGAGGGGTCGGACCAGTACTGGAAGAACCACTTCTCCACCATCGGCATCATCGGCATGAACGAAGCCTGTCTCAACTTCCTGGGCACGGACATCGGCAGCGCCGATGGGCAGGCGTTCTCCCTGCGGGTGATGGACGACATCCGGGAACAGATTTCCGCGATTCAGGAGGAGACCGGCCACATGTTCAACCTGGAGGCCACGCCCGCGGAGGGCACCTCCTACCGACTGGCCATGCTGGACAAGAAGCGGTATCCGGACATCATCTGCGCCAACGAGGAAGAATGCGTCAGCATCAAGGACGCCTACTACACCAATTCCACCCAGCTTCCGGTGACCTACACCGACGACATTTTCGAGACGCTCCAACTTCAGGACGATCTCCAGACCAAGTACACCGGCGGCACGGTGCTTCACATCTATCTGGGCGAACAGGTGAGCGACGTGGACATCGTCAAGCGGACCATCCGGAAGATCGCCTCCGGCTATCGCCTGCCCTATTTCACCCTGACGCCCACCTTCAGCGTCTGCCCCACCCACGGCTATCTCAGCGGGCAACAGCCCCAGTGCCCCACGTGCAGCGGGGAGACCGAGGTCTATTCCCGGGTGGTCGGCTATCTCCGGCCGGTGCGGCAGTGGAACACCGGCAAGCAACTTGAATTCGAGAAACGGCGGACCTTTCAGGCCCTCTGATTTTATTCCGTTTTGTCCATTTCCCCATCGGCCGGGGCGCCCCAGGGCGTTCCGGCCGTCCATGTTTGAAACATTGCGCCAAGGCCGGCCGGCGCCCTTCCCCCCATGCCCTAAAAACCGGAGCCCTCCCCATGCGGATCGCCGCCCTTCAGAAAAACTCCTTCATCGATTATCCCGGAAAGCTGAGTTGCGTGCTCTTTCTGCCGGGGTGCAATTTCACCTGCCCCTATTGCCACAATCCGTCCCTGGTCCGAAGCGAATCCTCCGACGAAGCGTTGACCCTTGAGGAAGTGTTCGACTTTCTGGAAAAACGAAGGGGGATGCTGGAAGGCGTGGCGCTGACGGGGGGGGAGCCGACCCTCCAGCCCGATCTGCCGGACCTGTGTCGGCGGATTCGGGAAATGGGCTATCCGTTGAAACTGGACACCAACGGCAGCCGGCCGGAGCGGCTGAAGGCCCTGATCGCGGAGGGCTTGATCGACTTCGTCGCCATGGACCTGAAAACCGCGCCCGACCGGTACGCCCCCTTGATCTGGCCGAACGCCCGACCGGAGGCGATCCGAGAGAGCGTGCGCGCCATTTTGACGTCGGGGATTTCCCACGAATTCCGCACCACCGCCGTGGTTCCGCCGGTGGACGCGGCGGCGGCGAAAGAGATCGCGGCGTTGATCGAAGGGGCGGATCGATACGTGCTTCAGCGGTTCAGCGACGCCCGGGTTCTGCGGCCGGAATTTTTTTCGCGGGACGGCGGCCGGGCCGCCACGGAGGCGGAGCTGGCGGAATTCCAGGCCATCGTCGGTCCCCGGGTTCGGGAATGCACGATCCGGTAGGGATGGGATTTTATCGGATTTCCCCGCTCCGCCGAAAGGGAAGGCCCCGGTGTCCCCGCCGGGGGAGGCCGAAGGCCACCTCGCCCCGGACGTCGTAGGCCACCGGTTCCCCGGCGGCCAGACGATCCGCCAGTTCCGGCGTTTCGTAAATCCCCACCAGCACCGACACCGAAACCCCCGCCCGATCCGAAGCCGGAACCTGGGGCAGCTCGCCCACCGCGCCCCGGGACAGCTCCCGGCCCATCAGCGAAACCCGGTAATGAATGCGCCGGGGACGGATGGGAAAGGGGTTGGGGTTGCTCAACTCCAGATCCAAGGTCAATTGGACCAGATCGGATTCCACCGTCCCCAGCCGCACCGATTCCAGGGAGGCCGAGGGCAGCGCCGGCACTTCGAACCGCCCCGCGGTCTGGTAGGGCACGTCGAACGGTCCGACGCCGATGGTCCCGGTCAGCACATAGGGAATCGCCTCCGCCTCCCGAAACTCCCGAGTGGAAGGAAACAGGTCCAGAAAGGAAAACGGGATGGGCAGGGACACCGTTTCCCGCCCGGCGGCGGGAAGCCGGGCGTTCTGGTCGGAGACGCCCTTGACGAATTTCCGGCCGTTCACCTGGAGATCGTAGGCGATGTCCTGAATTCCCAGCCCCATGGGATTGGAATTGCTCAGGGCGAATTGAAACACCGGCGTCGCGGAAAAAACGCCGGTTTCCGAGAGGGCCATTCCCACGAATTCCACCTCGGGTTCGTCGATGAGCTGCTGAATGTCGTGAACGCAGCCGGCGGCCAAAAAGACCGCCACCGCAAGGGAAAACGCCCGCCAGGTTGGGTTCATGCGTCTCGTCTTTCCAGTTCGGTTTGGGCCGTTGAAAAAATCCGCCTGGGAATCCGTTCGATGCGGTTCGATCCGGTCTGATCCGGTTCCCGAGCGCGTCGTCATCGGGACACGGCGTGAACGAAAATCCGACAGATGCGTCGCCGAGGATCGGCCGCCGGACGGGGCGGCGACAGCCCCGGCGGAATCTCCTCCCCCCGTCCCACCGCCTCCACCGCGACCGGGCCCGCCGCCCACGCCTTCAACCGCTTCGCCAGCGCCTCGGCCACCGCCGCCGCCCGAAACCGGGAAAGCCGCCGGTTCAGAAAGCGTCGGCGGGCGGGGTCGGTTTCCGGCGTTTCAGATTCAACGCCTTGGGTCAGCCGCGCCACCAGCGGCGTCTCCCGGCCGAAATTGATGGCGTCGGTGTAGCCCACCACCTTCACGGCCAATCCGCTTGAAGATTCCGCATCTTCGGCCGCCGGCGACATGGCCGACCGGATTTCCTCGGCCAGCGCGTCCAGCGCTTCCCGCCCGGCCGTGGAGAGTTCTTCGGCCCCGGAGCGAAAGCTCTCGTCCACCGGCAGGGTTCGCCGCCAGCTCCGCCGCAGGCCGTCGGACACCGCCAGCGCCGTTTCCAGATCCTTCAACACCCGGGGGACCGCGCCCAGAGTCGAGAAGGATTCATTCCGATTTCCCCGGGAAGCGATTCGATCCATCTCGGGAATTTCGCGGGTCAGCGGATCTTCCGGATCCCGACGGGCCCGCTCGGCCAACGCCGCCCGGGCCCGCTCCGCCAGCCGCGCCACCGTCTCCCGATGATAGCGGCGAAGGGCTTCCCCGGAGGCCGCGCCGGAAGCGTCCGCCGCCCGACGCGCCTCTTCCGCCTCTTCCGCCGCCAGCGCGGTTCGAGCCGCCGCCAGCCCGTTTTCGGCCGAAGCGGTCAAGTCCGGATAGGCGGCGGCCAAATTCAGGCTTCGAACCGTTTCCAGGAAGCGATCCGCCCGGGCCACCCGATCCGCGGCCGCTTCCAGCTCCAACCGTCCCGCGCCGCACCCGGTCAAGGCAAGACCGAGGCCCAGCAGCAGCAAAAACGGGCCGAAATTGTCCGCCCATTTCCGGCCGCGCCGTGCCGCACCCGCCGAATTCCGCCGATCATTTTTCATGGGTGATCCGCCTTCCCCTGCCCCCCTCAAGGGGGGATTGGCTCGTTGTTTCCCCCTTGAGGGGGGCCAGGGGGGTGTTGGAGGACTTTCGGTATCGAGATTTTTGCGAACCGCCTCAGAACGCCTTTTCCGCCCTCGCCCGGAGTTCCCGTTCCAAGACGCCCCGGGTCCGGCGAAGCCGATCCCGCTTTTTTTCCATCTCCGAACCGGGAAGCCCGTCGTAGAAATCGGCCAGCTCGTCCAGGGCGTCCACCATGCGCCGCAGCACCGGCGCGACCCGGCCGGCGACGTTGTCGTCTCGGCTCTCCCGGGCGACCAGCTCCCGATATTGGGCCATATCCCGATCCAGCCGCTCCCGCAGCCGCGACAGCCGCCGATTCCGACTCCGAATCCGCAGCTCCTCGATTCGAATCTCCGCCGCTTCCGCGGCAACCCGGAGGCTCCGATCCTCGTCGACGGCCGCCGCCGCCCGGGCCACGAGGATGAAATCCGCCAGCGCCTCCGCCGCCCGGTCGGGACGATTCGAGGCCGCCGCGTCTTCGGCGGTTTCGCTCAGGACTTTCATTAGCGCCCGAAGACCGGACAGGGCCCGCAAGTTGCCGGGATGCCGCTCCAGCGCCTCCCGATAGGCCGAGAGCGCGGAATCCTCCGCCGGCCGAACCCATCGTCCCGCCGCCCGGCATTGGTCCCCGGCGTCCACCCGTTCGGCGGCGATTTCCAGGGCGGCCAGCTTCCGTCGCGCCGCTTCGGCCGCCGCGTCGATCTGCGCGTCGGAGAAGACCGACCCGGCGAATTCCGCCACCAACGCCAGCCGTTGACAGGCCTCCCGGGCCGGTTCCAGCCGCCCGGCCTCGAAGGCCGATTCCGCCCGCTCCCGGTACAGGGCGACCATCTCGCCCAGCCGCTCCCGCGCCCGCCGGTTGGTGGGGTCCTCCGCCAGGGCGGCCCGATATTTTTCGAAGGCGTTGCCCCGTTCCGGCGTCAGCAGCCGCCGGGCGATGAAAAAAGCGTCGCCCTCCCGGGCCAGGACCTCGGCCGCCGCGACCCGCCGGGAAAAGGTTTCCGCGCGGTTTTGCGAGGCGACGATTTCCGCCGGCGCCACCGCGAGCGCCAGCTCCTCCCGAAGGAAGCGCAACAGCCGCGCCCGATTCCGGGAATAGTCGGCGGCCACGGACAAATCTTCCGCCGCCCGCTGGGCGGAGAGCCGGCCGTAGCGGTCGGCCATTTCCCGGATCCGGGCGCGGGCATGGGCGTTGTCCGGCGACCGGACCAGCACGGCCCGATACCGCTCGAATGCGTTTTCCCCGGGCGGAGCCAGGTAGCGCTCCCGGTCGAACAAATCGTCGGCCTCCCGCAGGAGGTCGGACGGGGACCGGGCCAGCAGCCGAACCCGCTCCCGCGCGGCGGCGAGCGCCCCGAATTCCTCGGAAAGCGCCGGGTCCGCCTCGTCGGCCAGAAAGCGGGCCACCTTCAGCCCCGCGCGATATTCGGCCCCGGCCCGCTGGAAATCCCCTCGGGATTCCGCCGTTTCCCCCCGCCGCCGATGGGCGACCACCAGCTCCCGAAGTCCCTCCCGGGCTTCGGGCAGGTCCGGCTCCCGCGCCAGCGCCTCCCGAAAGTGGTGGAAAGCGCCGGCATCCGGTGGATCGGAAAGGCGGCCGGAAGACATCGCCTCCGCCGCGGTCGCCAAGTGTCGGCGAACCTCCGGCGAACGCGGCCGAATCCGAAACCGAACCTCGGCGGTCTCCCCGGCCCGAACCGTCAGGGTTCGTTCCTTTTTGGCGACGCCTTCGGCCCGGACGGCCACGCGCACCTCCCCGACCGGCCAGACCGGACGCGCCAGCGGCCGATCGGGATGGGCGAGGCCGGCCAGTTCGCCGTTCAGGTAAACCTTGACGCCGGGCAGATCCACCGCGACGCGCAGACCGCCGGTGTCGCCGGTGTCGGCCTCCGCTCCGGGAATCCGGATGTCCGGAGAAACGCCCCAGGCCGGATCGGCGCCGGAGGGCAACGCCATCCAGAGCAGCCATCCCAGGATCCAGACGGATCGAAGGAAGCGGCCGGAAAACCCGGCCGGGAAAGCCCGATGTCGAGG
>CAYFVR010000125.1:0-2818 GCA_964346545.1 uncultured Desulfobacterales bacterium | reverse complement strand
TGTCGAGGAAATCGGTGTCGAGGAAAAAAGATGCACATAAAGATTGAGCAAAAGATCGATTTATCGCATAATCCGAACCGGAACTCCCGGCCCGGTTTTGACCGGGACCCGTTTCGGTCGGTTCCGGCAAATCCGGCGCCGGAAACGTCCCGACCAAGCGTCAGATTGACGCAAAACCGGTTCGGCGTCAACCGGTAAACTCGGCGTCCATTTCGCCCTTCCGCCCACGCCGCGCCAAAGGAGCCCTTCGGATGCAAGCCGTTCAGCAATTCTTCCAAAAAACCGGCCGATTCGTTCAAACCGACGTCTGGCGAATCCGACCCGACACCCTTCCGCCCGCCAAACGATTTCTGGTCCGCCATTTCCGGATCCTGCTGAACGCCATTTACGGTTTTCGGGACCACCAGTGCCCGCTTCGGGCCTCGGCGCTGACCTTCTACTCCATCCTCTCCATCGTGCCGGTGGTGGCCATGGCCTTCGGCGTGGCCAAAGGCTTCGGCTTCGAGCGGATGCTGGAGCGTCAGCTTTTGGAAAATTTCCCGGGCCAGCAGGAGGTGATCCGGCAGGTCATCACCTTCGCGGAGAAAATGCTGGCCAACACCAAGGGCGGCCTCATCGCCGGCATCGGCGTCGGGGTCCTTTTCTTCACCGTCATCAAGGTGCTCGGCCACATCGAGGCGTCGCTAAACGCCATCTGGCGCGTGGAGAATCAGCGCTCCATCGTTCGCAAAATCACCGATTATCTTTCCATCATGATTCTGGGGCCGGTGCTGGTGATTTCCTCCAGCAGTCTGATGGTCTTCATCCGCACCCAGGTCATCACCATCACCGAACGGATCACGCTTCTGGGGGCCATCGGCCCGCTCATCTTTTTCGGACTCAGGCTGCTGCCCTATTGTCTGATCTGGCTGCTGTTCACCCTGATCTATCTCTTGATGCCCAACACCCGGGTCAAGCCGCTTTCGGCCCTCGCGGCCGGCGTCGTGGCCGGCTCCATCTACCAGTTCGCCCAGTGGGTCTACATCGGCTTTCAGGTGGGGGTGTCCAATTTCAACGCCATCTACGGAAGCTTCGCGGCCCTGCCGCTGTTTCTCATCTGGCTCCAGTTGAGCTGGCTGATCGTGCTGTTCGGGGCGGTGATCTCGGCCAGCCATCAGCTGACCGAAGAGAACACCTTCGAACCGGATTGCGAGGACATCCAGCCCGCCCGGCGGCGACTTTTAACCCTGTGGACGGCCCATCAAGCGATCCGCTCCTTTTATCGGGGCGAAACGGCGCCCAACGCCGAGGAGATCGCCCGGCGCGGGGAAATCCCCGAAACGCTGGTTCGGGAACTGCTGAACGACCTGGTGGGAACCGGGGTGCTGGCGCGGGCGCGGAACGAGGAGGAAGCGGACATCCGATATCTGCCCGGGATGGACACCTCGCGGATCACCCTGAAAAGCGTGCTGAACGCCCTGGACCGGCGGGGATGCGACCCGACGCCCAAAGACCTGCTGGAGGAGGAGCCGGGGGCCAAAAGCCTCTCCGAGGCCCTGGCGGCCTTCGACCGGCTGGCCGAGGAATCCCCGGCCAACCGGCTGCTGCGGGATTTGGGAGAACCGAAGGAGGAGGACGCTCCCGAAGACTCCGGCGAAAAACCCGGAGAAGCCGACGGAGAAAAGGAGACGACGGACGCGGAGGCCGGGGAGCCGATCCGAAAGGCCCCGGCGGATTAAATCCAACGCCCTCCATTTTGGCGAGATTTTGCAGGGGCGCATCGCATTCGCCCCCGGGCGACGATGAACGGCGCCGAGGATCAAATCCCCAGGTAGGCCCGCCGCACCTCTTCGTTGGAGAGGAGGTTTTCGGCGGTGTCGGTCAGGGTGATCCGGCCGTTTTCCATCACGTAGCCGCGATGGGCCACCTTGAGCGCCAGGTTGGCGTTCTGCTCCACCAGAAAAATGGTGGTTCGGTTTTCGGCGTTGATCTTTTCGATGATCTCGAAAATCCGCCGGACGATCAGCGGCGCCAGCCCCAGGGAGGGCTCGTCCATGAGCAGCAGGCGGGGCCGGGCCATGAGCGCCCGGGAAATGGCGAGCATCTGCTGCTCCCCGCCGGAGAGGGTCCCGCCGGCCTGGCTCCGCCGCTCGGCCAGGATGGGAAACAACTCGTAGATGTACTCCAGGTCGGTTTTGATTTCCGCCTTGTCCTTGCGGAGAAAGGCCCCCATGTCCAAGTTTTCGGTCACGGTGAGGAAGGGAAAAATCCGGCGGCCCTCGGGCACCTGGCAAATGCCCATGCCCACGATTTCGTCCGGACTCTTGCCGTGGATGGGCTCGCCCAGGAACTCGATTTCCCCGGTACGGGGCGGAGCCAGGCCGGAGATGGACATCAGGGTGGTGGTCTTCCCCGCGCCGTTGGAGCCGATCAGGGTGATGATCTCGCCCTCCTGAACCTCGATGCTGATGCCCTTGAGCGCACGGATGTTCCCGTAATACGTCTCGATATGATCCAGTTTAAGCATCTTCCACGTCCTCCCCGAGGTAGGCCTTGATCACCACCGGGTCGTTCTTGATCTCCTCGGGGCGGCCCTGGGCGATCTTGCGCCCGTAGTCCATCACGAAAATCCGATCAGACAGGCTCATGACCAGCTTCATGTCGTGCTCGATGAGGAGAATGGAAATTTTTTCCTCGTCGCGGATGCGGATGATGAGCGAATCCAGCTCCCGGGTTTCCTGGGGATTCATGCCGGCGGCCGGTTCGTCCAGGAGGATCAGGAATGGATCGGTGGCCATGGCCCGGGCGATCTCCAGCCGCCGCTGGGCGCCGTAGGGCA
>CAYFVR010000124.1:0-14004 GCA_964346545.1 uncultured Desulfobacterales bacterium | reverse complement strand
CGCTTCAACCGGATATGCTCCCGCACCTCGTCCTCGAAAAATTTGAGGAGGCTTTCCACCGGTCCCATGGCGCCGGGGGCGAAGGCGCAGTAGGCGTTCCAGAGATAGCGGCCGTGGGTGCGGAGCATGTCGATCATTTCCTCCTCGCCCTCGCCGGTTTCAATCCGGCGCAGCACGTCCCGGATGTAGGGCAGTCCTTCCCGGCAGGGCGTACACCATCCGCAGGATTCCCGGGCGAAGAACTCGGTCAGGTTCAGCGTGGCCGCGACCATGCAGTCGGTTTCGTCGAAGACCATGATCGCGCCGGTGCCCAGCCGCTGCCCTTCGTCCTTCAGGCTTTGGAAGTCCATGGGGATGTCGTAATACTGCTTGGGCAGAAACCCGGTGGAGGCGCCGCCGGGCAGGCAGGCTTTGTATGCCTTTCCGCCCTTCATGCCGCCGGCGTGTTTTTCGATGATCTCGCTCAGGGGAATTCCCATGGGCAGCTCGTAGCAGCCCGGCTGGTTGACCCGGCCGCTGATGGCGAAAACCTTGGTGCCCGCGCCTTTTTCCGTCATGGCCAGCCCCTTGAACCAGTCCGCGCCCTTGCGGAGGATGTGGGGCATGCAGCAAAGCGTCTCCACGTTCTGGACCAGCGTCGGCATGTCCCACAATCCCTGGACGGTGGGGTAGGGCGGCGGCTGCTTGGGGTTGGGCCGCTTGCCCATCAGAGCGTTGAGCTGGGCGGTCACCTCACCGCAGATGTAGCGCCCGCCGCTGCGGTGAACGTCGATGTCGAAGCTGAAATCGGAGCCGAGGATGTTTTTCCCCAGATACCCGGCGTCCCGGGCCACCCGCACCTCCCGCTCCAGAATGCGGGCCGCGCTTTCGTATTCCGGCCGGATGAAAATGATGCCTTTTTCGGACAGCACGGAGTAGGCCGCCAGGATCATCCCCTCGATGAGCTGGTGCGGATCGGCGTGAATCAACACCCGGTCCTTGAAGGTGCCCGGCTCCATTTCGTCGGCGTTGCAGACCATGTAGCGGGGAAAGGGGGCGTCCTCGGGCACCGTGGACATTTTGAGCCCGGCGGGAAAGGCCGCGCCGCCGCGCCCCAGCAGAATGGCGTTGTTGATTTCCTGCTGGACTTCTCGGTATTCCCGGTCCTTCAAAGCGGTGGTCACCGCTTCGTATCCGCCGCCGGCGCGGTATTCGTCGATCGTGGCGATCCGGTCGGGCTTCCGGTTTTGGAGCAGAACCTGTGGGTGCGTGGGGGAGGACATGGCGTTTCCTAAGCGGTGGCGGAAGTTTCGGCCGGGGCCGGGGCGATTTCGGCGGCCTCGGCGCGAAGCCGGTCCAGAAGATCGTCCAGGCTTTCCGGGGTCAGCGGGCCGTGGGCCTCGCGGTTCACCAGAATGGCCGGGGACCGGTCGCAGTAGCCGATGCAGCAGACCGGCAAGAGCGTGAACAGTCCGTCCGGGGTGGTTTCCCCCATGGCGATGCCCAGCCGCCGGCACAATTCGTCGCGCAGGGAATCGGCCCCGTCCATCCAGCAGATCACGCTGTCGCAGACGTGGATGACGTACTTGCCCACCGGCTCGCGATAAATAAAGGTGTAGAAGGTGGCCAGCTCCTCGGCCTCCAGGGGGCTCATGCCCACCATTTCGGCGGCTTCGCGGAGGCCGGCGTCGCTCAGGTGGCCGTCCCGCTTCTGGATGGCGAACATGACGTCGATGGCCAATTCGCGGGGATGGGAGACGGTTCGGACCTTTTCGGCCAGGGACGTCAGGGAATTTTCGACGGGTTCCGGGGTTGGCATGGATCGTCCTGTTCGGTCGCTATCGGTCGATGTCGGGAAGAATGTAGTCGATGGAGCCGATGATGGCGATGAGGTCCGAAATGGACCAGCCCCGGGCCAGCAACGGCATAACCTGCACGTTGGGAAATCCCGGCGAACGGACCCGCATGCGGTAGGCGTAGCCGAGGCCGTCGCTGACCACGTGGTAGCCCTGCTCGCCCCGGGGAATCTCGCAGGAGGCGTAGGCCTCCCCCCGCGGCACCTTGGCCCCTCGGGTGACGTTCAGGTAATGGTGAATCAGGCTCTCGATGTCGTGGAGCATGTCTTTGCGGTTGGGCACGGCGTAGCGGTAGTCGTCGGTGACGTACCGCCCCTCCGGCATGTTGGCGGCGCACTGTTTGATGATCCGCAGGCTCTGGCGCATTTCTTCCACTCGAACCAAATACCGGTCGTAGCAGTCGCCTTTTGTCGCCGTGGGCACTTCGAAGTCGAAATTCTCGTATCCGGAGTAGGGGATGTTCTTCCGCAGGTCCCAGTTCATCCCGCAGGCCCGCAGATTGGGGCCGGAGACGCCCCAGTCGATGGCGTCGTCCAGGGAGATTTTCCCGATGCCCACGGTTCGGGCCTTGAAGATCGGATTTTTGGTGACCAGCGATTCGTATTCGGCCAGCCGGTCCAGGAAAATGCCGGTGAAATGATCCACCGCCGGTTTCCAGCCTTCGGGCAGGTCCAGAGCCACGCCGCCGATGCGGAAGAAGCTGGGGTGCAGACGGCCGCCGGTGATCAGCTCCACGATGTCCAGGAGGATTTCCCGCTCTCGGAAGGTGTAGAAGGTCGGCGTCATGGCGCCCACGTCGTGGGCCAGGGTGCCGAAATAGACCAGATGGTTGCTGATGCGGAACAACTCCGAAAGCATGACCCGGATGACCTGGGCCCGCTCGGGGACCTTCACCCCGGCCAGCTTTTCCACCGCCAAAACATAGGGCAGGTTGTTGGCCGCGCCCGCCAGATAGTCCACCCGGTCGGTGTAGGGGATGAACTGGTTCCAAAGCTGTCGCTCGCCGATCTTTTCCACGGCCCGGTGATGGTAGCCGATCTCCATCTCCAGCCCGGTGATCTCCTCGCCGCGCAGGGTGGCCACGTAGCGGAGCAGGCCGTGGGTGGAGACGTGGTGCGGCCCGATGTTGATGACCATCTCCTCGTCGCCGCCGTCGCGCCGCACGTAAACCCCGCCGTCCGGCGGCTGGAGGTTCCGGGCGTCGTCGTGGGTGTAGGGCGGCAGATCGGTGGCCCGGCCGGGATGGCTTTTGCGGAGGGGGTGGCCCTCCCAGTGCTCCGGCATGAGAATCCGGCGCAAATTCGGGTGGCCGTCGAACCGGATCCCGAACATGTCGAAGACTTCCCGCTCGTACCAATTGGCGGAAGGCCAGAGATCGGTGATGCTTTTCGTTTGCGGGGAATCGCCGAAAAGCGGCGTTTTGATTCGGATGCGGGTGGCCGGCTCGAAGGCCAGCAGGCTGTAGCTCAAGGTGTAGTCCGGATACCGGTCCCGGTCGCGCCGGGCCGATTCGTCCACGGCGGTCAGGTCTTCCAGCCGGCGGAAGCGGGGCGTGGCTTCGTGCTTGAGGTGGCGGAGCACCTCGGGAATCCGGGCCTCGTCCACTTCCACCGTGAGCATGTCCGAGGTATGGGGCGTCTGCTTAACCGCCTCGCCGAACCGTTCCCGCAGGCCGTCGGCCACGGAGGTGGACGTGTCGCCCAGCTCGATCCGGGCGGCGGGCGGCGTCCACATCCGGTCGGAGCGGCTGTCGGCGAAAAAGGGCGGCGTCACGGAGCCGCCCCGAATGGCCGCGCCTTCCATGCCGGGCCCCCGGGGGTCGCGGCTCTTGGATTGGCCGTCCACCAGAATGGGCTTCACGGTGCCCTGGGTGCCGCCGCCCAGACGAAAGACCTTTCGCGTCGGCTTCTCCTCGGCGATTTTCTCCTGGAGCACCATCAACGCCTTGAGCACCGCCTCGGGCCGGGGCGGGCAGCCGGGGATGTAGGCGTCCACCGGCAGAATCTGGTTGACGCCCTGAACCACGCTGTAGGCGTCGTACATGCCGCCGGTGTTGGAGCAGGAGCCCATGGAGATCACCCATTTGGGTTCGGGCATCTGCTCGTACAGCCGCAATACCACCGGGGCGATTTTCTTGAAGACGGTTCCGGAGACGATGAGCAGGTCGGCCTGCCGGGGCGAAGGGCGAAGCACCTCCGCGCCGAATCGGGCGATGTCGTAGCGGGGGGTCAGGACCGTGGCTTTTTCCACGAAGCAGCAGGAGAGGCCGAAAAACATCGGCCACAGGCTGCGGGACCGGGCCCAGTTGATGATGGCGTCCGCCGGCCGGAAAAGGTCCGGGGCGGGATTTATTTCCGAGTTGAAGAAGGTCCCCACTCCAGTCCTCCCTTGCGCCAAATATAGATCAGTCCCAGCAACAGGACGAAAATGAAAAACGAAATCTGCATCCAGCCGGCCCAGCCCAGCCGCTCCCAGGAGACGGCCCAGGAGAAGATGAAGGCCCCTTCCACGTCGAAAATCAGAAAAAAGATGGCGACCAGGTAGAACGGGACGGGTAATCGCAACCGCGCCGTGCCGGTGGGAATGATGCCGCTTTCGTACACCCGCAACTTCTCCGTCCCCGGCTTGCGGTTGCCCAGCCAGGAGGACAGAAACAGCAGCGCGGCGACGATGACGAAAACCGCGACGGTATAAACGCCGAGGCTGAAAACCCCCGGCTCCCAGGGGGACAGCGCCCCGACGGTATCAACAGGTTGCATGGACACTCCGCGAAGGTGGCACGTTCGTACGGCGGATGAACGAGGTAAGCGGGTCTCGCGGCGTTCGGGGATGGACGCCGTTGGCGAGAGCGATGTTTTATATAGATGGCGGGACAACGGTTTGTCAAGGGTGGAGAGCGCGCCGCGGGGGATTCCGAATCGTTTCCCAGCTAAAAACCGGCGGTCAATCGAAGGACGTAAAGCACCTCTGGAAACCCGACGCGACCATCGCCGTCCACGTCCGCGCCGGAAGTCGGGTAGTCTTCCCGGACATCCGTCGCCGAAAGACCGGCGAGCACCCGGAGGCCCAAAACGGCGTCGGCCAGGTTCGCGCCGTCCACCCCGTTCAAATCTCCTCGACTGGGTCCGGGAACCGCGCCCGGCATTCCGTGCGCGGCGGTTACGGAAAGAACGACCTGACTTTCGTCGGGATCGTTGGAGAACAAGGTGACCCGGGCCGTCTCCTCGGGACGGGAAACCCGATCCCAGTCGTTGACCTGAAAGGAAATCACCCGGCGGCCTCCCGGAGCGACGGAAAAGCCGGACGCGGGAGAAATGTCCAGCCAGGTCACGTCGGAGCGAATCTCCGTGACCGAAAGCGTCCGGCCGCCGGCGTTGGAAACGGTGGCCGTGGCCATTCGTCCCGCCAAATACGGCAGGCTGGCGCCGACGGCGTAACTCCCGAATTTCACGTCGTCCTGAACGTCGTCGTAGGCGATGCGGAAATAGCCCGACTCCCCCCAATCGGCGCCCCAACTGTTTTTCACCTTGAAGGACTGGGTGGCGTCGTCGTAGCCCACCAGCAGCACCGCATGGCCGTTCAGGTCCCAACTGATGTCGCCGCCGTCGTAGTCGTAGACGCCGCCTCGATAGTTGCTCCCGACGAAGGTGCCGTCGTTGGGAACCCGCATGGAAACCACCAGGGGACCTTCCTGGAGCGCCACCCGCAGGTCGTTGTGGGTATGGTCCTCGGCCCACAATCCGGGGGACGGGGTAAACTGCCCCAGGCGCACGAGATAGGCCGGATCGTCGCACCGAAGATAGCAGTGGCCCGTGACGCCCGCGTAGGGGTAGCAGTCCTCCGGCGGAACTCCGAACAGGGCGGCGTATTCCAGGGCGTCCCAATACCAGCCGCCCGCGCAGGACAACGGCCCGCAGGCCAAAAAGGTTTGTTCGGACACGTCGGCGGGGGCCGGCAGACCGGCCCGATTCATCAGGTTTTCGATCAGGGCGGCGGCGGCGAAGGCGGAGCAGGAACCGCAACCGCCCTGGGATCGCACGGGGCTGTCGTATTGGCTCCAGTCCACCCGGGTCGGCAGAATTTCCCGTACCGGCGCCCGGGGGGAGGAAGGATGGGCTTCCCAATACTCTCGAACCGACCGGGGGATGACGAGCCCGGTGCCGTAGCCGTCGAGGGACGCGGGACCCGGCGGCAAATCATCCTCGTCGCGGAAAGATTGCTGGGGAGTGGCGGCGTTGGTCAGTGCGAGCGTTCGCGGATCGACCCGGACGTCGGGGGCGCCGCCGTCCGAGGAAGGATAAGACAGCACATAGGCCGCGCCGGCGGCGTCGCCCCGGGCGCCAAGAATCGCGGTGCAGGCGCTTCCGGCTCCATGCACCGCCACCGGCCAGCCCAGCCGGTCGCCGGCCCGGCTTTCCCGGGAACCGGTTCGGGTCAACGGCCGCCAGCCGGTGGCCTCTTCTTTAAAAAGAAACGCGGCGCCGCTGGAAAGCCCGTTTCCATCGACGCCGTCGGCCCCGACCGCCGCCCAGCCGCCTTCCAGCGAAACCGAGCGGCCGAAGCGATCCGAGGCCGCGCCGTCGTCCGGAACCAGGGTCGCGGAAAAGGTCCAGCTCCCGCCGGATTCCGAAAAGACGAAAACCGCGCCCGACGGAACCCCCCGATCCTCGTGCCGCGGCGCGCCCACGAGAATCGTGTTTCCGCCGACGGCCACGGAAAAACCGAAAAAATCCGCCTCGGAACCAGCCGGGGCCGTCAGGACCGCTTCCCGGCGCCAGCCCGAACCGCTTCGTCCAAACACATAGGCCGCCCCTCGCCCTCCGCGATGGGGCGCGCCCACCACCAGCCGGTCGCCTTCCAGGTCCAGCGACCAGCCGAAATGGTCCCCGGTCGCGCCGTCGCTGGGAACCAGTTTCGCCGTCCGCGTCCAGCCGGTCGATCCACCTTCAAAAAGGTAGACGGCTCCGGACTCGGCGCCCCGATCGCCGTCCCGGTGCGCGCCGACGGCGGCCGTCTGGCCGTCCAAAGCCACCGATTGGCCGAAGGCGTCGTTCCGGTCTCCGTCGGAAGCCCGCAGCCAGGCTTCCTGGGCCCAGGATGTCCCCACTCGCCGGAACACGTAGGCCGCCCCCGTTCCCCGGCTCCGGCCGTCCCCGTGCGAGGCGCCCACCAGCGCCCGATCGCCGGAGAGCGAAACGCCTCTCCCGAAAAACTGATGGGGACGCCCGTTTTCGGGGACCAGTCGGGTCTGGGAAATCCAGTTCGCGCCCACCCGGATGAAAACGGTGGCCGCCCCCGCGTCGGTTCCGTCGGCGTCATCGCCCGGGGCGCCCACCAGCGCGGCGTCCGCGGAAATTGCGACGGACGTCCCGAACGCGTCCCCGACCCCGCCGCCGGTCGGCGTCAGCTTGACCAGGGCGGCCCGGGCCGGAAAAGCGGAAAGCAGGCAGAAAAAAAAGGCGAAAAGAAAAAGAAGGCGGGAACGGAAGGCGTCATTGGTCTGTCGGTGGGGGAAGACCCGCGGTCGCATACATGTCTCCTGGGTAATAGGGGCGGGAACCGACGAATATCGTGGCCGGAATCACCGGTTTCGGCGAAAAACTCCGGGCGGTCAATCCCCCCCGAGAATATGCAGAAAACAGCCGCCGTTGGTATCCCCCGCACCTTCGCCCCGGTCCTCGACGACATAGATCACCTCGTCGGAACCCTGAAGTCCGTTGGGATCGGTCACGACCAGTTCAAAAACCATCTGAACGCCGGGGCCCCCCACGGTCGGCGCCAAAAAGGTGGGGCGCGGATCGGAGGGGTCGGAAAGCGACACCCCGGGACCGGAAAGCTGTCGCCAGGAAAAAACCAGCCGATCGGGATCGGGACGGGAGCGGGTGCCGTTCAACGCCGTGACGTCGCCTTCCCGAACCACCACGTCCGGACCGGCATTGGCCGTCGGGGGCGCCGTTCCGCCGGCAACCCCCACCAATATTTCGTCGGTATCGGAAAGGCCGTCGTCGTCGATCACCGTCAGCTCGAAGCGCAGGGAATTGCCGGCTCCGGGCGCGATGAAAGAGGCGATCTCGCGGTTCGCGTTCAGAAGCTGAACCGCCGCCCCGGCGATCTGCCGCCATTGAAACGATACGATGGAGCCGTCGGGGTCCCGGGAATTCCCGCCGTCCAACGTCACCAGTTCTCCGAGATTCACGGTCAAATCGGGTCCGGCGTCCGCCAGCGGGGGACGGCCCAGGGAAAGCACCTCCACCCGCGTCCGATCGCTGGATTCCAGCAGGCCATTGTCCACCACCGTCAGCTCGAAGACCAGCACCGCGCCCGCGGCGCCCACGTCCGGGGCGACAAATCGGGGTTGTTCCCGCTTGGCGTCGTCCAGCACCACGGCCGGCCCGCCGATCTGGCTCCAGAGAAACAGGCCGATGTTCCCGTCGGGGTCGAAGGAATTGCCGCCTTGAAGCGTCACTTCGTCGCCCTCCCGAACCTGCTGGTCGGGACCGGCGTCGGCCACCGGCGGCTGGTTGTCCGCGGAAACCACGTTCACGGTCACCTCGTCCGTGGCCTGCAAGCCGCCGGTGTCGGAAACCCTCAGCTCGAACGTCAGCGCCGCGCCGCCGGCGACCGCCGGGGCGGTAAAGCGGGCCCGGGCCGTGTCTTCGTCCGCCAGCGGCACGGCCGGCCCCGACAGTTGCCGCCAGGCGTAGCCGGCGATGGCGTCTCCCGGGTCCGGGTCGGTGGAATTTCGGCCGTCCAGAGTCACCACGTCGCCAACCGACGCCGAACGATCCGGCCCGGCGTCGGCCGTGGGCGGCGTGTTGCCGTTGGCCGCCACGTTGACCGTCACCTGATCGGAACCGGTCAGCCCGCCGTCGTCGGTCACCGTCAATTCGAAGAGCAGGGCCTCCCCGCCTCCGGCGACCGTCGGCGCGATGAAGTCCACCCGCCCCGGAACCCCCGTTTGGTTCAACGCAACCGTCGTTCCGGCGATCTGCCGCCATTGGAAATCCGCAATCCCGTTGGTGGCGGAATCCGGGTCGGTGGAATTGCCCCCGTTCAGCACCACCCGTGCGCCGCTGGTCGCGCTCTGGTCCGGCCCCGCGTTGGCCACCGGGGGCCGATTTTCGCCCCTTTGCACCGTCACGGTCACCGAATCCGCGTCGGAAAGACCGCCGTCGTCGGTCACGGTCAGCTGAAACCGAAGTTCCGCCGCTTCCCCGGCGGAAACCGCGGGCGCGAGGAAGGCGACTCGCCCATTTCCCGCTTCCGTCAGGTCCGCGGTGGGACCGTCGGTCTGGAGCCATGCGAAGGAAAGCAGGTCTCCCGCGTCCGGATCGCTGCTGCCGGAGGGGTCCAAGGTCACCGTTTCTCCGGCGGTCACGATCCGATCCGGTCCCGCGTCCGCGACGGGCGCGCGATTCTGGGGTTCGCCGCTGGTCGCGGAGATATTGATCACCTGGGTTTGGGAACCCGCCGCGCCCACCGTGATCGCGCCCCCCGGAGGCTCCGCCACCGCAAGGGGTTGACCGTTCCGGGTCACCCGAAGCCGGGCGTCGCTCCCCGGCTCCGCGCCTCCCGGCTGCTCGGTTTCGTCAAAAATGGGAATATTGATCAAATAGAAATCGAAGCTGTTGAGGCCGTCGCCATCTTCGGCGGGCGGGTCGAACGGAGTGCCGTCGGGACGGACGACCGAAATCACGATTCCGTCGTCCGTCGCCTCCGTGATCTGGACGCCGTCCACCGTCAGCGTCCCCCCGATGGGCGCGGGAATGGGAATCTGTCCCCATGCGGCCAGGGGCCATAAAAATAAAAAGAGGAAACATGAAAAAAGGAGTGGATCGGAAAACAGGGAGGGGAAGCGGATTCGTCGCATAAACCAGCCTTGGGAATTTGGGGTTTTATCGGGTTTCCGCCCCGGAAGATCGGATCGGCGCTCCGGTTTCGCGGGGCGTCCGGCTCGGGCGGGCCCCGCCGTTATATCAGGAACCGATGGCGATTCAAGCGTTTTATGGAATGCGGGGCGAACCGGTCGTCCGGCCTAGGGAATGCGAAGGGTCCCGGCGGTTTCGGCCTTGATCCAGTAGCCGAAGCCCGGCGCCAGTCGCGGCAAATTGCTGAAGCCCGGATTCCGCGGATCAAACACCCGCCAGAGCCCCCCTTCGTACTTCCAGACATTGGTTACGATTCCCCCCAAATCCTGAAACGCCGCGGGGGTCTGAACCTCGCCCAAAAAATTCAATCCCACCAGATTCCAGCCGGGCGACAGGGAAATGGCGGAAGAAACCGGCGGGCCGACAAGGTGCAAGAGCGCCGAGGAATTCATGTCCACCCAATAGCCGCGTCCCGGAACCATTTCGGTCAAGGTGCTCAAGCCCGGATTTTCCGGATTGAAGGCGCGCCATGCCCCGCCGGAGAATTCCCAGACCATGTTGTAGCGGCCCTCGATGGGCAAAAGCAGGCGGCCAATATTGGTGTCCGGCGGGCGTACCGGAAAAGAGACGAGATTCCAGCCCTCGTTCAGTTGGAGGGTAAACCGAGTGCGCTCCTCGTCCCCGTCGTCGTCGGGATTCAGCGGATTCAACCCGGCGGAGACCTCGCGCCCGTCCGACCATCCGCCGCCGTCGGTGTCGGCCACCGCGGGATTCGTTCCGTAAACGAACAGCTCCTCCCAGTCGGTCAGCCCGTCGCCGTCGGTGTCGGCCACCAGGGGATGGGTCCCGCTTTCAAATTCCTCCAAATTGTTCAGGCCGTCTCCGTCGGGGTCCCCGTCCGCGTCGTTCCGGGTCAGGCTGAACGCCCCGCCTTCGGCAAAGCGGGATTCCCAGTCGTCCGGCAATCCGTCATTGTCCAGGTCGGCGGCGTGCAGGGTCCCCGCCATGGCCACAAGGAAAAAAAGAAAGAAAACCGCCGGAAGCGCTCGAAAACCGCCGCCATAATTTGACCCCGTTTTCATCAGACCCACTCCCGGATGATCGGATGTTTTGCCGCGTTCGGATTCTCGAACAAATGGAAGAACCCTCCGCCGGCGGAAAAGCGGGACAAGCCATCTGGAATGTTTCGTTTTTCAAAAATGAAAAGCGAGAAAGGGAAAAAACAAAAAGGTTAATCGGTATCGCAAAACGATTCGAAGATCAAGAAGAAACCTTCAAGTCATTATTTTCCCTGCCCTTTCCCCGCTCGCCGATTGTGAATTATGCACCAAAATCTAACCGCCCCCCCGTCCGCCGGTGCGCGCGAAGTTGCCAACTGAAATTAGAATGCAAAAAAAATGCCAAAAACATGAAAGCGATAATTCTACTTTGGCAGGTTGACGCTTCGGAAGTGGGAACGGACTCTTCCGGTCCCCAAAAAATCCCCCGGCCCCCTTTGCTAAAGGGGGAGAAGGCCGCCGCCCGAGCAATTTGCCAAAGTAGAAATAATAAGTTTCGGCAATTTTTTGAAAAAGGCCGCCCCTCACGAATTTTCAAACCCCCTTCCAAAAAATTCAGCCCCTTTCTCGAATTCGTGGATTCCTACTGCCCTTTGCGGTTTGCCCCCATTGTTCCTTTTGTGGCCACGGGATAAAAATCCCCTCATTGTATCTTTTCCGGGTCGCAATCATTTTCAACGGGGGCCAATATGCGGCAATTTGGGGTGATGGTGTTCGCCTTGTGGCTGGGGCTTTTCGGCGGCGTATCCCTGGGGATCGCGGAATCGCCGCCAACCATGCCTTGTTCCGTCCGAGGCTATCTGTACGTAAACGACAAGCAAATTGGGGCGGAGGCCGGCGACGCTTATACGATCGTGGCCACCCGCGAAGACCGGACCCATTTTGAGCCCTCGGTGGTTGGCGATCTTGGCGAGGGGTTTTTCATTCTCGATATTCCCGTGCAAACGGGGGGGGCGCCGGCCGACGCGGCCGCGCCTGGCGACAAAATTTTGCTGCATGTTTATTGGATGGGCTCCAAACTTCTGGTGACCGAACCCGCGGAAGCCACGGTGCCGGTCGGGACTTCCGGGGAAGTGCTTATCCAGAACATCCGGACCATGACCGGCCCGGGCGAGGTCGGGCGTTTTTATACCCGGGAAGAGTTGGACGCCGCCGTCGCCGAAGCCGTCGAACGGTGGGACGCCGGCGGCGACGGCCGGATCGGTCTGGAGGAGGCCATCCATGCCCTGCGGGTGGTTTCCGGTAATTAACGTCGTTTGCCCTCCCGGCCCGGCCTTTCCGGCGTCCCCGCCTTTTCCTTGACAGTTTTTGTTCTCCCCTGTAGCGTTTTCCCCCAATCCGGTCTTTTTTCTGCAAAGGGGGCGCGGTGGGAAACGGCGAGAATGGCGGTACCGGCCAGTTCGGCCTGCTGAAGGCGCGGCGTTTCGCACCTTTTTTCTGGACCCAGTTTCTCGGGGCCTTCAACGACAATCTCTTCAAAAACGCCCTCCTGATTCTCATCGCCTATCGGGCGGGCCGCGGTTTGGGGCTTGATCCGAATGTGCTGATCAACGTCGCCGCCGGACTGTTCATCCTTCCCTTCTTTCTTTTCTCGGCCACCGCCGGCCAGGTTTCCGACAAGTTTGAAAAGTCCATGCTGATCCGCCGGATCAAGCTGCTGGAAATCGGCATCATGACCGCCGCCGCTTTGGCGTTTTTCGCCAATAGCCTGATGGCGCTTCTGCTGTTGCTGTTTCTGATGGGAACCCAATCCACCTTTTTCGGTCCCGTGAAATACAGCATCATTCCCCAGCATTTGACGCCCGAGGAGGTGGTCGGCGGCAACGGTCTTGTGGGGATGGGAACCTTTCTGGCCATCCTGCTGGGTACGCTGACCGGCGGGGTGTTGATCCAGAAAGACCATGCCGCCGTCTGGGTCGGCCTTTCCCTGATGGCCGTGGCCCTGGCGGGCTGGCTGGCCAGCCGTCGCATTCCGGAAGCCCCGGCCCCGGAGCCGGAGATGAACCTCCGGTGGAACATCCTCTCCCAAACTTGGCGGACCATCGGCTTCGGCCGTCGGGTTCACTCGGTGTTTCTTTCCATCCTCGGCATTTCCTGGTTCTGGCTGCTGGGCGCCGCCTATTTGACCCAGATTCCCAATTTCACGCGGGAGGTGCTTCGGAGCAACGAGGGCGTGGTGACGTTGCTGCTGACGATGTTTTCCGTGGGCATCGGGGCGGGCTCCCTGCTCTGCGAGCGGCTTTCCGGCCGGAAGGTGGAACTGGGGCTGGTGCCGTTGGGTTCCATCGGGCTTTCGGTGTTCGGGTTCGACCTGTTTTTGGCCTACGAGGCCCCGCCGGTGACGGAGTTGATGGGCGTCGGCGCGTTTCTGGCCTCGGACGGCAGCTTTCGGGTGCTGGTCGACCTGGTGCTGATCGGAGTGTTCGGCGGGCTTTACATCGTGCCGCTGTTCGCCTTCGTGCAGACGCGGACGGAGCCGGCCCATCGCGCCCGGGTCATCGCGGCCAACAACATCCTTAACGCCCTCTTCATGGTGCTTTCCACCGTCTCCGGGGTTGTGATTCTGGGCGTGCTGGATTTGTCCATCCCCACCTTCTTTCTGATTCTCGCCATCGCCAACGCCCTGGTCGCGCTGTACATCTACTCGGTGGTCCCCGAGTTCACCATGCGCTTCCTCATCTGGATGCTGACCCATACGATGTACCGGGTGCGCCATCGGGGGCTGGAGAACATTCCGGACGAGGGCGCGGCCGTGCTGGTTTGCAACCACGTCAGCCTGGTGGATGGTCCGCTCATCGCCGGTGCGGTGCGGCGGCCCATTCGCTTCGTGATGTACGAGCCGATCTATCGCACGCCGGTCCTCCACTTCATTTTCAAGACGGGAAAGGCGATCCCCATCGCCTCTCGGAGGGAGAGTCCGGAGGCCTACGAAGCGGCCTTCGAGAAGATCGGCGAGGCGCTGGAGGCCGGCGATCTGATCGGAATTTTCCCCGAGGGGCGGCTTTCCTCGGATGGCGAGATGGGGGAATTTCGGAAAGGGATCGAAAAAATTTTGGAGCGGAACCCGGTTCCCGTGGTGCCCATGGCGCTGCGGGGGCTATGGGGCAGCTTTTTCAGCCGGGCCCATGGACCGGCCATGTCCCGACCCTTCGCCCGCTTCTGGTCCAAGGTGGAGCTGGTGGCGGTCGAACCCGTTCCGGGCGAATCGGTCACGGCGGAAACCCTTCGGGAAACGGTGCTGGA
>CAYFVR010000123.1:12030-14006 GCA_964346545.1 uncultured Desulfobacterales bacterium | reverse complement strand
GGGCATGTCCAAAATCACCTACGGCACCGGCTGCTTCATGGTGATGAACACCGGGAGCGAACCGATCCCCTCCCCCTCGGGTCTGCTCACCACCATCGCCTGGCAGATCGGGGACGAGGTGACCTACGCGCTGGAAGGGTCGGTCTTCATCGCCGGCGCCTTGATGCAGTGGATGCGCGACGACCTGAACCTGTTCGACGACGTGGCGGAAACGGAAAAAATGGCCACCGCCATTCCCTCCAGCGAGGGACTTTTCATCGTGCCGGCCTTCGTGGGGCTGGGCGCGCCCTACTGGGACCCCTACGCCCGAGGCATCATGGTGGGGCTGACCCGGGGCACCACCAAAAACCACATCGTGCGGGCCGGCCTTCAGTCCATGGCCTACCAGGCCAACGACCTGCTGACGGCGATGACCGAGGATTCCGGAATCAAGACCAAGGTGGTTCGGGTGGACGGCGGTGCCAGCGCCAACGACTACCTGTGCCAGTTTCAGGCCGACATCCTGGGCGTCCGGGTCAGCCGTCCCAAAAACGTGGAAACCACCGCCATGGGCGCCGCTTTCCTGGCCGGGCTGGCCGTGGGCGTCTGGAAAGATACCGACCAGATCAAGGAATTCTGGAAGGAGGAACGCTCCTTTACCTTGAGCCAGTCCCAGGAAAAGGTGGACTACATCCTTCGCGGCTGGAAACGGGCCGTGGAGCGGGCCAAGGGATGGGCCAAGGCGTAGCCGAACCGAAGAACTTTTTTTTAACCCGATATGCAAGGAAACCGTTCATGATGAAAACCGATCCCATTTCGCCATCCGGCGGCGGGCGCAAACTGTTCCCGGACGTGGACTGGACCCAACTGGACTACCGCGAGGAGCTGCGGAACAACATCAAATCCGTTGACGAACTCAAGGAATACATTCCGCTGACGGCGGAGGAGGAGGCCGAGCTGCGTCAGGTGGTGGAAATCCACCCGATGAACATTCCCCGCTACTACCTCGGCCTGGTGGACCCGGACGATCCGGCCGATCCCATCCGGCGGCTCTGCGTGCCCGACGCGTCGGAGCTGGTGGTGGCCGGGGCCATGGGCGAAACCACGGGGGACCCCTACGGCGACGACAAGCACGACAAGGGCAACGGCGTGCTGCACAAATACGACTACACCGCCCTGGTGGTCACGTCGGAATACTGCGCCATGTATTGCCGCCACTGTTTCCGCAAGCGAATGGTGGGCCTGTCCAACGAAAAGACGGTGAAGAGTTTCGAGAAGGCGGCGGAATACATCGCGGCCCATCCGGAAATCACCAACGCCATCATGTCCGGCGGGGACCCGTTGATGCTGCCCACCTCGGCGCTCCGGAAAATGCTGGCCGCGCTCAAGGACATCGACCATCTCAACCACGTCCGCATCGGCTCCCGGGCGCCGGTCTCCTATCCGATTCGGCTGTTCGACGACGAGCTGATCGAGGTGTTGCGGGAGTTCAACGCCCACAAGACGCTGGCGGTGCCCACCCATTTCAACCACGTTCGGGAAATGACCCCGGTCGCGGCCGAGGCGGTTCGGCGGCTGCGCAACGCCGGCATCACGGTCAACAACCAGGCGGTGCTGCTCGCCGGCGTCAACGACACCGTGGAGGACCTGGTGGACCTGATGAACGGCCTGATGCGGATCGGCGTGAATCCCTACTACCTGTACCAGTGCATGCCGGTGGCCCGGGTGCGGCACCATTTTCAGGTGCCGCTAAAGAAGGGCGTGGACATGGTGGACAAGGCCCGGAGGTATTTCGACGGCTACGCCAAGCGGTTCAAGTACATTATCGGCCACGACATCGGGAAGCTGGAAATTGTCGGCCGGATCGGGGACAAGCTGGTTTTGAAGCAGCTCCACGCCCGGGACGGATACCAGGACGACATCTCCCGCCTGCTGGTGCGCCAATTGACCGACAACGCCGGCTGGCTGGACGATCTGCCGGAGGCGACGTTGTAACG
>CAYFVR010000123.1:6623-11930 GCA_964346545.1 uncultured Desulfobacterales bacterium | reverse complement strand
GAGGAAAGAAAAAATCATGGAAGAATGGAAAGAGCAACTCAAAAATACCGTCAATACCCTGGACCGCCTGCGGGAGTTCATCAACGTGACGGCTGCGGAGGAAAAGGCGATCACTTCGATGAAAACGACCTGGGGCACCTCGCCCTATTTCGCCTCGCTGATGGACCCGGACGATCCAAACTGTCCCATCCGCAAGCAGGTGCTGCCGTCTCCGCTGGAGATGGAGAACAAATACGGGATTGAAAACTATCTGATGTGGAAGGAAAACCGGGCCACGGAGGAAGTGCGGCCCGACAGCATCGCCCGGCAGTACAACGACCGGGTGGCCTTTACCGTGACCGACGTGTGCGTCAACTACTGCCGCCACTGCTTCCGCAAGGAACTGGTGGTGGACCGGGAATTGAAGCTCCGCTTCGACGTGGACGAGGGGCTGGCCTGGATCGCCGACCATCCGGAGATTCGCGACGTGCTGGTGACCGGCGGCGATCCGTTCATTCTTTCCGATGAAAAGATCGATTACATCATCCGAAAACTGCGCGAGATTCCCCATATAGAGATGATCCGCTTCGGCACGCGCGCGCCCATCGTCCTGCCCCACCGGATCACCGACGGGTTGAAAAAGGTGCTTGGCGGCTTTCACCGGGTGCCGATCTGGATCAACACCCAGTGCAATCATCCCAAGGAGATCACCGAAAAGACGGCGGAAGCGGTTTACGATCTGCTGACCTGCGGCGTCAACGTGGGCAACCAGGCGGTGCTGCTGAAGGGCATCAACGACGACGTGGAGACCTTTCGCAAGCTGCACCAGAAGCTGCTGTCGGTGCGGATTAAGCCCTATTACGTGTTTTACTGCGAACCGGCCCCGGGCATCGACCATTTCCGGACGCCGGTGGAAAAAGGCGCGGAGCTGATCCGCGACGCCCTGCGCGGCCACACCACCGGCCTGGCCCAGCCCATGTACGTCATCGCCACCAACATCGGCAAAATTCCGCTCATGCCGGATTATTACATCGTGGACAAAAACGAAACGGAATACACCCTGCGCAATTATCAGGGAAAAACCACCAAGTGGCCGAATATTCCGGAGTAGCGCACCGACGCCGGGGCGCGATCTCCCGGCGAATTCCGGCCGGTAACGGATGCGAAAACCCGTCCAGGGCCTGTCCGCTAGGGCGGTTTCGTCCAGCGGACGGACGTTCACCAAAGGCCATTCCGCCAGTGGGGGACGGCCGAACCGGTTCCGGACATCCACAAATGAACGTGAAAACGCCGTCCGGGGAAAGTGCCGGGCGGCGTTTTTTTTGCGTTTGGGATCTATCCCGCCGAGAGCCGAAGCGGATCGGAGGCCGATGGGCGAAACGGAACGAAATCCGACACGCTTTCGGGACCGGGCAATCTTCGGGGAATTGGGCGTCCACGTCCATGCACAGAAAATGGGCCGTTCCGCCCTCCCCTTCGAACCGGGCGGAAAGGGTGCGGCAAAGGGCGCCGGTGGCCAAGGAGAGATAGGAAAAGGGGTTCCCGTGGTTCCGCGGGCGCAGGGGGGCATCACGGTTTGTCAGAACGGGATTCCGATTTATCCGACGGGGGGATTGGATTGTCAAGGGAGGGACCTCACCCCGCCTTCGCTCCCAACGCCGCCTCGAATTCCTCCAGCTTTTGGAAGATGCCGTCGATGACGTTCTCTTTTCCGGAAAAGAGTTCGTCCGGGCCGCCGGCGTGGAGGTGGCTGAAGGGCGGTTCGTAGAGGGCGGCGGCGTCCATGGCGCCCCGGGCGGTGAGCTGGTCCACGACCATTTCGACGAACTGGATTTGTTTGGGCGTGAGGCTCCGGTCGGAGAGGAAACCGGAGAAGGCGGCCTGGGCGGCGGTCCGGTCCATGCCCACCAAACTGCGGACGAAATGGGCCAGGGAGGGCCGCCCGCTCCGCTCCAGCAGGCTGGAGAGCAGGGCGTCCCCCTCTTCCTCGCCGATCTCCCGCAGGGCCGTCTCCAATCCCCGCAGGTCGGTTTCCGTCAGGGGCTGGTTGGTCCGGAGTCGGTGGATGACCATGTGGTCCCGGTGGTTGCGGAGGTAGTCCCTTACCTTCTTTTCGTACTGAACCCCGGTCATCCGGGGCATTTCCACCGCCGTTTCCTCCCGCACCTCCATCACCTCGTCCTGGAAGCGGGTGTAGACGATGGGCCGCTCCTTCCCGTCCAGCAGCGACACCAGCCCCCGCAGCCGCAGTCGAAGTTCTTCCAACTGGGCCAGGCCGATCCCCTCCCAAAAGGCGCTTTCCTGAATGGCTTCCAGATAGCCGAGCTGGGCCTTCACCGCCGGGACGTTCTTCTTTTCCTCCAGCAGCCGCGCGATTTCCACCACCCGGCGGCGGTCCCTGTCGAACGCGCCGGCGTTGCCCTGGACCAGTGCCAGTTGCATGCGCAGGGCCGTCATGTCGAACAGGCGGGCCTGGAGATCGTCCGTCTCCAGGCCGTTGGGAAGACCGGCCACCTCGTTGTTCAGGATGTGGACATCGGCCGGGCTCAGCGCGTCCCAGGCTTCCCGTTTTTCGAACCGCTCCACCGCCTCCCGGTGCATTCGGGCGATGAAATTCTCCCGGTGGATCGAATCCACCTCGGCGTGGAGGCCGTCGGCCAGGTTGTTCCGGAAGGTTCCGTCCGGGTCCATCTCCGGATTGGCCTGGACCCGGCCCAGCAGTTCCACCCGGCTTCGGAACAGCCGCGTTCCCAGGGGAACGCCGGTGTTTCCCTCGATCCCGTTGGGGTTTTCCCGGAAGAAGTCGAAATTGAAGCAGAAATCGAAAATACGGAAATCCCGCTTGTCCGCCCCCGGCCCGAACAGATCGGGACACGGCCGGGTGCCGCGCCCGATCATCTGCCAGAATTTGATTTTGGAATAGACCGGCTTGAAAAAGACCAGGTTCACCACTTCCGGCACGTCGATTCCCGTGTCGAGCATGTCCACCGAAATTGCGATGTGCGGAGCCTTGTCCTTTTCGGAAAAATCGTCGATCAAACTCTGGGCGTACTTGGCCTTGTTGTCGATGACCCGGGCGAATTTCCCGGCGTGGTTTGGATAGTGATGGTTGAAGCGCTTTTCGATGAACACGGCGTGGTCGTGGCTCCGGGCGAAGATGATGGTTTTTCCCAGCCGGTCGCCGCCGTCCACCCGATGGCCGTTTTCCATCAGGTGCCGGAGAACCTTGTCCACGGTGTCGGTGTTGAACAGCCAGTTGTTGATGGCCGAGGCGTCCACCGTTTCGGGCATGGGGCCGTCCTCGCCGTCGCCCCAGTCCAGGCTTTCCCACTGGGCCTTTTCCTCGTCGCTCAGGTCGTCGTATTGGATTCCCTTCCGGGGGAATTTCATGTCGATCTGCTGGACGCCCGGCGGAACCAGATAGCCGTCCTTCACCGCCCGGTCCAGCTCGTAGGCGTCGGTGGGGACGCCCGGCTCCAAGTCGAACAGCTCGTAGGTGTTCCGGTCCACCTGCTCCCGAGGCGTGGCGGTGAGGCCGACGAGAAGCGAATCGAAGTAGCGGAAGATGGCCCCGTATTTCTGGTAGACCGAGCGGTGGGCCTCGTCGATAACGACGAGATCGAAATGGCCCACCCCGAACCGGGCCTCGCCGCCGTTGGTCTCGTCGATCATGCCCATCATCGTGGGATAGGTGCAGACGAACACGCGGCCCTCGGCCTGCTTTTCCGTGACCAGGTTGACCGGGCTGGACTCCGGCAGATGGCTTTTGAAGGCGGCCACGGCCTGATTGACCAGGGCCACCCGGTCGGCCAGAAAGAGGGACCGCTTGACCCATCCGGATCGTTGCAGCAGGTCCACCAGGGCGATGGCCGTCCGGGTTTTCCCGGTGCCCGTGGCCATGACCAACAGCGCCTTCCGGCGGGCCTGGGCGAATTGCGCCCCGATGTTTCCGATGGCCCGTTTCTGGTAGTGGCGGTTGACGATGGCCTCCTTGATCCCGGCCACGTCCAGGGCTTCCTTCCGGTCCCGGCGCAGGATCAGGCGGGCAAGTTCGTCTTTTTTGTAGAAGCCGGCCACCCGGCGCGGGGGATAGGCGTGGTCGTCCCACATCCAGGTGGCGTATCCGTTGGTGTAGAAGATTACCGGCCGTTGGCCGTACATTCGTTCCAGGCCGTCGGCGTAGAGTTTGGCTTGTTGCCGCCCGGTTTCGGGGTCGGCGGTGGTTTTCTTGGCCTCCACTACCGCGAGGGGTTTGCCGTCGTCGCCCCAGAGCACGTAATCCGCGTAGCCGACGCCCGGGATGTTGGGCATACCGTGGATTTTGTATTCCCGGTCCCGCTTTTGGTCCAGCGGCCATCCGGCCCGTTGCAGGTCCACGTCGATGAGGTATTTGCGGGTTTCGGCCTCGGAGTAGTCGTGGGAATCGGTTCGGGTTCCGCTTTCGGCCCGGACCTGGGCGAGCTGGTCCCGCAGGGCCTGGAGTTCCGCGTTTTGGGCGTCCCGTTCCTTTTGCTGCTGGAGAGCGGCGGCGTGTTGCTCCGCCAGCTTTTTCTCCAGCGCCTCCAGCTCTTTGCGCGGGACGACCGGGGCGGTTCCGGGGGCGGGGGGAATGCGGTCCTGGTTCCAGGCTTCGGCGTTTTCGGCGGCGTCCGGGGCGTAGGTGCGGACCAGCCAGTGGGCGACGTGGTGCAGCTCTTTGACCAACTGAAGGGCGTCGTACTGGTGGACCGGCCGGGGGTTGTGAACGGCCTGGTTGCCCTGTTTCTGGATGAGGCGGGCTTTTTGGAAAATGGCCTCGGGGAGCAGGTTTTGGAGCGTGGGTTCGTGGAGGAGCGCGCCGAGTTTCCGGTCGTAGGGCATGTGGAGCGCGGGGTCGTGGCGGTAGAGCCAGTGGACGGCGGCTTCCAGGGCGAAGCGGGCGTGGAAGCAGGCGGCCCGGGGATCGCCCATGACGTGGTCCTCGGCCCGTTTGGCGGATTCGGCGACGGCGCGGAATTGGGCGGGGAGGAAGGCGAAGTTGGTCATGGGTTTATTCCCGGGTTCGGTAGGCTTGGCGTTCGTGGTTGGGCTGCCGGGGAAAGCGGCGTTCCAGGAGGCCCTCTTCGATCATGGGCTTGATAAAGCGTTGCCGCAGATCGACCGTTGAACGGTTTAGTAGTTTGGCGATTTGATTCAATGTTAAAAAGTGCCCCGTGCAGAGATTCTGGATGGTCGTGCGAACCACATTTACCCTGGCCCTTTTGGACTTCCGAACTTGAGCGGCGATTTTCAGGAGTCGCTCATCGGATTCAGGATTTTCGGGAAGAAGAGGTCTCATTTCGAAATTCG
>CAYFVR010000123.1:4903-6523 GCA_964346545.1 uncultured Desulfobacterales bacterium | reverse complement strand
CCGTTATCTTCGGACCTCGAATCCTTTTGTGCGAAGGTTCCGACACCCTTGTGTGCGGAGCTTCGCGCCAAATCCACCGTTTCGGCCCCGCCGATTCGGTAGGTGGTGCCGCGTCCTTTGCCGTCGGATTCGAGCATTCCGGCGTCCACCAGCTCTTTGAGCAGCCGGGTGATGTCGCTTGGATGAATCCGGGTAATTTGCTGAAGGCGGCCGTTGCTTACGAAACCTTCAATTTGGGCCGTGGCCAGGGCCAATCGGGCATTGGGACTCAGCCGGTCGAGTCGGGTCCCAAATCGCGCCCGGAGGGTTTCCAGAACGTCCTCCGGCAACAGGCTTACCGTCCGCAGCCGCAGGAGGGTGTATTCGAGTTCGGGGTTTTCCATCAGCTCGGGCGGACGGTAGTGGTGGGATTCCCAATTGGCCACGACGCGGGGAATTCCGGAACCGGCTTTTTCCCCCAGGCCGATGAGCGCGAACATGTTTTGCAGGTTCCGGTTGCGGCAGTCGCTTTTCCCGCCCGCCAAGGCTTCTTGGATGGAAATCCGCATTCGTCCGGGATTCCGGAACTCGAAATAGTCTGACGCCTTGAGCACCAAAATGGCGGTGCGCGCGGCATAGTCGGAATGGATGATCGCGTTGATCAGGGTTTCGCGCAGGGCTTTGTGCATCGGGGTTTCGTCCTGGCGCTGATCCAATTCCAGTTTGAACGGAACCTTCAAATCCCGGAAGAGGCGCAGAATTGCGCGGCCGTAGAAGTTGAACAAATTGCCGGCCCAGGTTCCATCCGGCGTCAGCCGGTCGATCCAGTCGTTGCGGTCCCCGTTCGGCGGAAGCTCCCGATAGTCCAGGAAAAAGTTGGGCGCGGCCTCCCGGATGGAGAGGTCTTTCCCGAACATCAACAGCCCGGCCAGAGTTAGCCCCTCTTCCCCGGTTTGCCGGTCTTTTCCCCAGCCGCCGATTTGCCGCATGAATTCCTGGTCTTCGGCGTTGTTGAAAGGGTGATCCGGTTTCACCGCGCCCAGGCGGTTCCGGTATGCCCGGAAGGTTTCCATGTCGATGTCGTTGAAATCAAATTTTGAAAGGAGGCGGGCGTCCCGCGCGTCTTCCATCTGCTCGGCCAACATCCGCCGCACTTCGTCTTCCCGGCAGCGGTAGTCTCCGGTGTGGCGGCGCTGGAAGGTGCCGGTGAGCGGATTGCCGTTGATGAAAACGGGGCGCTGTTTGCGGGGAGCGCGGGGCACGTCGATTTCGACGACCCATCGGCCGTTGGGCGCCGGGACTTTGCGGATCGCGTCCGGGGGAAGCAGGTTGCGGCTGACTTTTTGGGGGTTGTTCAACTGGTTCCAGAGGTCGTCCACCACCCGGTCCACCCGTTCGAGGCCGGTGACGAGGAAATCGCCGCTTTCGGTCTCGGCGACCCCGAGCAGGATCATTCCGCCGTCGGTGTTGGCAAAGGCGGAATAGGTTTCCCAGATGTCGCGGGGCAACGCGCCTTTGCCGTCGCGGCCTCCGGCTTTCTTGGCCTCCACGTCGATGTCTTCGCGGAGGTATTCGGCTGCCAAGATTGCGTCGGTCATGGTCACAACTCCCCGTTGAAGGCGCGGGATTGCAGGGAGGCGA
>CAYFVR010000123.1:3198-4803 GCA_964346545.1 uncultured Desulfobacterales bacterium | reverse complement strand
CGGGATTGCAGGGAGGCGAAGAGGGTGTCCAGCTCCGCGAGGTGGGCGCGGAGGCGGGATTTTTGGGTTTCGATGGATTGGACGATGGTGGCGAAGCGGTGTTGGAGTTTTACGGGCGGCTTTGGGATAGGAATTGCTTGGAATTCTTTGGCATTGATATTTGCCATTCCAACAATGCTTTTACACTTTGCCTGAAGATAATGTTTCATCTGCGGAGTATTCATAAACGCAGCAATGTATTCGGGGTCGGCACATCCATCATTGACAACCCCCCTGATCAAATAACCTGCAAAAGCCATCGGCTCCTTTTCTCGAAAAACTGCTGTTTTACCAACAAGCTCCTTGCTGTTTGTCCTATTGAATAAAATTTGCCCTTCGCGTACTAAATACTTTGATAGTTCTTTTTCTTCCAAATCAATAAATTTCAAATTGGAAAGATTCCATTCACCGCCATACGTTATGTTGTTCATTCGAAGAACGGGATAGGAGCCTCGCTCTGGATCGGCTTTTTTACTGGTTCCATAATTTGTCGAAACCAAAAGATCACCGATGAATTCCATTTCCCAACCCATGGGATTGCTCACCGGATCACCAAACATCTCCAAAAACGTGGATTGAACCAGGGCGTCAAACTGGGCGATGGACTCGCGGCGCTTGGCCCGCAAGGCGTCGGCGGCGTCCAAAATCGCGGCGATTCGTTTTTGTTCAATAAAAGTGGGAAGTGGGATGTCGAAAGTCGAAAGGAAAAGAGGGGGCACCCGTTTTTGACCGGCGCTTCCGGTCATTCTTCTTATGCCTTTGAGTCGAAAAAATGGAGTCCTGAGCAGATGTAGAAGATAATGGTTATCGATCAATTTATCTTTGGGCCTTACGACATGAAACTCGGTGGAACCAAATCCTTTTGGGGTTGGGATCGAAGCTATCGCAACCTTTCCATTTTCAAAGCACGGAGTAATTTTCGCAACCAAGATATCGTTTTCTAAAAAGGCGGTATATCCCTTGCTGCATTCTCCCGCAGGCCGTGGTTCGGACTGGAAAACTCTGGCCTGAATTTCGTCTACATCGGCCATCCGGACAAAGGAAACTGTTTCGTTTTCCGCCAAACGCCCGGAACGGGGATTGATCTCTGCCACTTCACCCAAGGGTACTTTTTTAACTTTCGGCATACTATTTCCTACATTTTTTGGCCGTTTTTCCGGCCGCAGTGAGAATGGCTGTTATTTCCCTGGCTTCTTGAAGCAGCGGTTCAACCCGTTTTTGAGGCAGAAGCTCCGCCGCTATGGTCAGTTCCAGCCAATAGCATGACTCATCAGCCTCTTCCTCGGCAATTGCCAATTTTGCTATAAAGTCTGGTTTGGATTTACCACGTTGGGCGGAGCGGTAATTGGCGCCAACCGAAGTCGCCGAACGAATCAATTGTTTACCGATTACAAAAGCTTCCGTCGATCTGGGGAGTACACGAACCATGCGAATAACGCGCAACGCGAATTTCTGGGTTCGCTCTTTCAGATCCCGTGGCTTCACGACCCCACTTTCCACTTTCGACATCGCACTTTCCACTTTCGACATCGCACTTTCCACTTTCGACATCGCACTTTCCACTTT
>CAYFVR010000123.1:0-3098 GCA_964346545.1 uncultured Desulfobacterales bacterium | reverse complement strand
GCACTTTCCACTTTCGACATCGCACTTTCCACTTTCGACATCGCACTTTCCACTTCAAAACATTCTTTCCAGCCGTGTAGGGTGGGCACAGCTTTTCGTGCCCACCATTTCAGAGCACCTATCTCGCCAAGGGTTCCATAATGGCCTTTGGTGGATCGTGTTGCATTTTCCTAAATTAATGGAAAAATAGGGCATTTAAAAAATGCTACACACTGTGTAGCATTTTCAAAAAGCAGCATTCCTTCCGATAGAAACTTCGCACCCAACACCTCGCCCCTCTCCAAAATCCTCTCTTCGGTTGTGTTTCATCACCAAATCAAGGCGACATTGTATGAGGTAAAAGCACGATCGGCACTGACCATTTCCATCCCTTCAACCTGAGCTTGGGAAATGAGCATACGGTCGAAGGGATCCCGGTGGTGTGGTTCGAGCCGGTCCAACTGCTCGATATGGCTCTCCTTCAACGGGAGGACTTCTAGGCCGTTTTCCATTTTCTGGGTTTTCATCATCTCCTGCCATGGCGCTTGGATATCCAATTTCCCAAGCTGTCTCTTGATCTGGATTTCCCAAAGCGAAATGAGGCTGAGATAAAGCGAATTTTCTGCATTTCCGCAGGCTTCCATAGCCGCAACACTCAGTTTTTCCGGCCGGTCGTTAAGCCAAAGAAAAATGTGGGTATCCAACAAGAGCTTCACGAATCGGCCCCCAACCAAAATTCATCCGGCAAAGGCTCGTCAAAATCCTCGCTCATCTGAATTTTCCCCCGGAATTGGCCGAACTTCCGAACCTTCTTCCCATCGAAAGGCTCGGCTTGTTCCTCAAACAGGACCACCACCTCCACCGACGCCGACCGCACATCTTCAGGAAGCTTGATGTGAATCTCCCGGTTGGGGTCCACCATCGCCTCGGTTTTGAACGCTTTCATGGAATTCTTCCCCTTGGAATCGTAACGGCTCGTTCTGCCGCCAAGCAAATCGGAATTCTCTTGCAATTTGGCGGGGCATTATCTCCACTTTACCCCTTTCTGCGACAACGAAGCAAGAATGGCGAAAAATGCGCCCGCCGGAGGCCCGTTCTATTTCAACAACGCTTCCAACTCTTTCCGCCCTTCCGCAATCTCCCTCTCCAACCCCGCCAATCTTTCCAAAATCACCCCCGGCGGATCATACTCCACCGCCTCGTACTCCACTTCCTTGTACCGGTTGATGGACAAATCGTACTCGTTCCCCGCGATCTCCGCCTTGGGCACCAGAAAACTCGGATCGATCCGCTTCCGGTCCACCTCCCCTTCCAAGTTCCGCCACCGTGCCAAAATATCCGGCAGGTCGCTCTTGTCCGGCTGGGGCGTCCGCTTGTCGTCCAGGGAAAAGCCGTCGGCCTTCATGTCGTAAAACCAGACCGAATCGGTTCCGCCGGAATTGGTCTTGGTGAACAGCACAATCGCCGTGGACACCCCGGCGTAGGGCTTGAACACCCCCGAGGGCATGGAGATCACCGCGTCCAGCTTTTGTTCCTCCACCAAAATTTTCCGCAGCGATTTGTGCGCCTTGCTGGAGCCAAACAACACGCCGTCCGGCACGATGACCGCCGCCCGTCCGCCCACCTGGAGCAGCCGCAGAAACTGCGCCAGAAACAGCAGCTCCGTTTTCTTGGTCTTGACGACCTTCTGCAACGCCTTGTGGATCGACTCGTAATCCAGGCTTCCGGCGAAGGGCGGATTGGCCAGGACCAGGGAATAGGTCTCCGCGTCGTCGGGTTCCCGCTCGTCCGGCTTGGCCAGGGAATCCTTGTAGCGGATGTCCGGATTTTCCACCCCGTGCAGCAACATGTTCATGCTGCCGATCCGGAGCATGGTGGTGTCGAAGTCGAAGCCGTGGAAGGTTTCCTCGTTGAACCGGCGGCGGGAATCCACGTTCCGGTAGATTTCGTCCCCGTGGTTCCGGACCATATACTCGGACGCGGCGATCAAAAAGCCCGCCGTGCCGCAGGCCGGGTCGCAGATCACGTCCTTGGGCGACGGCGCGGTCATCTCCACCATCAGTTGGATGATATGGCGCGGGGTGCGGAACTGGCCGTTCTGCCCCGCGCTGGCGATCTTGCCGAGCATATATTCGTACAGGTCGCCCTTGGTGTCGCTGTCGGACATGTCGATATCCGAAAGCCGGTCCACCACGTTGGCCAGCAGGCGCGGAGTGGGCATCATGAAGATGGCGTCCTTCATGTGATGGGCGTAGGTGGACGCCTTTTCCTCGTCGACCCCGTTTCCGTTCCCCAGCGACTTGATGAACGGGAACACCTTGTCCCGCACCGTCTCGAACATCCGCTCCGGATCGGTTTCCTTGAACCGGGACCAGCGCAGCGCGTCCTGTTCCGGCCTAAAAATCAGATCCTCGACGGGCTTCTTGGTCCGGGCCGCCTTGGCCTCTTTCAGCGTATGCACCTCGTCCAGCCGCTTGATGAACAGCAGATAGGTCAACTGCTCCACCACCGACAGGGGATTCGAAATCCCCCCGGCCCACATGGCGTCCCAGATTCGGTCGATTTTGGACTTGAGTTCTCCGGTGATCATGAAAAGGCATATTCTTTCGTTGGCGAGTTCGGTTGGAAGGATGGGTAATTGATAATGGACACTGGGCAATGGATAATTGACAACGGTACTGCGGGATGGGGGCCTCCTTTCCGTCTGGCCGGCCGGTTCGAAAAGCCGGAATGGAACCCCGGGCCCGAAGCCCCATAATTTATCGAAAAGCAGGCGGGATATCAAGAAATTTGATCAAAATTTCATGAACGGCGAAACAAGAAAGGAAGAGAGATGGGAGGCCGGCTCAAACGGACTCCGCCTCCCGTTTCCCGGATTCCCGGTTTTCCGCCCATGGCCGGATGGCCGACAGGGTATCCGCCAGTTTTTCTTCTGCCACCTCCAGATCGAACGCGGCCTGGGCGCGCAGCCAGTACCCCTTGGACAATCCGAAAAACCGGCAAAGTCGGAGGTCCGTATCGGCCGTCACGGCCCGTTTCCCCGCCGCGATCTCGCTGATTCGCTGTGGCGGCACCCCAATCTCCTTGGCCAACCGATATTGCGACAAGCCCATGGGCTT
>CAYFVR010000122.1:5921-14205 GCA_964346545.1 uncultured Desulfobacterales bacterium | reverse complement strand
GCGGACAGGTCCGGAACCGCCGGGCCTCGATCATCAGGGTTTGGCGATCGATCATCAGCGAATGACTCCTTTGGGATTCGGGTTTGAACTTCCACTTGCCCGGTTCCTACGGTTCCGGATTCTCTTTTTTCAAATGATGGAGCAGCAAAAAAAGGAAGTCCTCCAAAACGGCCGGATCGTTATGAAAAGGACGGGATTCGAGAAAGTCCCGCATTCGCTCCTGAATTCGAGCCAGATGGTTGCTCGGCGTGCCGGGGCTTTTCCATCCCATTTGGGCCGCGGTTTCCTCCAGCGTCAGCTCTTCCCCAAACCGAAGCCGCAGCAGCCGGGCATCCTTCGGGGAAAGCGCCGGCAGGAATTCCTCCACCCAGTCTTGGAGCTGGGCGGGAGAGGCGAACTTTCTTTCGGCCCCTTCTTCTTTGGCGCGGCCGGAACGCGGGACGTCTTCCCCGTCGCACCCCGGGAAATGGTCATCCCGCCGCACGATTTCCGGCTGGCGGACGTGGAGCTGAATCCAGGAAACGAAATCCGCGACCCGGACCAGAACGTCCTCTTCCGCCAAGTCGCGGACGGCTTCCCCGAGAAAATGGTCCGCCAGACGCTTCAGCATTGCCGCTTTACGGACTTCCTCGGGGACTAGCGGAACATCAACGGGGAAGGGGATTCGTTTCAGGTCGTCCAAGTCCAAATACAGGCGAGGCGCGTCCGGCTTTCGAGAGAATTTGGATTGTCCCCGGCGATCGGGGACAAGATTGAATGCCTCCGAATCCGAAATGGCGGTGCGGGCTTTTTTAAAGAGATAGCGTTCGGGGTCCTCGGCCAGGGAGCGGCTAAATTCCAGCCAAGCGCTCCGGAATTGTCTCCAGAGCAGTGTGGCGGCTTCGGGGTCGGGAATTGCGCTCAACTGGTCCAACAGCGCCGGTTTGTCGGATAGAAACCGGACCAGCTCGCCGGCAATTGCGCCCGGCAGCGGGTCCGAGTCGTCCAGCTCCGTTTCGGACCAGTTTTCCATCCCCAGAAACCGAATGTTGAATCGTCGCCGTTGCGTCCGGACCATCTTTCCGATGGCGCGAGCCATCTTCAGCAACCGCTCTTCCGGCAGGTTTTGGGAAAGCCATTGGGATAATCGTTCGGGATCGACCTTGGGTTTCTCGTCGGGATTTGGGGCGTCGGGGGGCATGGGACCTCCGCGGGATGGAATTTTAACGGCGAACCTTCTTCGATGAATGGCGATCCCATCCATTTGGCGAAAAAAGAGCCGGGGCGCATCGTGGGCGCCCGAGGCGAATCCAACGCCATCCTCCATGGGATGTTTCAACGCGAGCGATCATTGGATATTTCCAGGAAATGTGGAAAAAAACGGCCCGCCGACCGGAGAAATGGGCTTTCAAACCGTTACACGCCGTTGCACGACGACGCTCCAATCCGACCAAGGCGGGAATAACTCGCCGGCAAAAAAAGGAAAAACGGATTTCTCCCGTTTTGCGGCAAGCGTTCCCTCCCCGAAGAGGTGAAACGGCGGCGGAAGATTCCCGGCTTCTCCAGTGGAAAAGAGTGGTAAAACTTTTTACGCACTTGAAATATAAAGGGATATTATCAGGATGTATCGAGATGTTTCAAGAAAAAAAGGAAATGAAGGGGGCGGTGTTTGCGGAAAGGACCCGATTGGGTGGGCCCTCTCCGCCGGGCGGGATTGCGGAGGCGTGTGGAAGGAAGGGACGCCGAATCGTCCGTTACGGATTTTGGATTGTGGCGACGCCGTAGGCGGCCATAATTTTATCCAATTCTCCGGATTCTTGAAGCGCCCGCATTCCCTGGTCAAATTCGCGGGCATGGGTTTTTCCGGCGTCGGTGTTGTAGAAAATCGGATACACATTCACTTCGCCGGTAATGGGAACCGCCTGAACTCCCACGATGGCCTTGGCGGCCGGGTCCCCGGCTTCCCGTTTTTTCAGGAGAAAGTATTCCGCCACGAACTGGTTGGCGACCCACAGATCGATTCGGCGGCCCAGGAGCTTGGAAAAATTTCGCTCCGCCGGCGCCTTCCCATGGAGCGCCTGGACCAGCGGCGGTTGGCCGTTTTGAATGTACCGCGTCAATGCCTCGTCGCAGTAATTCCATCCCCGAACCGCCCCAAGGCGAATGCCGTCCAGGGAATCGGGACCCGTGTATTTCCATTCGGCGAGGAAGGGGGCGTCCTTGCGGGCGTAAAACCAATGGGTGTACTGGGCGATCGGCTGCTCGGGGAAGACGGCGATCCCCTCCCGGACGGGGTGCGCCTTCATGCCGATCATGCCGTCCAGCTCGCCCTGTTGCAGGTTGAAAGCATTCAAGGCGCGCTGCCAGGGCAGCAGTTTCACCTCCAGCGTATTTCCGTTTTTCTCGAAAATGGTCTTGAGAATGTCCTGGATGAACCCGTTTCGACCTTCCTGACGCACGTCGCAGGAATAGGGACAGTCGTTTTCCATGGCCATGAAGATGGTTTCGGCCCGAACCGGAACCGCCGAAACGGCGATGAAAAGCAGGAAAAAGGCCAGCCGGCAATACGGTTTCTTCATGAAATTTCTCCTTTCGGGATGGAATGACATCCGTTTTTCGCTTTCCGCGTCCATTTTTTCGGCGGCAAGGCGGAATCGTCCGTTGGCGGGAAAACCTACCGCAACACCTCCCCCGACCGCCCCATGTCGTACCCGCCCATCGCCTCCACCCGCTTCCGAAAATCTTCGTCCCGCACGATCTCCAGCAGGGTCTGGACCCCCTCGGTTTCGAAATAAATTTCGGGGATGACGAGGTCGTATTGCTCGGTGACGACGGGGATGAAATCCAGCTTGAGCGCCTTGGCGGCGGCCTGGATGCCCAGGCCCGCGTCCGCCGTTCCCGAGGCCACGGCGGCGGCCACGGCCATGTGGGTGAACTCTTCGTCGCCGTAGCCGGCGATTTTCTCCGGATCGACGCCGGACTGGCCGAGCCGGTAGTCCAGCAGAATGCGGGTGCCCGATCCGCTCTGCCGGTTGATGAAGAAAACGTCGTCCCGGGTCAGGCTGTTGACGCCCTCGATGCCCTTGGGGTTGCCCGGCGAAACCATCAGCCCCTGGTCCCGCATGACCAGATGGACGATCCGCACCGGCGTGTCCTTCAGAAACCGATCCACGTAGGAGACGTTGTAGCTGCCGTCTTCCGTGTCCAGCAGATGGCAACCCGCGAAATGGCAGACGCCCCGGCGCAGGGCCATGAGCCCGCCCATGCTGCCCACGTGGCTGGAGCTGAGGGTGAAGCCGCCGGGCGCGGCCTTGAGCGCGTCGGCCAGCACGTCCAGGGCGTTGTCGTGGCTGCCCGCGGCCACCAGGGTTTTGTCCAGCTCCCATTCCGGCCGCAACAGCTCGGTTTCCACGATTTCGTGGGCGTCCATGCCCTCGGAGGCGGCCGGCACCCGCAGAATGCCGTCGGCCTCGGTGATGGTGGTGATGCTGCCCGCGCCCCGGGGCAAGGGCGTGGCCACCACCCGCTCCCCCACCCGGCCCAGCTTGACCCGCAGGAACTCCTCCGTGCCCAGCTTGGAGGGGATTTTTCGGGTGGTTTCCGCCGGAATTCGCCGCCGTTGGGGTTCGGGTTGGCCCAACATCCGGTGGATGAGCGGCGCCACGAACTGCTCGAAGGCCACGATCATGGAGACCGGATAGCCGGGCATTCCGATGAACGGCTTGCCTTCGATCCGGCCCAGCAGCACCGGCTTGCCCGGCATGATGGTGACGCCGTGGACGAGAATCTCCCCCAGCTCCTGGATGACCTCCTTGGTGTAGTCCTCCGAACCGGCGGAGGAGCCGCCCACCGTGGCCACGATGTCCGACGTGGCCACGGCGGCCCGCACGGTCTCTTTCAGCGTCTCGAAATCGTCCGGCAGAATGTCGCCCTTGATCGGCTCGGCCCCGCACTCCCGGGCCATGGCCGCCATCACGTAGCCGTTGGACTCCACCACCCGGCCCGGCGCCAGTGCCTCGGTGGATTCCTTCTTCCAGTCGAACAGCTCGTTGCCCGTGGGCATGACGGTGACCCGGGGCCGCCTTCGGACGGGGACCTCGAAGATGCCGCCGCCCAGCAGCGCGCCCAGGCAGTAGGGCGTGATTTTGTGGTTGCGGGGAAAGAGCAGCTCCGTGGCCACGATGTCCTCGCCCATTTTCCGCACGTTCCGCCAGGGAAAGATGGGGGCTATAATGGAAAGCGCGCCCGGTTCCACCTCGTTGAGGTCCTCCACGATGATCACCGCGTCGGTCCCCTCGGGCAGCGGATGGCCGGTGTTGACGAAAATCGCGTCCTCCCCGATGCGCAGGGTCTTGGGGCGGGTTTCGCCGGCGCCGTAGGTGGTTTCCGCCTTCACCGCCACGCCGTCCATGGCGGCGGCGTGAAAATGGGGAGAGGAAAGCTCCGCGAAGACCGGTTCCGCCAGCACCCGGCCCACGGCCTCGGGGGCGGGCACGGTTTCGGCCGGGGCCGTTCCAAAGCCCGGAAAGGCGTCGAACAAAATCCGTCTCGCTTCCGCCAGCGGTTTCATCTTCAGATAGACGGTGCGTTTTTTTTCCATGAACACTCCTTGCGTTCGAACCGGAAGCGGGCCGTCGCGCGGGCCCCGGGTCCGTTGATATCCATCTTCCATTTGTGATCCAAGGCGGAGCGGCATTCGCCCTACATCGGAATCACCCAGACCCGATCGCCCTTTTCCAGCCCTTCGGCGTCCCGTTCGATTTCCACCAGGCCGTGGGCGAGGACCATGGTGTTGAGCAGGCCGGATTTGCCCAGCACCGGTTCGGCCAGCAGGCCGTCGCCTTCCGGAATCAGCCGCACGCGCACGAACTCGGTGCGCCCCTGCCCGGAGGAGAGATTGCGGGCCAGCTTCGCGGGAATCTTGTAGGCCCGTTCTCCCTCGCCGGCGCCGGAAAGCCGATCCACGAAGGGCCGGACCACGGCCACGAAAACCACCAGGGCCGACGCCACATGGCCGGGCAGGCCCCAAACCGGCGTTTTTCCGGCCCGGGCCAAAATGGTGGGTTTGCCCGGGCGAAGGGCGATGCCGTGGACCAGAATCTCCGGGTCCGCCAGCCCCATGATGGCCTCCACGGTAAAATCCCGGGTGCCCACGGAACTGCCGCCGGACAGCAAAATCATGTGGCATTCGGACACCGCCCGCCGGCAGGCCTCGATCAGGGCCGGCGCGTCGTCGGGGATGATGCCGTAGGTTTTCGGTTCCGCCCCGGCGGCCCGCAACATGCCGGAAAGGGTGTGGGAGTTGACGTCCCGCACCTGCCCGGGGCCCGGCGCGGCCTCCACCGGCACCACCTCGTCGCCGGTGGAAATGATCCCCACCACCGGGCGTCGGAAGACCGAGACCTCGCCCCGGCCGAAGGCGCCCAACAGGCCCACCTCCGCCGGACGCAGCCGGGTTCCGGCGGCCAGCACCGTCTGCCCGGCGGCGAAGTCCTCCCCGGGCTCGATGACGTTTTCCCCCGGGGCCACGCCCTTGTAGACCTCGATGGCGGCCTCGTCCATGGCCTCGGTATGTTCGATCATCACCACGGCGTCCGCGCCCCGGGGCAACATGCCGCCGGTGGCGATCCGGGCCGCCTCCCCCGGGCCGATGGAAAATTCCGGCCGCTCCCCCATGGCGATGTTGCCGGCCACGGTCAGAAAGCCGGGGGAACCGTCCGACGCGCCGAAGGTGGCGGAGGCCTTCACGGCGAATCCGTCCACGATGGTGCGGCGGAAATCGGGCAGGTTTTCCTCGGAAACCAGGTCTTGGGCCAGCACCCGGCCCAGCGCCTCGGCCAGGGGGACCGTTTCCGCCTCCACCGGCGCGAAGTGGGACCGCAGGGCCAGGACTTCGGAAATATCCTTCACGTTGAAAAATTCAGGCATTCAGCATCCTCTTTCTTTCCAGATTCGTTCGTTGGGTCGGCGATGTCGCTGGATCGCTTCCGTTTTCAATCTCCGGCGCCATCCCTCACGCCCGCACGTCCGATTCCGGCCGCCGTCGGAACAGGGCCACCCAGGCCCGGGGCGGGTCGGCCTTGTTGACGTCGAAGTGGGCGGCGGCCAGAGAGAGAATTTCGAACCAGGGCTCCATGGCGGCGGTCACCTGGGCGGCGGACCTTCGCGGTGGGCCCGTGTCCCGGGGCGGGCCGTCGGTGCTGCCGATGATGGAAAACCAGAGCGCGTCCGGTTGCAAATGGTGCGCGACCCGGCGGGCGAACCTCCGGCGGAGGTCTTCCGAATCCAGGGTGGAGGAATGAAAACAGCCCCGGTCGTAGGCCATTTCGAAGGGGCCGCCCGGGATGTCTTCGGTCGTGAAATCCAGGGCGTGGAAATCCACCGAAACGCCGGCGGATTTGGCGCGTTCGCGGGCCTCCGCAACGGCCCGATCCGAGATGTCCACCCCGGTCGCCGAAAAGCCCCGGTGGGTCAGCCAAATGGCGTCGTTGCCGGGACCGCAGCCCAGCTCCAGGATTCGGCGCGGCGTCACCGGTTGCCCCAGCACCAGCCGGATCAGATGGCCGTCGGGCCGGCCGGTGTCCCACGGCGTGTGGCCGTCCCGGTAGCGGCCTTCCCAATAGGCTTTGGGGTTTTGGGAATCGCTCGCCGCCGTCATGAATCGTCTCCGGAGAAATGGGGAAGGATCGTGGTTTCCCGGGAGCGGGTTTTTTGGAGATCGGCGTTTCGCGGGTTCGAACCGGGGACGATGGGGAGTCCGGCCGCCGGGCCGGTGTTGGATTCGTTCATGAATTGACGCTCCGATGTGAAGATTGGGAAGTGGTCGCGATTTCCTCGGGATGTTCTACCCGTTTCGGCGGGGGAAAGCAAAATTCCTTTTTCCCGGCTTGCGCGATCCCTGTTTCCGGTTTAGCTTCAATGCCGTTCAATTGGAGATTTCAATGGACGACGGCGCTGGTTGGCCAAGGGCGTATGCGATACGCCCCTACGATTATTTCGCCAAATGACCGGACAACCCATGGACCCGAACGGCATTCCCGAAAAACCCCGCTGCCTGCTGGCCCTGCGCGAGGCCGGCTTCAACGTGCCCGATTTCGTCTACTTGTCCGCGGCCGATTTCGGGGCGGAAAATTTCGACGAACTCAAAGAATTTTTTGCGCGGAACGACGAACATTTCAAGGTGATCGCCCGCAGCGCCCATCCGGCGGAATCCCGTTTCAAGGGCGGCACCTTCGACTCCATGGAAACCCTGGCCGACCCGGGGGGAGTCCGCTTCGCCCGCAACCGGATGATCCGATCCGCCCGAAACGCCAAGCGGCTGACCATCGCCCGGCAGCAGCGGTTTTCCGGCGCGCCGGAGATCGATCCGGAAGACATGGGCGTCATCGTCATGCCCTTCATCGAAGGCGCCTCCGTGATGGCCAAAATGGTGGGCGATTCCTGGGAATTCGGCTACGGCGCCAGTCCGGGCCGGAAGGTCGGCGGCGGGCCCTTCATCACCGGGACCCCCCACACCACCGAACTGCTGGACCGCTCCGAAGAAATCCAGAAATTTCTGGGGTTCCGATGCGAGATTGAATACATCCTTTCCCGGGAAGGGGCGCTGTTCGCCGTTCAGGCCAGGAACATCTCCCACATCGAAATGCTGGATCCCCGAACCGACCGGTTTTCCATCGAACTGGACGGCGTCCGCCGCATTCGCCGCCGCCGCAACTACCGGGAGCGGCCCATTTTCGTGATGAACAACCGCAAGCTCTACCTGGACGTCATCGGAATGTGCGAGGACATCGTCCACGGCTGGGGCGACCCGACGCCCACCCTGGACGACATCCTCCGGCTGATAACCGATTTCAAGACGCGGATGGAAACCTTCGCCATGCGCCACGAGCGGTTCGGCGTGCTGGGCATTTCCGTGGAGACGCCGGTGGAACTCTACCAGGTCGCCAACAACTATCTGGAGGACACGCCGGAGTGGCGGAATGAGCTTTCCCGAGCCCTGCAATCGCTCCACTTCGACATCGATTATTTCCTGGGCGAAACCGACACCCTGATCGCCAAGGAGCGCATCGAGATCGCCATGTGTACCCACGACGCCTACGGCATCGACACCATCCGCAATCCGCTCTGGTCGGTCTATTGGAAGGCGGAGCGTCATGACGCGGTTTTGCGCCGGCTGCGGGAGATCGGGTTCCGCACCGGCGACACCGTCGGCATCGAAATCGACGCCCAGGAAAAGCCGGTGCTGCATCGGTTGTAGCTCCACTTTGGCGACCTGCTCGGAAGGCGGCTTTCTCCCCCTTTTGTA
>CAYFVR010000122.1:0-5821 GCA_964346545.1 uncultured Desulfobacterales bacterium | reverse complement strand
CTCCCCCTTTTGTAAAGGGGGTCGGGGGGATTTTTTTCGGCCTGGAATGGCCGTTCCCACCGTAAAAAGGCAAAGCCATCCACAACGGAGGTGGAAATAAAGACCGGGGCAAATTGCGCAAGGGCGTATGCGATACGCCCCTACATCAACTCGCCGGAACGAAACTCTTTGGCGCTACTTCCGCATCACCCGCCGAAACACGCCCAGGGCGTAGGCGATGTCTTCGGATTCGATGTGGCAATGGGTGACGGCCCGGAACCGACCCGGCCCCACCGGCAGCACCCGAACGCCCTCCAGCCGCAGTCGCTCCACCAGCTCCGGCGCGGCGGAGCCGGGTTCCGAGATGTCCACGTAGACGATGTTGGTGCGGACTTTGTCCACGTCCACGGAAAGGCCGGGAATCCCCGCCAGCTCCGACGCCAGCCGATGGGCGTTGGCGTGATCCTCCGCCAGCCGGTCCACCATTTCGGTCAGGGCCACGATGCCCGCCGCCGCGAGGACCCCCGCCTGCCTCATGCCGCCGCCCACCACTTTCCGGGCCCGCCGGGCGTCTTCGATAAACGCCTTGTCTCCGCAGACCAGGGAGCCCACCGGCGCGGCCAGCCCCTTGCTGAGGCAAAAGGAGATGGAATCCGCCGGACCGGCCAGCTCCGATACGTCCACGTCCAGCGCCACCGCCGCGTTGAAGATTCGCGCCCCGTCCACATGGAGCCGGATGCCGCGACCATGGGCCAGTTGGCCCACTTTCGCCATGTATTCCGGGGAAATGGGCGTTCCGTAACAGCGGTTGTGGGTGTTTTCCAGCACGATGAGCCGGGTGCGCGGAAAGTGAACGTCGTCGGGCCGGATGGCCGCTTCGATGTCGGCCAGATCGATGGTGCCGTCGGGCTGGTTCCGGACGGTGCGGGGATGGATGCCGCCCATGGCCGCCGATCCGCCCTGCTCGTAGTAGAAAACGTGACATTGATCGCCCAGGATCATTTCGTTTCCGCGCCCGCAGTGGGTCAACTGGCTGACCAGGTTGGCCATGGTGCCGCTGGCCACGTAGAGGGCGGCCTCCTTGCCGGTCCGCTCGGCGGCCATCTCCTCCAGCTTGCGGACGGTGGGGTCTTCCCCGAAAACGTCGTCCCCCACTTCGGCTTCGGCCATGGCCCGTTTCATGGATTCGGTGGGACGCGTGATGGTGTCGGAGCGTAGATCGACGGTTCGCATGAACATCCTCCGTTTGAATTTCGGGCGCCGTCGGCGAAAAATCGTCGATTTTCGCGCGGAAGCGCTCCCCGGCGGGGTTGGAAAATCGGATTCCGGAATTGGGTTGCGGCCACGGGAAAAATGGCCGGTTTTCGGCGCCGGGAAAAGCGGATAATGGCGCACAATATGACCCCTGGGGCCGGATTCGTCAATGGCGGGATCGGCGGGCGGGATCGGCGGCCGGTTTCGGGAAGCGCCTCCGCTTTTTCTTGACACCCCTTCCGGCTTTTCGTATGGTCGATCCAAACCCTCTGTTTTCACTGGAATTGAAATGATTTCAGGCGAGTCCTTCCTCCGATCCCGTCCTCCGAGCGCCCGGCGCCGCGTCGTTTTCCGAACCGCCGGCGCATTGCTCCTGTTGACCCTTCTACTGATTCCGGCGGGTTGCGTGTCCCGGATCACCGGGCGGCTGGCCGACGGTCTCTCCGGCGCCATCGCCGACCATCCCGATCCCGCCACGGTTCGGGACGGCGGCCCGGCCTACCTCCTCATGGTGGACGGCCTGCTGCGAAACGATCCCGACAACGCCAATCTCCTGCGCGCCGCAGCCGAACTTTACGCCACCTACGCCGACGTTTACGTGGACGAGCCGGAGCGGATCCAAACGTTGACGGATCGGGGCCTGAGTTACGGCCTGCGGGCGGTCTGCGCCTCCGAAGCCGGGGCCTGCGGCTTGCGGGAGATGGATTTTTCCGCGTTCGAGGCGGCCCTGGGAGAGACGGACGCGGGGGACGTTCCGTCGCTCTACGCCCTGGGCGCGGCCTGGGCCGCCTGGATTCAGGCCCGCCGCGACGACTGGAACGCCATCGCGGAGATTTCCCGGGTGGAGGCGGTGATGGATCGGGCGGTGGTCCTGGACGAGGAATATCGAGACGGCGGTGGCCATCTCTACCTCGGCGTGCTGGCGACGCTGGTGGCCCCGGCCCTGGGCGGCCGCCCGGAGGCGGGCCGGGCCCATTTCGAGCGGGCCATCGAATTGTCCGGCGGCAAAAATTTGATGGGCAAGGTCCTCTTCGCCCGCCACTACGCCCGAACGGTCTTCGACCGGGAACTTCACGATCGGCTGTTGAAAGAAGTGCTGGCGGCCGATCCGGAGGCGGAGGGGTTTACCTTGTCCAATCGGTTGGCGCGGGAGGAGGCGGAGGGGTTGTTGGCGGGGGCGGAGGATTATTTCGAGTGACGGGTTGCCCGAATATCGTCGGGCAATCGAGAAAAGGTGATTCTAAATGATGGAACCAGATGGGGAAGCGTTGGACGAACTCCGTCCGGAATATGATTTTGATTATTCCAAGACCGTGAGGGGAAAGTATTTCAATCGTTTGGCGGCCGAAGGCTCCAATGTCGTGGTCTTGGACCCGGATATCGCCAAGTTTTTCCCGGATTCCGCTTCCGTGAATGAAGCGTTGCGCTCCCTTCTGGAGCTGACTCGTGCAATCCTACGGAATACCCGTTAAATCGAGGAAAGAGCATAATGAACTCAAATACCTTTTCCATATTCGATTTAAGCCCAACGGAGAAGCTGCAATTGGTCGAAGACTTATGGGATGATCTGGCGGCAACGCCGTCCGAGGTTCCGGTTTATGAATGGCAAAAAAAAGAATTGGAGCGTCGAAAAGCCAATTTGACGAGTCAGCCGGCTTCGGGGCTTTCTTGGGATGAAGTAAAGCGAAGTCTCCGAAGTCGCAATGGCCGTTGATCCAATTCGAAAGTTTCACATCTCTGTTTCACTAGGAGAACGCCCATGAACCAAGCGCACCGTTACCCCCGATTCCGCCTTCTTTCGCTATTCCTTTTTCTGTTCCTCATTCCCGCCACCAACGCCTCCGCCATCCGCCTCAAAATCGCCACCCTCTCCCCCGAGGGCTCCTACTGGATGACCCAGATGGAGGCCGGGGCGGAGGAGGTGAAGAAACGGACCGACGGACGGGTGACCTTTCGGTTTTATCCCGGCGGCGTCATGGGCGACGACCGCGCCATGCTTCGCAAAATCCGCGTGGGCCAGCTCCACGGCGGGGCGGTGGTGCTGGGCAGCCTCGCCGACGCCTTCCCCGACAGCCAAGTTTACGCAATTCCGTTGGAGCTGCGCGGCTTCGACGAAGTCGATTTCGTCCGGAAGCGGCTCGATCCGTACATCATGAACGGGCTGGAGGAAGGCGGCTTCGTCACGTTCGGTCTGGCCGAAGGCGGCTTCGCCCACATCATGTCCACCCGGCGGATCGAGACCGTCTCGGACCTCCGGGCCGGCAAGGTCTGGGTTCCGGACAACGACCGCACCGCCCTGGAGGGCGTCAAAGCCTTCGAGGTGACCCCGGTGCCGCTTTCCATCGTCGACGTTCGCGCCGGATTGCAGACCGGGCTGATCGACACCGTGGCCACTCCACCCATCGGCGCGGTGGCGTTGCAGTGGCACACCCAGATTCAATACCTCACCGACATGCCCTTTCTGTACGTCTGCGGCACATTGGCGGTGGATCGGCGGGCCTTTTCCAAAATCAAGCCGGAGGATCAGGCCGTGGTCCGGGAGGTGATGGCGGAGACCTTTCGCAAGCTGGACCGGCGAAACCGCGAGGACAACGTGGCGGCCATGGAGGCTCTGAAGGGCCAGGGCGTGACGTTTGTCGAACCCTCCGAAGAAGCCTTGACCGACTGGCGCAATCGTGCTGAAACGGTGTCCGACCGGCTGGTGGCGGCCGAGCACCTTTCCCCGGAGGTGGTGGCGATGCTGGAAGCGGCGCTGGCCGAGTACCGAAACGGGAAGGACGGGTCGTGATTCGACTCCTCCGCTGGCTGCACCGGCTGGAAACGGCCCTGCTGATGACCATGCTGGGGCTGATGCTCGGCCTTTCCGCCGCGCAAATTCTTCTTCGGAATGTTTTTGGAACGGGCCTGGTGTGGGGGGATGTGGTCGTGCGGCTGCTGGTGCTCTGGATCGGTCTGGCCGGGGCCATGGTGGCCAGCCGCCGGGGCGATCACATCCGGATCGACGTGGCGGCGCGCTACCTGCCGCCGTCATGGGCCGGGGCGGCGGAGGCGTTTGCCCGGCTGTCCACCGCCGTCATCTGCGGCCTGGCCGCCTGGCACGGCTATCGCTTCGTGCGGATGGAGGCCGAGTTCGGGGGAAACGCCTTTCTCCAGGTTCCCATTTGGGTCGGCCAGACCATCATCCCCTTCGCCTTTGGGGTGATCGCCCTGCGCTATTTTGGCCTCGCGGCCGATCTGGCCCGGAACCGGTTCGTGCTTCCACGCCGGGAAGAAATGGCCTGAGTCCCGGTTCGCCATGCCCATCGAACTCATTTTCACGCTTCTCGTTCTCCTCGCCCTGCTGGGCGCCCCGCTCTTCGCCGTGATCCTGGGGGCGGCCATGGCCGGGTTTCACGCCCTGGACGTGGACCTTCAGGTGGTGGCCATCGAGCTGTACCGAATGGCCGACACCCCGGTGCTGGCGGCCCTGCCGTTGTTCACCTTCGCCGGATATCTGCTGGGCGAAAGCCGCACCTCCGAGCGGCTGGTGCGGCTAACTCGGGCCTTTTTGGGCTGGATGCCCGGCGGACTCGCCGTGGTGGCCTTCGTCACCTGCGCCCTCTTCACCGCTTTCACCGGCGCGTCGGGCGTCACCATTGTGGCCTTGGGCGCGCTCCTGCTCCCCGCGCTGCGGGAGGCCGGCTACGGCGAGCGGTTCAGCATGGGGCTGGTGACCACCTCCGGCAGCCTGGGGCTGTTGCTGCCGCCGTCCCTGCCGCTGATTCTCTACGGCATCGTGGCCCAGCAGCTCGACGCGGGGGATGCGGTTTCCCTGGACGATCTCTTTTTGGCCGGGCTGCTGCCGGGGCTGCTGATGGTGGTCATGCTTTCCGGCTGGAGCCTCTGGGCCAACCGGGGCGGCGGCCCGCCGCTGACGAAGTTCTCCTGGCGGGAGGCCGGGGCCGCGCTGCGGGCGGCGGCCTGGGAGATTCCGCTGCCCTTCGTGGTGCTGGGCGGGATTTACGGCGGCGTGCTGGCCCTCTCCGAAGCGGCGGCGGCCACGGCGCTGTACGTGCTGATCGTGGAGGTGCTGATCTACCGGGAAATCCCGCTGCGGGAGTTGCCCGGGGTGATGCGGGATTCCATGGTGATGGTGGGCGGAATCCTGATTATCCTGGGCGTGTCCATGGCCTCCACCAACGTGCTCATCGACGCGGAAGTCCCGGCGAAACTGTTCACGCTGATCCAACGTTACGTGACCGACCGGCTGGCCTTCCTGATGCTGCTCAACGTTCTGCTGCTGGTGCTGGGCGCGATCCTGGACATCTTTTCGGCCATCGTCATCATGGTGCCGCTGATCCTGCCGGTGGCGGTCAGCTACGGCGTTCATCCGCTGCATCTGGGCATCGTTTTTCTGGCCAACATGCAGATCGGCTACGTCACCCCGCCCGTGGGCATGAACCTCTTCATCGCCAGCTACCGCTTCCGCCGGCCGGTGACGGAACTCTACCGCGCCGCCCTCCCCTTCATGCTGGTGCTGCTGGCGGCGGTGCTGGTGATCACCTATTGGCCCTGGTTGACGATGGCGCTGGTTGGGGAGTAGATTGAG
>CAYFVR010000121.1:0-14212 GCA_964346545.1 uncultured Desulfobacterales bacterium | reverse complement strand
CCCACCACGGAAAGCGTGCGTTCGTAGTCGATGTTGACGTATTCCTGCATCCGGTCGTGGGGCATCTCGCGGATGGGCGCGAAATAGCGAAACCGGATGGCCTCCGGCGAAAACCGGTAAAACAACCGCCGCATCTCCTCCTCGTCCGACGGGCGAATGGCCCGGAACCGGATCTCCAAATCCTCCCCGAAAGTGTGCCGGGTGGCCACTTCGGCGGGATACAGCTTCGCGGAATCGGCCAGAAAGAGCTGATCGGCGTAGATCATTCGGGCCTTTCGCGCCGCCTCCACCAGCCCTTCCCGATCCTCCGGGTGGGCGATGTCGATGAGCGCCTGGGCCCGCTCCCGCACGGTGCGTCCCTTGAGCCAGGCCGCGCCGTACTCGGTCGCCACCAGGTCCACCGACTCCTTGAGCGCGAAGGGATTTTCGTATTCGGCCACCGAAAGCCGGACATTGGATTCCCCGGCCAAGTTGCGGCTGGGCAGGGCGAAGATCGTCCGGCCGCCGGAGGACATTTCCGCGCCCAAAAAGAAATCCATGGTTTCCGCCGGATTGGTGGCCACGTTGGCCTTGCCCACGTGCAGGGCGATCTGGCCGGAAAGGTCCACCTTCCGCGCCGGAATCACCGCCGTCATCCTCGGATTTCGGCTGATTTCGGCCGGATCGTAGACCTTGTCCACCCCCTGGAATTCCACCAACGGGTTCCGATCCAGCCAGGCCATCAGCTCCGCCGTCCCGATGGCGTAGGCGGTCACGGCCCGTCCGCGCCAGTTGGTCTTGTGGCGGTTGGTCACCGCGCCGCTGCGCACCAGGTCCATCAGGGCGTCGGTGAAAATGGCGGTATGAATCCCCAGCTCCCGTTTCTCGGCGAGCCGTTTGCCCAGAGCGTCGTAAAGCGGGCCGATGGAAAAGGCCACGCAGCTTCGATCGTCGATGACGGCGGCCACCTGCGCCGCCACCTGGTCGAACACCGGCTCCTCCGGCCATCGGTCGAAATAGAGCGGCGGCTCGATCCCCTCCACCAGCAGGTCGAACTGGGAAACGGGCACCAGGGTGTCGCCGATGGTTCGGGGCACGTCCGGGTTGATCTCCGCCACCACCAGATCGGCCTGCTCCATGGCGGGCCGGGCCGTGTCCACCGCCACGCCCAGGCCGCAATAGCCGTTGTCGTCCGGCGGGGCCACCTGGACGAAGGCGACGTCCACGGGAATGCGGCCGGAGCGCACCAGCTCGGGAATCCGCATGAACCGGCTGGGAATGAGGTCCACGTGTCCGGCCCGAATCGCCTCGTCGGCCACCCAGCCGGAGAAGAAGGTTTTCAGCCGGAATTTATGGGAGCGAAGGGCGTCCAGGGAAATGGCGTCGCCGAAGCTGAACAGCTGCACGAGCACCAGATCGCGGAGCGCTCCGGCGGAAGAGGACATCAGGGCCCGCACCAGGGTGCGGGGTTCCGCCACCCCGGACCCGATGAAAATGTTCATCCCCGGCCGAATCCGGTCCAGAACGGCCTCGGGCGGGACCACCCGCTTCCGCCATTCGGCTTCGGGTTCGGGTCGATGCCGGTCGTCTTTTTCGCCGCGAAGCCATCGGAACATGGCGCCTCCCTTTTCCCCGGGATTTCAAAAATAGCCGGTGATCCAGCCGTATACGCCCGAAGCCGGCGCGATCTCTCGCGGAAGTCCCGGGATCGAAAAACCGCCGTATTCGGAATCCGCCCCGCCCCAGTACAAATTGGCGCCCGCCAGCAAATCCAGCCGTTGGGTCATGCTCCACACGAATCGCGGCTGCACGACGCCGGACGGATCGTCCAGGTTCTGGATGGCGGTGACGAAGAGATTCAACAGCGGATGGACCTCCCATTGGACCTGACCGGCCAGATAGTTGCGGCCCAGGATGAATCGCTCGCCCCGGGCGAGAGCGTCGACCAGGTCCGGATCGATTATCGCTTCCGCGTAGTCGTCGTCCCCCAGACCGCCGTGGAAAAACTCCAGAAATCCATAGGCGTTCCGTCCCCAGGCCACCCAGGAATAGTCCAGGTTCAACACGCCGGACCAGTGGCCGTCCCGGCCGCTCCCGGAAGGAAGCCAAGTGTGGGAGAGGTCCGCCCGCCAAGCCGCGCCGCCCAAGTAGCCGGTAACGCCCGCTCCAATCACCCGGTTTTCGTGGTTCCAGCCCGCCAGCAGGTCAAACTCGTTTTCACCTCGGGAAAAATGGTATCGCGCCCCCAGGGCCGACTCCTCCCAGGAAACGTCTCCGTCCACGGGATTCCGGCGGGGCGCGTAGACGGCCTGAAGTTCGCCGGTTTCGCCCAGCGGCGACCGGACCAGGGCCATGTCGTCGCCCACCTTGTAATCCCGGATCACGTCGGTGGGGGCGAAGGGATTGAACAGGTCCAGCGGGTTGAACAGCAGCCCGTTTCCCCAGGTCAGGGCCTGCCGCCCGATCCGGATGGATTGGTCTTTCTCGGTCCGGATCGAAAGCGCCAGCCGATCCAGCCGGTGGGACACCACCCATTCGTCGCCGTCGCCCAATGTCTGGCTCAAGTCCAGAAACCGCCGGTCGTCGGTGAGGACGCCGGACGCGCCGGAAAAAAGGGGAAACCGGGAATCGCCTCCGGTTCCGCCCACCGCAAGTTTCCGAGCCGGCGTCCGCCGGTTTTCCCGCGTTTCGCCTCGCGTGGTCAGCAATTCGTAATGGGTTTCCAGGGTTCCCCAATCCCCAAAAAAGAGGCGGTTTTTCAGCCGCAACTCGGCCGCGGCGTCGATCCAAGCGCCGCCTTCCACCCGGTGATCCAGGCTGTCCGACGGCGGCCAGGCGGAAAGGAGCTGGCCGCGAAGATGGCCGCCCCAGTCCGGAGAGAGGGCTTCCCAGGGATTTTCCGCCGCCGAGAGGATCGCATGGGGAATCATCGCCCCAAAAATGGACAATACGGCAATCGCCCGGGCGATTCGGGCGACCCGGCCGATCCAATGAGGGAAGCCGCTTTTGCTCCAAGGGCGGAAACGGAAACCGGGAAACCACGAGCCGAAGGGGCGGTGTCCGGAGCATGCCCGCCCGCAAGTGGGATGGTAAATCCGGCGGTGCATTTCCATCCAGGCCATGGATTGGCGCAACACTTCGGCTATTTCCGCAGGTCTTCGTCCACCCGGCCGTCCTTGATGCGCACCAGCCGTCGGGCGAATTCCATCACCTGCCGGTCGTGGGTGGAAAAAATGAAGGTGACTTGCCGCCGCTCGTTCATCTCGGCCATCATCTTCAGCAAAGCGGTTCCGGTTTGGGAATCCAGGTTGGCGGTGGGCTCGTCGGCCAGCACGATGGAGGGATTGGAGACGATGGCCCGGGCCACCGCCACGCGCTGCCGCTGCCCGCCGGAAAGCTCCGCCGGCCGATGACTGTACCGCCCTTCCAAACCCACTTCGTCCAATATCTCCCGGGCCCGCTTCCGGCGTTCTTCGGCGGGTACGCCCTGGAGGAGCATGACATATTCCACGTTCTCCAGCGCGGAAAGCACCGGGATCAGATTGTACGCCTGAAAGACGAAACCGATGTGGCGAAGTCGAAGCTCCGCCATCCGGGAATCCTTCATTTCGGCGTAGTCGTTCCCCGCGACGACGATGGAACCCTCGTCGGGTCGGTCCAGCCCGCCGATCAGATTCAGCAGCGTCGTCTTTCCGGAGCCGGATGGACCGGCCAGCGCCGTGAACTCGCCGGCTTCCACGGAAAGATCCACCCCGCGCAGGGCGGGAACCGTCACCTCGCCCTGCCGGTAAATTTTGGTCACGCCTTGGCATTCCACCATGGCCATTGGAAGCCCTTTCGATTTCTTTTCTGAATACGACCGGCACCGATGCTCAGCGGCCCCCCCGCCCTCACCGCCTCGCCATGGCCTCCACCGGCGTGAACCGGGCCGCCTTGAGCGCCGGGTAGACGCTCACCACCAAACCCAGCACCAGCACCACGGCGTTGGCCTTGAGGATTTCCCCGGCCCGAACCGACGGGTAGATGACCCGGGAAATGCCGGCGAACTCCGCGCCGGCCGCGAAGGCGGTCAGGTCGATCCCCGCGTGGGCCAGCCAGGCGACGATGGAAAGGGCCAGCAGATTTCCCGCCGCGACGCCCAGGATCAAAAGGATCAGCGATTCCGCCAGCACCTCCCGGAGAATGCGGCCGTTTTTCATCCCCAGCGCCTTCAGCAGCCCAAACTCCCGCATCCGCTCGAACACCGCCATCAACAGTGTATTCACGATCCCAAACCCCATGGCGACGAAGACCACCAGATACCAAATGCCCCGAAACCGTTCCGTCATCTGGAGCTGCACCTCGATCAGCGGCAGCAGCTCCCGCCAGGTCTGAACCGAAAAATGGCCGGGAAGCGCGGCCCGAAGCCGTTCCGCGAGGGGTTCCGCCGCCTCCGTCTCCGGCAGCAGAACCGCGAACTCGGACACCGCGCCGTCCAGTCGCAACATTTCCCGGGCGGCGGAGATGGAAACGAAGGCGTACCGTTTTTCGGTGGATTCCAGCTCCGACCGATAGATGCCCCGGATGACGAAGGCCCGGGAGGCGATCTCGCCGTTCAGATCCTGGGACATCACCACCAGCCGCTTGCCCACCTCGGTGTCGAAGTCCTCCGCCAAGGCCGCGCCCACCAGAATGCCGAGGTGGTCGTCCGGAGCGAGATATTCTCCATCCGCCACCGCCTCTCCGATGAAGGAAACCGCCGCTTCCCGCTCCGGTTCCATCCCCACCAGGGTGACGCCGCCCGAATTCCGGGCGTTGTTGACCACGGCGTTGACCCGAACCCGTTCGGTCCACTGAGCCCCCGGCGGCAATTCCCGATCCAGCGCCTGGCGAACCGCTTCCGGGTTTTGGATGGAATTTTCCACCACCGGATCGGAACGATAACCCTCCCGATGAATCTGAAGACTGCCGGTGAGGGTGGAAATGGCGTTGTGGAGCATCTGACGGCTGACGCCCTCCATGAGCGCCCCCAGCACCACCATGCCGCACACTCCCACCACCACCGCCGTGAGGATGACGCCGGTGCGGCGCGGGTTCCGCCAGATGTTCCGCCAGGCCAGTTGAAAGGTCATGGCGAGGCTCCAAGATCAAAATCCGCTCGGGGCCGGAGATCGACGTAGTGGGCATGTTGGACGAAAATCATGCGTGCCGCATGGCCTCCACCGGGGTCAGCCGGCGCACGCGCAAGGCCGGGTAGACCGCCGTGAGAAAGGTGATGAACAGCACCAGAATCGGCCCGATGGACGCGGACGGCCAGCTCAGGCGCGGATAGAGCGTGCCGGAAATGCCGAACTGCCGGAGCAGCTCGGCGGCCTCGCTCATTTCGATGCCCCGGAACTGAAAAAAGAGAGTGACCGCGCAGCCCAGGACGACGCCCAAAGCGATCCCCACGGCGGTCAACAGCATGGATTCGGTCAGCAGCAGCCGGGTCAGCCGGTTCCGGCTGGTCCCCAGGGCCATCATCACGCCGAATTCCCGGGTCCGTTCCAGAACGGCCATTATAAAGGTGTTGAGAATGGAAAAGGCCACCACCACGAGCAGCAGTCCGTAGAAAATCAGCCCGCTGATCAGATCGATGAGAATGCTCTGGGAGAGGCCCGGCATCAGTTCGTCCCAGTCCAGCACCACCCATTCCGATTGGTCCGCCAAGGCTTCCCGAACCGCCCGTTCCGCCTCGGGCACGTCGGAGAGGGATTCCGTCACCGCCACCAGCTTGTGGACCGCGCCCCGCATGAAAAACACCTCCTGAAAATAATCCAGCGGAACATAGAGCGCGCTTCGGTCGAATTCATCCTGGCCGCTGTGAAAAATCCCGCGCACCGTCACCACCGCCGCCGCGATGGAGCCGTCCCGTCCCTGACCCAGGAGCGTCACCGAATCCCCCAGGCCCACCCGGAGATTCTCCGCCAGCAACTCCCCCAGCAACGCGACGTCGGCGTCTCCCGGTTCCAAAAACCGGCCCTCCCGGACCAGCCTGGGAATGCGGGAGACCGTGGGCTCCCGTTCCGGGTCCACGCCGTTGACCATGGCGCCGTAGGTCCGCGTTTCGGAGGAAATCAGGGCGAAAGCGGCGGCGCGGGGCGCAAACGTGGTGACCTGGGGAACTTCGGAGAGGAGCCGGGCGACCCGATCCGGATCGGCCACCACATTTCGGACGGAGGGATCGTCGTGGTACCCCTTGGCCTGGACCTGGAAATAGCCGGTATGAATCCGCACGGCGCTGTTGATCATGGTTTCGTAGGTGCCAAACTGGAAGGAAAGCATAAAAATCAGCAGGGTGCAGGCGAAAGCGATGGCCGCCATGGTGAGGACGGAGCGGCGGCGGTTTCGCCAGATGTTTCTCCAAGCCATCTTGAGCGCGATCGACATGGGCTACCGCCGGGGCGTCTGAAGGGCGGATCGGGTGAAATACCGATCGGGCAGGGTTTCCAAAAATTCAATCTCCAGATATTCCATCAACGTGTATTCTTCGGGCGTGTCGGCCTTTTCCATCCGCATGGTTCCGGGAAACAGCCGCCCGCCCCGCTCCGCGATGTCGCCGGTGGTCATCCGCTTCACCTCGGCCATGTCCTCGTCGAAAAAAATCTGTTCCAGCAGAATGTGGTCCGCCCGGATCACCATCTCCTGCTTGCCCCAGACCACCGGCGCGGCCGGCCGGGGCGTGGAGACGATCCGGTGGGCGGTCATCCCGTCCCGGCTTTCCGTTCCGGTCAGTTCGTGGTCGTAATCCCGAAGCAGGCTGTCGGATCGGGCCAGATCGTTGTTGGAAAAATCGGAGCCCATCCAGGACTGGGACATCATCGAAGGCGGGACCTTGATCACCCGGTTCACCTTGGGATTGTACATCCACATCTCGGTCCCCACCTTCAACGTGCCGTTCCCGGCGTCCCGGGCCGGCGCCTCGATCCGGATCAGGCTTTCGGTCTCGTCCCGGGTCCAGACCCGGAGGCGCATGGTCCGCTCCCAGTCCGGCCGATGGATGGTCATTCGCACCCGGGATTCCGAGGCGTCCCCCCGCATATGACGAAAACTGCCTTCCACGATGGCATCCGCGTCGGGCGTTTCGGGTCCCGCCTCCGCCGGAAGAGGGGCTGGAAAAACCAGAAGAATAAACGTGGCGGAAAATAGGCGCAAGATCGGAAAAAACCGACCCGATCGAAAGGGAAAAACCAAAGAAATCATTGGAAATTCTCCATCAAAAGCAATCCGGTTTCAGGGCGGGGCCATGGGCGGCGTCCCCGGGAGGGCCGTGATCGGGGTCGCGGCGAAATGGAATGTTTCGGGATGCCGGAATGTCTTCCCGCTCCGGCCCGGCGGAGGAGCCGACTTCGGAACGGCGCCGGGAGAATTCTTACGGTAGTCCGCCCCTCAGCTCCTGTCAACCAAGCGAACAAAGGCCGAGCCCCAGGCCCGAGACGACGGCCAAGCGCGGCCCGAAAAAGCGTCGTCGCCGGCCCGCCCGGCCCCAAAAGCGAACGAATGCCGCGAACCCCATGGAATCCCATGACCAAAGACGCCAAAATTCCTTGATTTACCATTTGTGAGGCGGGCGTCGCTCTGATATAGTGTACGATTGACCAAAAACTGAGACCCATTCCTACGGCCAGACGGGACCTTTCATGAATCGCCATTACGTTCGCATGCTGGACAACCTCCGCGGTTACGTCCGGAAAATCGATCCGGACCTCCAAAACTGGCGGGAAACCATTTTCGAGGACGTCACCAGCGGCGGCACGTCGCTGACCATCCTGCCCATCCCCTTCCGGAAGGGACGGCCGGCGGTGGGCCTCTGCGGGGAGCGATTCTTCTGCGAGGCCGGCGAAGATTACAACCGGGAGGACACCCTCATCGTGTTCCGGGTGGAGTCGGCCGACCGCCGCCTGCCGGACATCGTGCCCAAGGAATACGAGGCCGAATTCTCGCTGATCAACCAGAATCAAAACCCCGAGGAATCCTTCGACTCCATCTACCGGTTTTTTCCGGCCCCGGCCTCGCAGGTCATGGTTTCCCGTCGCCCTTCGCCGCCCCCCGCCTCCTCGGCCACCAGCCATCCCAACGCCGAACTGACCCAAAAGCTGGCCGTCGCCGCATCCGAGCTGCGTTCCGTCTGGCGACCGACCCTGGAACCGCCGGACGCCCGCATCTCCGAGGACAATCTCCACCAGATGCGCCACGTCTGGCGGCTGTTCCGGCTGGAAAAGTATCAGGCAGACATGACGCCCCGCCAAAAAGGCATCCTCAACGGGATGATCGATCCCAACCTGAGCGAAGCCGAATTTCACGAACTGCTCAACCTGTTCGGCGTGCCGGCCCTCAACGCCTTCGCCCGGGACGTTTCCCAAAGCGACGTGAGCCTTTTCCGCCTGCTGGAGCTGATGGCCGACCTGCCGGTGTCGGAATCGGTGCGGGCGCCGGTGTACGCCGCCATGTGCCGCCGGATGGACCCCACCGGCGTCTGCCGGGAACTCAAGTCGGTTTCGCCCATTCTCGTGTCCCTGCCGGAAAACCGGGCGGAAACCTGGTCCGGCGCGGTGCTGGACGCGGTCCAGGAGGTCAGCGCCCGATTCGACGATCAGCTCCTGGCCCAGATGGTGGAGGAGGCCCGGGCGGAAGACGACCCCCGCCGCCACGTGGCCGAGTGGATCGATCGCATCCACTTCGACACCGTCGATCAGCCGACCCTGGCCCACACGGACGAAGACGGCGAGTCCGCCGAAGCCGAGGCCGGCGGTCGGCATGGCGCAAGCGAGGGAGAGGAAGGGCCGGAGGCCGGAGAGCCCCCCGGGGGGGAGGCGTCCGCCCCGGCCTTCCCCCACGACCCGCGGCTGGAGGAGTGGATCGTCCGCCTGCGGGTGCCCGACCCCGAGGCGTTGGATCGGCTGCGCAACGACATCGTCCGGGCCGGGGAGGAGCTGGCCAACCGGTTCGACGCGCCCCGAACGGTCGCCGGCGTCTACGGCTTGGCCAAAGCCATCGAGCGGACCCAGCGTCTGCTGCGTCAATCGGCCAACCTGCTGCCCGAAGCCGCCTCCCTGGAAAAGGATTTGGTGGAGGCCCAGGCCTGTTTCGACGCCGTGTATCCCCGGCTGGGCCCCTGCACCTACGAGCTGATGGGCGTGGGCGTGAGCCCCGGAGACCTGCGGGAAATCAGCTCCCTGATGGCCTCCCCCGACGTGCTGGAATCCCTGCCCGCCTGGATATGGATCGATCCCGAAGAAAAAATCGCGCCCGACCCCTTTCAGCTTCTGGACCGCTGCATCCGGCTGGCCAATCCGGTGATCCGACGACGGGTCAGCCAGTGCCTGACCGGCGCCCAGGAGCTGGCCCGGGCGCTCCCGGAATTTCTGCGCGAAATGCCGCCCCCGCCCCAGGGCCGGCGGCTGGAGGAATACATCCGCAATTTCGCCGAAAACGCCCTGCGGGTGGGGCGGCTCTTCGACCACCTGGACCCGGCCCATCGGCGCTGGGTGCAGGAGGCCTTCCAGGCCGGAGTGGAGGAGGACCGGCTGCTGGCCAGCGTGGAGCGCATGGACAAACTCCGCCATTCGGTGGACGCCGAGGTCTTTCACCAAATCGTGGAACGGGCCGGCGCGGCGCTGGACCAGGACGAGCGGGAAACCGTGGCCGCCCATTTCGAGGAGGCCATCCGTTTTTTCGAAGCCCATGTGGGCACCGCCGCCTCGGCCACCTACGAAATGCTGTCGGGCTGGATCGCCAAGAACAAGGAAGCCGGCGGCGAAACCGCCCTGCCCCCGGTGGAGGAGCGCCGGGTGGCGCTGGAGCTGGACCACGACTGGGTGGACGAAAAAGGTCGACGGGTGCCCCTGGCCTACGTGGACTACAACCGCGGCGACGGCCACTACGGCTTCGTTCAGGCCCCGGTTCGCTTCACCAGCCGCTTCCGCCCCGGCGACCTGCATCTTCAGCTCGAATACCAGGTGGACATCAAGCTGCGGGACGCCTGGCCGGAACGGTGGGAGGATCCCACTCCGAAGGAACTGAACATCCCGGCCTCCGACTGGCGCAAGCGCAAAGAAGGCTACGGCTACACATTCAAAGTGAAAATCCCGTTGCGGCCACCGGCCCGGTGGCCCCACAACGGCAAACTGCGACTGGCCCTGACGGTGCGGGAAGAGGAAACCGGCGCCCACCTGTGCTGCCGCAAAAAGCTGACCTGGGACGCCATGGAACCGGCCGAGGGCAACATCGAACTCCTCTGGCCCGAAGGCGTGCGAACCGTCTACGTGGACGAGCACCCCATCGGTCCCCAGGAGCACGTCGCCTCTCTCCAGGACCGGCTCAAAAGCGGCAGCTCCTTCGCCGTGGTGGCCCCCCGCCGCTTCGGAAAAACCACCCTGGCCCAATATCTCGTGGAACGGGCGGACCATCTGGGGCTGGTGATCCCGGCCCCGGTGCTCTGCACCGAGCTGACCGACCGTTCCGGCCGGGTCAATCCTCGGGCGCTCTGGCGGACCCTGTCGGATCGGCTCCAGGCCCTCACCGGCGCGACCCTGCCGGCGGAAGAAATGGACGATCTGCCCGCCCCGGACGCCTTCGACGCCGTTCGCCGGGCGGCCCGGAAAATGGGTCGGGAGGGCGTGCTGCTGCTCATCGACGAGGCGCAACTCCTGTTTCAGCGGGCCGACGGCCCCCGGTTCGGCACCCGGCTCAAAGACCGGCTGGAGTTGCACTGGTCCCGATCCGACGACCCGGAACTGGCGCCGGTCCACTTCGGCCTCATCGGCCTGCCCGGTCTGCTGGAGCGAATCGGCTCCAACCTCAAGGGGTTGCTGCGGCCCAAGGACATTCGAACCATCCGGGAAAAGACCCTCAACCATCTGATCTATCGGTTCAGCCGGGACCGGCTCCACACCACCCGGGAGGCCCGGGAGCAGATCTGCCATAAATCGGGCAACGTCTTCATCCTCAAAACCCTGCTGGCCCAGCTCAAGGAACACGTCAACGAGGACCGGCGCAACTGGATTCACTACGACGACGTGGTCCACGTTGTGGAGGACCTCAAAATTCAGCTGTCCGAGGGATATGAACACGGCGTCTCCGACTATCTGCGGGACATCCTCAACGAGGCCGAGGACATCAACCAGTGGAAGCCCCGCCCCTGCTATCCCCTGGCGGTGGCCCTGGCCCGCTGCGCGGCGGAAAACGCCTACGCCCCGGATCGACTGGTGGAACGGGCGCTGGACCTGCTCAATCACTGGTGCATCAACACCGGCTTCGAAGGCTCCCGACGGCTGGTCTACACCCGGGACCGGGTGGTGAAGCACCTGAACAAGCTGGAGGAGATCGGCGTTTTTCACCGGCGAAGCGGTTTTCAGTCCGACATTCTGGAGGCTTGGCTGGCGGGCGTCGGCCGCGGCTTTCCCGCCGACGAAACCGACCGGGAGGCGCTGTTCGCCGGGGCGCTGGAACGCATCCGGCTGCCGGCGGTGCGGGAACGGGTGGGCGGCGGCGCCTTGGCCGAGGTTTCTCGTTTTTCCGCCGACGGCATCAATTTCGCCCTGCGCACGGTGCGGCTGAAAACCCAGAAGGACCGGGAGCGGTTCCAGGAGACCGCCGAAGTGCTCAAACAGCTCCGCAACCTGACCGGCCTCCGGGGCGAGGACGGCGCGGAATACATCTACAATCTGCGGGACATCGGCATCGCCGACGTGCCGGAGGAGGCCGAGGAAAGCGGCGTGCTGGGGGTGGAAATCTACCAATGGGTGGAGGGCATGAGCCTTTCCCACAAAATGGGCAAGCTGACGGTGCCGCTGGCGACCAACCTGGGGCTCAAGCTGGCCCGGGCCTTGCGGTTTCTCCACGCCCACGGCATCGTCCACCGGGACGTCTGCCCCAAAAACATCATCCTGGATCAGCGCAGCTCCAACCCGGTGCTCATCGACTTCGGGCTGGCGCGGTACGGCCGGGAAAAAGGGCGAATCGATCCCGAGGGCGAGTTCACCGCGCCGGAAGTCCGGGGCGGCCATCCGGAATGGACCCCGGCGGCCGACATTTTTGGGTTGGGACGCACGTTGAGCCATTTGCTGGCGGAAGGGGCGACCCATGCCGATCTGCTGCGTCCCCTGATCGCCCAAGCCACCCGGGGCCGTCCCGACCTGCGCCCCACCGCCGCGGAGTTCATCGCGGAGCTGGAGCGGCTGCTGCCGGAACTTCACGTACACGAACGGCAGGAGGCCGCCTGGCGAACCATCCGAGACCGGGCCGCCGAGGACCTGGCGCACGATTGGTTCGAAGAGGTGCTGGAACGATTTCGGCCCCGCTTCTCCTCTCTGGTGCTGGGGCTGCACGACAACACCTTCGACCGGTGCGCGGAGATCGCCTCCTTTCTGGACTTCGTGCTGGAAGCCTTTCCGACGCCCCAGGGCGAACCGCTGAAGCTGACCTACGTTTTCAGCCGCGAAACCCGGGCCACCGGCGATCTGCTCAAGAGCAAAACCTGCATCCGATTCATGTACTCCCTCCGGATCGAGCGGTCCCATTTCGACCAGAAACGTTCCCGGGAGCGCATCCTCCAGGATTTCGAAGCGCCTTCCGAGGCGCTGATGGAGCATTGGGCCCGGGAGAGCGCCACCCTCATCGGCCGGGCCCTGGGGCTTCCGTCCCTGCCGGCCATCATCGACGCCTTCCTGCCCGAGCGCGGCCGAAGCCAGCGCCAACGCCCGCCGGAGGAGCCGACGGCCATGGAAAGCGTCGAAGCGCGGTGATCTCCAAAAAATCGCCGTGGCGGCCTTCCCAAGGAAGGCCGCCACGGCGATTTTTTGACAGTCGTACCGGATTGACCGAGGGCGTATGCGATACGCCCCTACCATTTTCCCGCTAAATGAACGGTATGCCCGTCAATCCACGTTCACCACGTCTCCGTCCACCTCGATCCGGAATTCTTCGGTTTCGCCGTCGGTGAGGAAAAAGATCGGCGAAGTGGCCTGATCGTCGGTGTCGTCGATCTCGAAAACCTTGAGGTAATAGACGCCCGAGGGGATCACCAGGAATTCGTCGCACACGTCTCCAAACTCGAAAAAGCCTTCCAGCTCGAATCGGTCCACCTCGGCGTCGTCCACCTCCCGGCGCAACGTGACGAGATAATCCCGGGTATCCGTGTTGCACACCTCGATGTTCCCCTCCCCGGCCGTATCGCCGCCGTCCACGCCCAATTCGCCGCCGCCGGTGACGTAGACCGTGGGACGGGTTCCCTGGTGGAGAACCAGGAAATCCCGAGATTCGCTGAAAAAGCCGTCCCCTTGCCGGAAGGCGACCCCGTAATGGCTGCCCACCGTCACCTCGGTCTCCTCGGCGCAATTGGGATCGCCGCCCGTGCCGGGTCCCAAGCTCAGGGAGCGGACCACTTCGTCGTCCGATACCCGCCGTAGTTCCAGATCGTAGGCGTCCGCCGTGAAATTGCAGAAACCGACGCTCCCGGTGTCCGGATCGTCCTCGCCGGAGCCGCTGCACCCGGCCAGCGGAAGAGCCGTGAGAAATAGGATGACCCAAACCGTCCGCCAAATTCGCGCATCGCCTCGTTTCGCCATTTCGCATCTCCTCTCCGTTGGAATAAACTACCCGCCGTAGCCGGTGGCCAGCACCGCGATCAGCACCACCAAATACAGCACCGTCATCCCCGACCCCGCCCGCATGAAGTCCACCGTCCGGTAGCCGCCGGGCCGCATGATCAGCGCGTTGACCTGATGGGTGGGCAGCAGGAATGAATTGGACGTGGCCACGGCCACGGTCAGCGCCGCCACCCGGGGATCGGTCTCCGCCTGGACGGCCAGATTCATGGCCAAGGGAACCAGCAGCACCGCCGCGCCCACGTTGGAAATCACCAGGGTGAAAAAGGAGGACAGCAGCCCGATGGCCCCCAGCAGCACCAGCGGCGGAACGCCGCCGCCCATCACCGCCACCAGCCCGTCGGCGATCATTTTCGCGGCCCCGGAATTTTGAAAGGCCATGCCCAGGGGGATCAGGCCGGCCAGCAGAAAAATCGTCATCCAGTCCACGGCCTCGTAGGCCTCGTCGATGGTCAGCACCCGGGACAAAACCATGCCCACCGCGCCGGCCAGCAGGGCGATGGAAAGCTGGACCTGAAATCCCAGGATCAGGATCAGCGCCATGGCCAGGCAGAACAGGGCCGGGACGGCCTTGTCTTCGCGCGGGATATCCCCGGGAATGGGCATGG
>CAYFVR010000120.1:9837-14213 GCA_964346545.1 uncultured Desulfobacterales bacterium | reverse complement strand
TAAAAAAGTGTAATTCAAGCGGCTTGCATTAAACTCGAAAAACGGCCAATCCCCAAAAATTTCCATGGACGGCCGCTCGGCCGCGAAATTTCATGGATTCCGTCGCCAAAAACAACGCCCGCCGCGAAATTAACCGCATAACAGGTTAAATTCATTTGATTTTTAAAAAAAACAAGCGTTAAATTTGAGCGCCGGAAACGTTTCGGGAAGAGGATCGGAAGACGGGAAGCACTATTAACAAATTTATGGCATTAAAAAGATTTATCCGGGGAATTTGGAAGGGGAAAGGGAAAAAACGGGAGGGCGAGAGACATTCCGCAAGAAAAAATCGATCCGGAAAAAAATTCGGGCGATTTGCCAAACCCACCGGATTCGAACCCAGCCGCCGGGGCGTCGCCAAAAATTGACGGCGGAGGGAAAATTTACGTCATTTCAAGAAAACGCGGTCATCTGGCCAAAAAGACAAAATGGAGGCGGTTGCTCACCCCCAAAACCCCACCGCGTTTTCCAAAATCCGCCGTCCGGCGGGAACGGATTTTCCGTTGGCGCCCGCCGAGACGTCCAACAAACCGGTTGCGGCCCGCCGCGTCCATTCCGGATGCTGGCTCCAGTGGTGATACGCCTCGGGATGGGGCATCAACCCGAACACCCGGCCGGTGGGGTCGCAAATGCCGGCGACGTCGCGGAAGGCGCCGTTGGGGTTGTCCGGAAACCGGCCTTGGGCGGCTTCGCCCTCCGGCGTGGCGTAGCGAAGAACGACCTGTCCCCCCGCTTCCAGCCGATCCAGCACCGCCTTCTCGGCGAAAAACTTGCCTTCTCCATGGCGAACGGGCAGCTCCATCCGGTCCATGCCGCGGGTAAACACGCAGGGGGAGGCGGAATTCGCGGCCAGATGGACCCATTGGTCCCGAAAATTGCCGCAATCGTTTCCGGTCAGGGCCACCGTCCGGGCCGAATAGTCGCCGTCCAGCCCCGGCAGAAGGCCCAGATTCACCAGGGTCTGAAATCCGTTGCAAATGCCCAGCACCAGATTTCCGCCCGCGACGAAGTTCAACAGGGCGTCGCCCAAATGGGTCCGCATCCGCACCGCCTGGATCACCCCCGCGCCGTGGTCGTCGCCCCAGCTAAAACCGCCGCCGAAGACCAGAATCCGAAAATCCGAAAGCGAAACCGCGCCGGAAATCAGATCGTTGATGTGGACCCGCTTCGCGGCCGCGCCGGCCAACGCCAGCGCATGGGCGGTTTCGTAGTCGCAGTTCAATCCGAATCCGGTCGGGACCAGCGCGGGAACGGGGGTACGGCTCATATCAATTCTCCAAACGGCGCTTTCCAGGCTTTCAGCAGGCGGTCCATGGAAAGCCGACTCAAAATCCGTTCGCCCGCCCGCAGAACCAGTTCCGGCGTTTCCACGACTTCCCCAATCCGGGCGCAAGGCAACCCCTCCATCGCCGACTCCAGCCCTTCCGCGTCTTCGGGCGCCGCCGTGACCAGAAACCGTCCGGCCGACTCCGAAAAAAGGCGATGATCCCAGCGCAAAGGCTCTTGAACCGGAACCCGCTCCAGGTCCGCGGAAAGCCCCAGCCGGCCGCCCATGGCGGTCATGGCCAGGTGAACGGCCAAGCCGCCCCGGTAAATCCCGTGAACCGAAGCCGGCTTCCCGTCTTTCATCCATTGATGGAGCCGCCGGTACAAATCCAAAAACGCTTTCGGGTCCACCGCCGGCACGTTCCGCCCGACATGCCCAAAATGTTCGTAATATTCCGACCCGCCCAGTTCGTCCCGGGTCCAGCCAAGCACATATAAAAGGTCTCCGGGCGACTTGGCGTCCGGCGTCCGGCAACGGCGGATGTCCTCCACCACGCCGATGGTGGAAAACTGAAGCGTCTCCAGCGCCGAAACCTTGTGGGTTTCGCCGTAGCGGCCGGGCAGATGGCCGTCCACGTACATGGAATCCTTGCCGGACAGCAGCGGAAGACCGTAGGCCAGGCACAAATCCCGAAGCGCCATGCAGGAGCGGACCAACTGGGCGGCCTTGAAGCGGCCGTCCGGATTGGTTTCCGGATCGTATTGGATGTTGGGCCAGCAGAAATTGTCCACGCCGCCGATTTGGTCCGGGTCCGCGCCCGCCGCCACCAGCCGACGAACCGCCTCGTCCATGGTGCAGGCGGTCATGGCGTAGGCGTCGATGGCGGAATATTGGGGAATCAGCGCCTGGGAAACCGCCAGCCCCCGGTCGGAATCCAGCCGGGGCCGAATCACCGCCGCGTCGGAAGGCAGATCGCGCCCGGCGCCCACCAGCGGCTTGATCACGCTGCCGCCCTGCACTTCGTGGTCGTACTGCCGGGCGATCCACTCCCGGGAACAAAGGTTGGGCCGGGCCAGCAGGTCGATCATCAGCCGATCCAGATCCCGGGGCGCCCCCAGCACCGGTTCCACGAGCCCCCGATCCTCCGGGGATCGCCAATGGGCATCGAACTCCCATTGGGGAAATCCGGACTGCAACAAATCCATGTCCACCCGGGCGCAGGTTTCGCCCTTCCAGGCGATGTGAAGCATCCCGGAATCGGCGTAGCGGCCGATGACGGTGCTTTCCACGGCGTGTTTCGCGGAAAGGGCCATGAACCGGTCCAAATCTTCGGGATGCACCGCCACGGTCATCCGCTCCTGGGATTCCGACACCCAAATTTCCCACTGGTCCAGCCCCTCGTACTTCAGGGGAACGCGGTCCAGATCGATCTCCACCCCGTTGCTGAAACGGGCCGATTCGCCCACGGAAGAGCTGAGGCCGCCGCCGCCGTTGTCGGTGACAAAGGCGATGAGCCCCTGGTCCCGCGCCTCCAGCAGAAAATCGTGCATCTTTTTTTGCGTGTAGGGGTCGCCGATCTGCACGTGGCCCGCCGGCGTGGATTCGGAGAACACCTCGGAAGAGGCCGTCACCCCGTGGATGCCGTCCTTCCCCACCCGACCGCCGCACATGATCACCAGATCGCCCGGCGCGGTGGCCTTCAGCTCCGCCGGTTCGCCCTCAATGCGGGCGGGCATGAGTCCCACGGCCGTCACGAAGACCAGACACTTGCCCAGATAGCCGGGGTGAAAGGTCAACTGACCCAAGGGAGTGGGCACCCCGCTTTTGTTGCCGCCGTCCCGCACGCCCTCGACGACGCCGTCCAGCAGGCGGCGGGGATGAAGCCGGGGCCGAAGCGGTCCGTCGTAGTCCCGGGGGCCCACGCAAAAGCCGTAGGCGCCCATCACCAGCCGCGCCCCCTTGCCGGTGCCCAGAGGATCGCGGTAGACCCCGACGATGCCGGTGATCGCGCCGCCGTAGGCCTCCATGTTGGAGGGCGAATTGTGGGTTTCGCCGGTGATCACGTAATAATGATCCTCGTCGAAGCGTCCCACGCCGGCGTTGTCCCACAGCACCGAAATCACCCAGGGCTTTTCCTTCTGGAGCGCCAGGGTGGGCGCCTGAATGCAGGTTTTGAACAGGTTGTCCCAAACCGCCACCGGCCCGTCGGCGCCTTCCCGGTAGAAAAATTTTCCCTGGAAGGTGTTGTGGTTGCAATGGTCGCTGCGCCCCTGGGAAATGTATTCCAGCTCCACGTCGGTGGGATCGGAGAGGCCGAACGCCTTTCGTCGCTCCCGAACCGACGGATCGTTGAAATAGGCCCGAATCACCGGAACGTCCCGGGGATTGAGGGCCAGGTTCCGCTCGTCGCTGATTCGGGCCAAGGTTTCGTCGTCGGCCACCGAGAGCGCCGTCACCGTCGGTTCGTGGTCCAGCTTCACCTTGGGAACGATGAATCCCACGCCCTCCGCGGGGTCCCATTCTTCGGGCGCGTAAATCCGCCACTGCTGAATGATCTCGTTGGCCAAAAGCTCCCGGGCCACCGTTTCCATGGCTTCGCGGGTCAAATCGGGGCCCGAAAGGCAATAGCGCCGGGAGGTGTAAATTCCCTCCCCCGACGAAAATTCCCGGCCCAGGATGTCCCGAACCGCCTCCCGCGCCGTGGCCCCGGGATTGTCCCGCACCCCGGGCCGATACCCGACCCAGATGCAGCCGTCGAAGGGCAGGGCCAGGGGGGACAGGGCGGAGACCTGGGTGACCGGATTGGTCAACAGTTCCGTCCGGACCCGGTCCACCTGCGCCTCCGAAAGATTGGCGTCCAAAGTGACCAAGTGGACGGCGCGAACGGCGTCGAGATGGATTCCGAAATAATCCCGGGCTTTTCGACGAACGGCTTCGCCTTCGGGATCGATCATTTCGGGGCGGAGGGCGATTTCAATGCGATGGGGCATTAGGCGCTCAATGGTTTGCGGTGGTGGCGGACGTGGAACGGCGATTCATCCGCCCGGGGAAATGGCGATGTTTTCCTAAC
>CAYFVR010000120.1:0-9737 GCA_964346545.1 uncultured Desulfobacterales bacterium | reverse complement strand
GGAAAACAGCCGACTGATGTCGTTGTAAAACACGAAAATCATGAGAAGCAGCAGCACGAACACCCCGGCCTGCTGGGCCATTTCCCGGACACGGATGCTCACCGGCTTGCCGCGCACGGCCTCGATGATGAAGAACAACAGGTGACCGCCGTCCAGCACCGGAATCGGCAGGATATTGAGGATGGCGAGATTGATGCTGAGCAAAGCGATGAAAAAGACCAGATTGGTCGCCCCCTGCTCGGCCTGCTCCCCCGCCATCTGGGCGATCATGATGGGGCCGCCCAGCGTGTCGGCCGACAGGCTGCCGGCGATGAGCTTGGCGACGCTGACCACCGTCAATTCGGCGATCCGCCAGGTTTGCACCACGCTCTGCCCCAACGCCTCAAGGGGGTTGAGCCGCCGGTTGAAGACCTCCCCCCCGGCGGTGATCCCCACCACGAACCGCTCGGTCTCTTCGCCGAACACGTCCGGCACGGTGGTGCGCTCCGGGGCGATCTGGACATGAAACTGGCTTCCGTCCCGGGCCACGGTGATTCCCAGGGTCTGGCCGCCGCTCTCCCGGATGACCTCGGACATCGCATCCCAGGTTCCCACCGGCCGTTCGTTGATGGCGACGATTTTGTCCCCCGGCTGAATTCCGGCCCGATCCGCCGGGGTGTCCGCCTTCACGGTTCCCACCACCGGTTCCAGTTGGGACATGCCCGAAACCTGGAAAATCACGAAGAAAATCAACGCCGCCAGCAGCATGTTGAAGGCCGGCCCGGCGGCGACGATCAAAATCCGCTTGAACACCGGCTTGTGGTTGAAGGCCACCGGGATGTCTTCGGGGGGCAGGTCCGCGTCGGGCTCTTCGCCCACCATCTTGACGAATCCGCCCAGGGGGATGCCGGAGATTCGGTAATCGGTGCGGCCCACGGTCTTGCCCGCCAGCCGGGGACCGAATCCCAGGGAAAAAATTTCCACCCCGACCCCGCAGAGCCGGGCCACGATAAAATGGCCGAACTCGTGGATGAACACGAGCACGCCCAAAACAATGACAAACGCCAAAATGCTGTTCATTCAAACGCCTTTATTGCGGTGTCGCCAACGCCGCCGCCGTCTCCCGGGCCCATCGGTCGGCCGCGAGAATGGCGTCGAGATCGGGCGCGGACACCGGCTCGTGCCGGTCCATGACCGCCTTCACGGTTTCGGCGATGGCCGGAAAGGGCAATCCCCCCTCCAGAAAGGCCGAAACGGCCGCTTCGTTGGCGGCGTTCAGCACCGCGGGAAGGGTTCCGCCGATCCGGATCGCCCGGAAGGCCAGCCCCAAGGCGGGGAATCGCTCCAGATCGGGGGACTCGAAGGTCAGGGAACCCAGTTGAGAAAAATCGGGGACCGGGAGCCCCAGGGGAAGACGTTCCGGCCAGGAAAGGGCATAGGCGATGGCCCCCCGCATGTCGGGCGCGCCCAGTTGGGCCATCACGGAACCATCCCGGTACGCCACCATGGAATGGACGATGCTTTGCGGATGCACCACCACCTCGATTTGGTCCGGAGAAACGTCGAACAGCCAGCGGGCCTCGATCACCTCCAGCCCCTTGTTCATCAGGGTCGCCGAGTCGATGGTGATTTTGGGCCCCATCTCCCAGTTGGGATGGCGCAGGGCCGCCTCCGGCGTCGCGGCGGCGATCCGTTCCGCGGGCCATTCCCGGAACGGGCCGCCCGAGGCGGTCAGCAGAATCCGGTCCAGCTCTTCCGGCCGTCCGGCGGAAAGGCACTGGAAAATGGCGCTGTGCTCCGAATCGATGGGCAGTATCCGGACGTTTTGTTCCGCCGCCCGGGCCATCACCAGCTCCCCGGCCATCACCAGCGTTTCCTTGTTGGCCAAAGCCACGGTATGGCCCGCTTCCACGGCCGCCAGCACCGGAAGCAGACCCGCCGCGCCGGTCATGGCGGCCACCACCACGTCCGAGCCGGATCGGGCGGCCGCCTCGGCGTAACCGGATTCCCCGAAGCGAATCTCGGTTTCGCAATCCGCCGGAAGAAGCGCCCGAAGCCGATCCGCCGCCTCGGAGCCGCCCACCGCGGCCAAGGTCGGACGAAACCGTCCGATCTGCTCGGCCAGCCGCTCCACGCTGGAATGGGCGGTCAGGGCCCGCACCCCGAATCGCTCGGGGAACTGTTCCACCACCCGCAACACGTTGCGGCCGATGGAGCCGGTGGAACCCAAAACCGACAATTGCTTCATGAAACCGGCCTTTCCCCGTTCCATTGCAAATCCATATGGACAATTCGCCAAAACGGATTTCCGGATATTTTGCCCATCCCCGGCGGCGAAATCGAATCGCCCGTGAAACCCCCTCAGACCCACAAAATAAACTTCTTGAAAAAATAGGCAACCGGCAGGGCGAACAAAAGGGCGTCGATCCGGTCCAGCACCCCGCCGTGGCCGGGAAGAATGTTTCCGGAATCCTTGACCCCCGCCGCCCGCTTGAAGGCGGATTCGAACAGGTCGCCGACCTGCCCCGCCGCGCCGAGAAGGAGAAAGAACGGCAGACTCTCGTGCCAATTCAGGCTGGGCAGAAAGAAAATTTTCACGATGGAACCCACCAGAAGATTGGCCCCGAGCCCGCCGACCGCCCCCTCCACGGTCTTTTTGGGGCTCACGCCGGGGAGCAGCTTGCGGCGTCCAAAGCGGGTGCCGGCGTAAAAGGCCCCGATGTCCCCGCCGAACACCACCGTGAGCACCAGCAGCAGCCAAACCGCGCCGTCGGCCCCGTCCCGGATGAGAACGGCGGCGGAAAGGGGAATCCCGATCAGCAAAACCCCCTGGAGCTGGCGCCCCGTCTTGTCCACGATGTACGGCCGGCCGGAAAATTTCGCCAGCACCGCCCCGGCGCAGCCCATCAAATTGAAAAACAGGATCAGCAGAACAAATTCCGGAGAATGGACCTGGGCGGCCCAGATCATGACGGGCGGGGTGGCCAGCCCGAGGATGGAAAAGGCGTCCAGCCAGCGGCCGTTTTCGTCGGCCAGGGCGATGCGGACGTATTCCAGCATGGCCAGAAAAGAGGCGCCGGCGACAAATCCGGCAAAGGCCGAACCGCCCCGGTGGACCAGGTAAATCAGCAGGGGAAACAGGACGAGGCCGGTGATCCAGCGATGCAGATGGCTACGTTCCACGGAGGGCCGCCTTGGGCAAAGGGTTGGAGGGAAAAAAAGGGCGACCGGCGGCGGACGCTCAGGACGCGGCGGGATCGACCTTTCCGAATCGTCGGTCCCGCCCCTGGTAGGCGCGCAGGATCCGGACCAGCTCCTCGCGGTTGAAGTCGGGCCAGAGGGTTTCGGTGAAAAAGAGTTCGGCGTAGGCGATCTGCCAGAGCAGGAAATTGCTGACCCGCTGCTCTCCGCTGGTTCGGATCAGCAGGTCGGGGTCGGGAATGTCCCCGGTGAAGAGATGGGCCGAAACGGTCTCCTCGGTGACGTCGGCGGGGTCCAGGATGCCGTCCCGGGCTTTTTCCGCCAGGGTTCGGGCCATGGCGACCAGCTCGTCGCGAGCGCCGTAGCTCAGGGCCAGGTGAAGCCGCATGCCCCGCCCGGAGGCGGTGCGATCCATGGCCTCCCGCAGCCGCTCCCGAACGTCCGCCGGCAGGCGATCCATCTGCCCCACCACGTCCAGCCGGATGCCGTTTTCCAACATTTCGGCCAGCTCGTCCCGGAGAAATTTTTTCAGCAGCTCCATCAGGGCCGACACTTCCGCGCGGGGTCGGGCCCAGTTCTCGGTGGAAAAGGCGAACAGGGTGAGATGGGCGATTCCCAGCCCGGCGCAGGAACGAACGATCTCCCGAACCACCTCCGTCCCCCGCTGGTGTCCGCGGACGCGGTTCATCAACCGCTTCCGCGCCCACCGGCCGTTGCCGTCCATGATCATGGCCACATGGACGGGCATCCGCGCCGGGTCCAGCCCGGCGGCGGCGGATTCAGAACTCAAGAATCTCCTTTTCCTTCGCCGCCTGGATCTCGTCGACTTTGCCGACGAAGCCGTCGGTGATCTTCTGAATTTCGTCCTGGGCCTTGAAGGCGTCGTCCTCGGAAATCTCGCTTTCCTTCTTCAGCTCCTTGACCATTTCGTTGGCGTCCCGGCGGATGTTCCGGATCGCCACCTTGTATTCCTCGGCGATTTTGTTGACGACCTTCACCAGATCCTTGCGCCGCTCTTCGGTGAGGGGCGGAATGGCGATCCGGATCAGCTTGCCGTCGCTGGAGGGGGTCAGGCCCAGATCCGACTTCAAAATGGCCTTTTCAATCTGCTTGACGACCGAAACGTCCCAGGGCTGAATCACGATCAGCCGGCTTTCGGGGACGGAGAGAGACGCCATCTGGTTCAGCGGAGTCTGGGTGCCGTAATAATCGACCCGGATGCCGTCCAGCAGCGACAGGGACGCCCGGCCGGTTCGGACCCGCTTCATCTCTTTTTGGAGGGACTCGATGGTTTTTTCCATCCGGTCCCGGGCTTCTTCGTAGGTTTCCGATAGCATTGGGTTCACCTTCGGCAAGGGATTGTACGGGAAAGGAAAAGCCCGGTTCCCCGCTTCCGGACGGGAATGGCCGGAAAAAGGGGAACCGCGGGGGGGCCCGCGGACGGAAGGTTTAAACGCCGGACGAACGCCGGAACCGGCGGATCAGCCGATCCGGGAGCCCACCCGCTCGCCGTTCACCAGCCGCGTCAGGCTTCCGGCCCGGCTCAGATCAAAGACCACCAGCGGCAGCCGGTTGTCCATGGCCAAAGAAATGGCGGTCATGTCCATCACCCGGAGCCGACGTTCCAGCACCTCCATGTAGGAGATGGATTCGATCCGCTCCGCATCCGGGTCCGCGGCGGGGTCGGCGCTGTAGAGCCCGTCCACCTTGGTGGCCTTGAACAGGATCTCGGCGTGAATTTCCTGGGCCCGGAGCACCGCCGCCGTGTCTGTGGTGAAATAGGGATTCCCCGTGCCCGCGGCGAAAATCACCACCCGCCCCTTTTCCAGGTGCCGGACGGCCCGCCGCAGGATATAGGGTTCGGCCACCTCGTGCATGGAAATGGCCGTCTGGACCCGGGTGGCGACCCCCTTTTTCTCCAGGGCGTCCTGAAGGGCCAAGCTGTTGATCACGGTGGCCAGCATGCCCATGTGGTCGGCGGAGGCCCGGTCCATGTCGTAGGCGCCGGCGGCGACGCCCCGAAAAATATTGCCGCCCCCCACCACCACGGCGATCTGAACGCCCAGGGAGACCATGGCGCCAATTTCGTCGGCGACGAACTTGATCATGTCGGGCGAAATGCCGAAGCCCTGGTCGCCCATCAGGGCTTCGCCGGAAAGCTTCAGAACCACGCGCCGGAAGGCGAGGGCGGCCACGGGCCTATTCCCCGAGCTGGTAGCGGGCGAACCGCCGGATGGTGATTTTCTCGCCGGTCTTCCCGATCATTTCGTTGAGATAGTCGGAAATGGACATCTCTGGATTTTTTACGTAGGCCTGATTCAACAGGCAGGAATCCTTGATGAACTTGTCCAGCTTTCCCTGCACGATTTTGTCCACCACCACCTCGGGCTTGCCCATCTCCAATGCCTGGGCCCGATAGATGTCCCGCTCCTTCACGACCACGTCCTCGGGCACGTCCTCGGGGGCGATGCCGGCGGGACTGGTGGCCGCGATGTGCATGGCGATGTTCCGGGCGAACTCCTGAAAATCGGCGTTTTTGGCCACGAAGTCGGTCTCGCAGTTGACCTCGACCATCACGCCGATTTTGCCGCCCATGTGAATGTAGGATTCGATCACGCCCTCGGTGGCGGCCCGGCCGGCCCGCTTCTGGGCGGTGGCCAACCCCTTTTTGCGCAGGAAATCGACGGCCTTTTCCATGTCGCCGTCCGCCTTCCCGAGGGCCTCCTTGCAGTCCATGATTCCGGCTCCGGTCTTCTCCCGAAGCTCCTTGACAAGTGCCGCGCTGATATCCGCCATGACGTTTATTCTCCCGTCTTTTCCGTCTCGGTATCCGTGGGGGCCGCTTCCGCCGGAGCGGGGGCCGTTTCCTGTGCCGCGGGGGCCGCTTCGGCCTCGGCCGCTTCGCCTTCGTCGGCGCTTCGCTTGATGATCTCGATCACCGGACCGTCGGTCCCGTCGGAAATCACCTTGCGCTCGCCCGGCTTCAGCTCCGCCGACGCCGCGGCGGTCTCGGCCGCCTCCTCCTCCTGCTTGTCGGCCTGGGCCTGCCGCCGTTCATTGTAGCGCTCCCGGCCTTCGATGCAGGCGTCGGCGATCCGGGCGGTAATCAGTCGGATGGACCGGATGGCGTCGTCGTTGCCGGGAATCACGTAATCGATTTCCTCGGGATCGCAGTTGGTGTCCACGATGCCCACGGTGGGGATGTTGAGCCGGCGGGCCTCCCGCACGGCGATGGCCTCGTTCTTGGGGTCCACGATGAACATCGCGCCGGGCTCCCGGTTCATCTCCCGGATGCCGCCCAGGTTGTTGTTCAGCTTGTCGCGTTCCTTGCCCAGCTTGAGGCGCTCTTTCTTGGTGTACAAATTGAGGGTTTCTTCGTCTTCGAACACCTCGTTGAGATAGTTCAGCCGGTCGATGCTCTGCTTGATGGTCTGAAAATTGGTCAGCATCCCGCCGAGCCACCGGTTGTAGACGTAGAACATCTCGGCGCGGTTCGCCTCTTCGTAGATGGCGTCCCGGGCCTGCTTCTTGGTCCCCACGAACAGCACCGAACGACCGTTGGCCACCGTGTCCGCGATGAAATCGCAGGCCTCGCGGAACATGCGGACGGTTTTCTGCAAGTCGATGATGTAGATGCCGTTGCGGGCGCCGAAGATATAGGGCTTCATCTTCGGGTTCCATCGCCGGGTCTGGTGGCCGAAATGGACGCCGGCCTCCAGCAGTTCCTTCATGCTGACGTACGCCATTGGATCGCTCGCTTTCGGTTGGTCCACCGCTCCTTCAACCCCGTCTCCGACTTTCCCTGCGAAAGCACCGGGGGACGGGTCCGGAAGCGTGTGATGTGGATTGGAAAATCAAATCAGGGTTTGGTACCAGATATCCCACGGGGCTTCAAGCCTTTTTTGCGCCGGCGGGCCCGAGGGCCAGTCGGGCGATCCGATCGTGGCCCCCGAAGTCGCGCCGAAACCGCACGTCGGCCCATTCGCCGCTCTCCTCGGCCAGTCGGACCACGGCCGCCCGCTGATCCGCGCCGATTTCCAGCAGCAGCACCCCGCCCGGCCGAAGGCGAATCGGGCAGTCCCGAATCAGCCGACGAATGGCGGCCAGCCCGTCCGCGCCGCCGTCCAGGGCCGCCCGGGGCTCGTACTCGGCCACCTCGATCTGAAGGCCGGGAAGATCGCCGGTCGGAACATAGGGGGGGTTGGAAAGCACCAGGTCCAGGGACGGCGGGGCGGATCGGATCGGGGCCAGCCAGTCCCCCTGGAAAAACCGGACCCGCTCGGCCAGTCCGTTGCGGGCCGCGTTGGCGCGGGCCGTCCGGAGCGCGGCCGAAGACCGGTCCATGGCGAAGAAACGGTGGCCCGGCCGCTCGGCGGCCACCGCGAGAATCGGCGCGCCGGAGCCGGTTCCCAGCTCCAGCACCCGCCGAATCCCCTCGGCCGGGGGCGGCAGTTCCGCCAGCGCCGCCTCCACCAGGCATTCGGTTTCCGGCCGGGGGATGAGCACCGCCGGGTCCACGCCCATGGGCAACGACCAGAACTCCCGCTCGCCCACGATGTAGGCGGCCGGCTCCCCGGCGGCCCGGCGGCGAACCGAGGGGCGGAACCGGTCCAGCTCCTCGGCCTCCAGCGGCTGGTCGTGCCGGATGTACAGGTCGATGCGACGAAGCCCCAGGGCATGCGCCAAAAGAATTTCGGCGGACGCCCGGGGGCTTTCGATGCCGCGATTTCGAAAATGTTGGGCGGTCCAGTTCAGGACCTTACGGATGGTCCACGGCGGTCGCGGGGGTGTCGGCGTCGACATGCTGGAGGGCCTGGCTCTGGTAAAAGGTGGTCAATTCGTCGATAACGTCGCCCAGATCGCCCTGCAAAACGGCGTCCAGCTTGTACAGGGTCAGCCCGATCCGGTGGTCGGTCAGCCGTCCCTGGGGAAAGTTGTAGGTCCGAATCCGGCCGCTGCGGTCCCCGGTCCCCACCTGGCTCTTCCGGGCTTCGGATCGCTCTTCGTTTTGCGCCCGAATCTGGGCGTCCAGCAGCCGCGCCCGCAACACCTTCATGGCCTTGTTCTTGTTCTTGAGCTGGGATTTTTCGTCTTGGCAGGTCACCACCAGCCCGGTGGGCAGGTGGGTGATGCGCACGGCGGAATCGGTGGTGTTCACCGACTGGCCGCCCGGGCCGCTGGAGCGAAAGACGTCGACCTTGAGTTCGCCCGGATCGACGTGGACCTCCACGTCCTCCGCCTCGGGAAGCACCGCGACGGTGACGGCGGAAGTGTGGATCCGTCCCTGGGTTTCCGTCTCGGGCACCCGCTGCACGCGGTGAATCCCGCTCTCGTACTTGAGCCGGCTGTAGGCTCCCCGACCCCGAATCATGGCGACCACTTCCTTCGTGCCGCCCACGCCGGTGGGATGATGGCTCATCACCTCCACCGACCAGTTCACGGACTCGGCGTACCGGCTGTACATCCGAAAGAGGTCGTTGGCGAACAGCGCCGCCTCTTCCCCGCCGGTGCCGGCGCGAATTTCCATGATGACGTTTTTGGCGTCGTTGGGATCTTTGGGGGTCAACAGCCGCCTGAGTTCCGCGGACAGCTTTTCCCGCCGGGCCTCCAGGCTTTCCAGCTCTTCCCGGGCCAGCTCCTTGATGTCGGAATCGCCGTCCCGCAAAAGCTCCTCGCTCTCCTCGATGTCCGAACTCGCCCGCTTGTAGGCGTGAAACGCCTCCACCACCCGCCCCAGCTCCGAATGTTCCCGGGCCAGGTTCTGGTAGGCCTCCATGTCCTTCATGGTGGAGGGATCGCTGAGCCTTCGTTCAATTTCGGCGAATCGTTCCTCGACGCCTTTGAGCTTGTCAAACATGGGGATGCCGGCCGTCGCTTCCTTGGCTCATTGGGTCTTCGGCTGTTGCCGTTGCTGAAACTTCTCGTACTTCCGGCGGAACCGCTCGATGCGGCCGGCGGTGTCGATCAGCTTCTGCTTGCCGGTGAAAAAGGGATGGCACTGGGAACAGATTTCCACCTTGATGTCTTCCTTGGTGGAACCGACCTCCAGTTCGTAGCCGCAGGCGCACTTGATGGTGGCCGCCTTGTACGCCGGATGAATGTCCGCTTTCATTGGGAAACGCCTCCTCCGATGGATTTAGGTGTTCATGGATTCCAAAAAGTCTCTATTATTCTTCGTTCCGTTCATTTTTTCAAGCAAAAATTCAAGGCTGTCCACCGGATTGAGGGACGACAGGAGTTTTCGCAGAATCCAGACCCGGTTCAAGGCGTCGGCGTTCATCAGCAGCTCTTCCTTTCGGGTGCCGGATTTCTTGATGTCGATGGCGGGGAACAGCCGCTTGTCGGCCAGACGGCGGTCGAGCTGAAGCTCCATGTTGCCGGTCCCCTTGAATTCCTCGAAGATGACCTCGTCCATGCGGCTGCCGGTGTCCACCAGCGCCGTGGCGATGATGGTGAGGCTGCCCCCCTCCTCCACGTTCCGGGCCGCCCCGAAGAAGCGCTTGGGCCGCTGCAGCGCGTTGGAATCGACGCCGCCGGAGAGGATCTTGCCGCTGGGC
>CAYFVR010000119.1:7946-14295 GCA_964346545.1 uncultured Desulfobacterales bacterium | reverse complement strand
GATTGATCGGGGCCAACGGGATGGAGAAGACGAGTTGTTCGATGGGTATAATTCCATAACAAAGCGGAAAGGTCAAGCGGATATTCGGTATAACCTATTGAAAAATCAATATAAATTTTTTTAACCTTTTCATCGTTCCGGCCGTTTCAGTCCGCAATGGACTTCATTCCGAGTTGGCCAAGGGAGAATCGCGTGAGAGAAAACCGCGTAAGTCTAAAAGATTGTGATCCATCCGCTTTGATTGCGGCATTCCCCTCTGCGGAAACGATATCCGAATTTCAGCGGAACGACCCGGACGTTGCCGAACGGGTCCTGCCCCGTTTCATGGAATGCGCCCGCCAAAACGGATGCATTTCCCGGAGCCGGGAAGCCGATTTCGCGGCATGGATTGCGGAGGCGGCTCCGAAGCGCGCGGTCCGGCCACTTCCCCCCGGATTTACCTTTGGCGATCTCATGGATAAAATGGCGGGCGAGCGGTCCGTGAATCAGCTCGTGGAGACGGAGCTGAAACCCTTGGCCAAGCGTTTTGGTCTGCCCGGTGCGCAGCCTTCCATGATCAGCCGCTTGCGAAAGCATTTTCACCCCAACACCCCCGCCAAACAAAATCTGCTACGCCTGCTGGCTCTCTGGATCGGGATGAACCGCCCCCACTGGGGCTGGGATTTCGAAACGCTTCTGGATTTGCAAGAGGCCGCCCATCCGGACCTTCGGATCGATCCCGCGGAAGGGGTGCGAATGGCCTTTCACCTGGCCGGGCATGGGGAGTTGCTGGAGCCGGCGGCGGTGGGATGGGTGAAGCGGGAGTTGCTTCGGAGCCTGAAGCATTTGGGAATTTTTTACGTGGAGAACCGCAGCGTGACCGCCGCCACCACCACCGTTTATCTGAATCTCCCCCGGATTCAGGGCGCGCGGGGCGATGTGACGCTGTTCGCCCGGGGACTGCGGGACGCCGTCGCCCTGGCCCATCAAATGCGGATCCGCTGGGATATTGGCGCCCACGGCGGCCTGGGCAACCGGCTGGTCATCGCCATCGCGGCGGGCGCCTTCGCGGAGATGGAAATACCGATCCAGGCCATGCTCAAGGCGCGACTGCCCGAAACCGCCTTGATCCGGATGACGCCGTTCGCCCGGGTCTGCGCCAACCTTTCGGAAGTCAAAATCGTTTTCGACCGTCCGCCCCGGGACGTTGGACTATATGACGGCGACACCCTGACGGTGTGGGGCGTGGAATGCCTATGGAGTCACATCTATTACGACTACGTTCCTCCGGTGCTGGAAATTCTCCCCGCCGACCCGCCCGCCCGCGCGGATTTCCGGGAGAGCCTTTTCGCGGCGGACGCGGAACGGAACGCCGCGTTGGCGTCGGTCTACCGTCACATCCGAAATACTCTTTTGATCATCGAAATCGCCCGGTTGTGCCTGGCCCGGGGGCTGTTTCACGAAGCGGACGGTTTTCTGTCCATCATTCTGGCCAACCAGCCGTTTCACACCGTGGCCCGAACGGTCCGGATCGTCGTCCGCCTCAATCTGGCGCTGAACGAACGGGAGTTCCCGGCCGCCTGGGGCCTGTTTGAAGAGGCGGCGCGGGCGGGCCGGTTCGTTGCGGAAAAATGCCTGGTGGAAGACGAGGAGGTGTTCTGCGAACAGGGTCAGGTCCATTTTTGCATGGCCCGGAGGCTGCTTTGCGTGACCAGACGCGGAAATCCGGAGGAGATTGCGGAGGCGGCGCGGACGGTTTCCCCCGGGGAGACGGACGGCGCCTGGCGGGAAAACGGGTTGGAAATTCTTCGGGAACAGGTGGCCGCCCAACTGAACCGCGCCCTGGAATGTTTTGAAAACGGCCGGACCCTTTCCCCCGGCGGAATGGGAGGCCGTTCTTTGCATTGGGTGTTCCGGCTGCGGGCGTTGCTGGAGGTTTTCGGCAACGATCCCGCCGTTTTTGAACCGGGAGAGCCGCCGGCGGATCGGGGAAACCGGTTCCGGGAAGTCGGAAACCGGATGTTCCGGGCCCTGGGGTGGACCCGGGAACCGCTGGAAAGGGGCGCGAAACTTTCTGCGGCGGAGGAGGCCACTCTGTTTGGGCGGGTGTTTCAGGCGTTCGAGCGGTACGACAATTCGGTCCAGCTCCGGACCTACGGCGCCAACGTCAAATACGCCTTTGCGATTCTGATGTTCGATTTCGTGCCCAGGCTTACCCCCGTGGTGCTCGAGGTTTTGTTCGGCTGGCTGGACGAATCCCAACGGGCGGCCGAGGCCCTGAACCAGCCCGATTCCGATCTGCGGACCATCGTAACCTGTTTTTCACAGGTGCAGCCCGCCCAGGTTCTCATCGGCCGGATCGAGGAAATGAAGGCGTTTTTGCGGACGCAATACGCGGCGGAATTGGATGGGGACCCGGATCAGACCATTGAACGGGGGCGGGAAATCAAATTTACGCTGCGGAATTTTACGGAAGAGTATTTCGGCGAAGCGCCGTTTTTTTGAAGGATCGCAGGGCGTCCATTCTGCGGGAAACGGCGGAATCCCTCGCCGGCGGGTCTGTGAGGAACGCCGCCGATGGGGCTTCGCCGTTTGCCTGCGGAAGACCGTTGGGAACGCCTCGAATCCCTGCGTTTCGAGGGGGGCTTCCTCACTCCGGATCGAAGGCCAGCAAAAATTCCCCGAACGCCGCCGCGTCGACCGCGACGACGTCGATACCGGCCCGTTCCGCCAGCTCCGGGTCGGCGCGAAACAGCGGGCCGCCGGCGACGATTTGGATGGAGGAGGGAATTTCCCGGCGAATCTGGATCATCCCTTCTTCGGTGTCGAACTGAAGCAGCGTCATTCCCAGGATGTGGGGCGACCATTTTTGGCATGCGTCGATGATTTCCTCGGGCGCGACCATCAGCCCCAGGTGACGAACTTCCATTCCGGCGGCCTCCGCCCAGGCCCGGATCACCTCCAGCCCGTGGCCCCAGCCGTCGTCCACCGTCGCCAGGGCCATGCGCGGCGGGCGCTTCCACAATCCCGGGGAACCGGATTGGATTCGCTTTTCCGCCAGCGACCGGGCCGCCGCCATCAGCGCCTCGCGGGAAGGTTTTCCGCCGGTCCGCAAACCCCGGATGGCTTCGGCGAAATCCGCCCGGAAATCCGTGGAAATTTGGCTCATGAATGTTCCCTTTCGGTTCTCGGCGGAGGGTTGGAAGATTCTTCGGACCAAAACCCGGCCGGTTCAGAAAAAGAAATACCAATTCAGCGCCGCCTCCGCCGCGTTCTCCCCGTCGCTTTGCTCCCAGGAGAGCGTCAGATTCAAAGAGGTGTTCTTCGTGACTTCGAAGTTCTGATCCAGGGAAACGTCCATCGCCTCGTGCTCGTGGCCCAGGGGAAAGTAGCGGCCGCCGCCGGAGAGATGGACCCGCCAACCCGGACGGATCTCCCGTAGAATTCCGCCGACCGCGCCCATCCCCAACGCGTAATTTTCCGGCAGTCCGCCGCCCAGGAGAATTCGGGGATCCAGCAGCGCGTAGACGAGGCCGACTCCCGGCAGATCGTAGGTCAGCCCCGCGCCGGTGGCCAGCCGGAACACCGTGGTCCGATCCGCGCCCGGGCGGAGCTTTCGGTGGAGCCCGGCGGAAAGTTTCCAGGAATAGGGAGAAAAAAACGGGTCCCGGGGCGAAAGGGAGGTGATGTCGATGATGTCGATCCGCTCCAGCGCGGCCCGATTTTCCTTCGGTTCATACCGGAACCGGGCGCCGAGGAATTCGATCTCCATGCCCTGGTCCGGCGCGAAGTTGGTGTCGATGAGATCGCTAAAGGCCGGTCGCCAGCCCGCTTCCAGGAAAACCTCGCCGTCCCGGACGCCCACCCCGGTCCAGACGCGGCTGGTGCCGTGGATTTCGTCGGGACGGGGCGGCGGCGGGATGTGGAGTTCCGATTCCGGTCGTCGGCCCAGGCGGCTCCGGGCCTTGAGCGTGGCCAGCAGGGATTGCCGGTACCGGGGCAGGGTCAGTTCCCGCTTGGCGAAGCGGTATTGCAGGTAGGCCGCCGCGGCGTCCAGCATCCGGGCCTGGGCGCCGGCGTCCGAAAAATCCTCGGCCAGCGTCTCCGGCGCTCGTTCGCCTTCCACCAATGATAGGACGGCGTCCCGTTGTTCCGGAGACAGGCGGGCGAGCCGATGCCGGATTTTGGTGGCCCGGGAGGGCCGGTAGTCGGCCGATTCGATGAGCCCTTCGGCTCGGGCGGCCTTGATGGTGTCCACCGGCAGGGCGAAAACGTTGAACCGATCGGTCAGGTGCAGGGAAGGGCGGGCCGCCTCCAGCAGGAAAAGGAGATTGTAGGAGCAGTTTTCGTCGAAGAAAAAATAGTCGGCCCAGACTTCCCGCAATTCCCAGAGGTGCATCAGCAGCCGATGGATTTCCGGGCGGGTCAGGTTGAGCGGGTATTCCCAAATGTCCCGCTGGCTGATGTCGCCGTATTGCTGGATTTTCTGGTAGTAGGGCTGAACCGAATAATATCCCGGGTACATCCCCAGCAGCCCCTTCACCGCGAAAAAAAGGCCGTTGGTCTCCTCGGTGCGGGCGGAGTAATTGACCGCGTGGGCGGTGAGCTGGGCGCCTTCCTCCGAAAGAATCGTGAGCAGGGTGTGGCCGAACATGGAGGCCGGGTTGTTCATGTGGTAGGTGGGGAAAATCATGGCGGCCGACCGGGGCCGGATGTCGGCCACGGCCCGATCGAATTTGGCGCAGCCGGGATCGGGGCGGATCGAATCCGGAATGCCGAGTTGTTCGGTCAGCCAGGCGGTGCGCAGGGGAAACTTGCAGGCGGCGTGGGCCTCGGGGTCGTCGGGATCGGGTTCCGCGAAGATGGCCCCCAGGGTGGCGGTCAGTTCCGCCTCGGGGTCGGATTTGCCGCGGGGAGAAAGAAAAAAAGCGGGATCGTCCACCAGGCTTCGGACGCCGAAAATGGACGGCCGGTAGTGGAGCAGGATATGCCAAAACCGCTCCCGATGCAGGTTCCGTTCGCGGGCGGCGGTCGAGGCGTCCTCGCCGGGACGGGCGAAAACCGGCGAGGCGAAGGCCAGCGAAATCAGCAACGCGCAAAAAAAAGAGGACGCCGCCGCAAAGCGGCGGCGTCCCTCATGCGCGTTCGGCGAAAAATCTACCAAAGCGGGCGGGATTCGTCGGCTCGGAATCAGATCCGGGCGTAGACGGCCGCGATCTGCTCCAGGACATGGTCGTGGGTGATCTGGGGGGTGGGGTAGATCGTCTCGAAATTGGCCTGGAGGGCGGCGTTGAAGTCGGCCCGCTTCTCGGCGGGCACCTGGATCAGCCGGGAAAGCGCGTCCAGGGATTCCCCTTGGCCGGTGGCGATGTCCACGGCCAGGTTGTCCATGTTTTCGACGACGAACTGGTTGATTTCCTCGTTTTGAACGAAGGCGGCCGGCCGGTCGCAGCCCAGGGTGCCGGTGCTGACGCCGAAGGTCTGGTTGCCGAAAATGCCGTTGGTGGTGACGGCGAGCACTTGGGAAATCAAGCCGTCCTGGCCTTCGAAGACCATGGTGCCGATGCCGCATCCGACGTTGGAGGGGGGGACGGCCAGGGCGGGGGCCGCGGTCAGGGCCAGAATCGCGAGAACAACCGAAAGTTTTTTCATCTTTTTCTCCATGGATAAGGGGGCGAAAAGGTCCCCAAAGGGACCGGGAAACGGGTTCGAAATCGAACGGTTTTGACCCGGAATCGACCGGATTCCATCCGATTGGGTCCATCAAATTGGCGTCGTTGGAGACGACGAACGAAATCCGCGGGGTGGCGGTACCGCCCCGCGCGGGGGCTACCGGGAAGCGGTCGCCATGGTCCGCAACAGATCCTCCTTGCCGACGACGCCCACCAGTCGATCGCCCTGAACCACCGGAATGGTGTGATAATTGCGATCCACCATCAGCGCGGCCACCTCGTTTACGCGCGTGCCGGGAGACACCGTCGTCGGATTCGGCGTCATCACCTCGCCCACCGTGGTCGCGGCGACTTTTTGAATTTGTCGTTCCAGACTTTTCGTGGAAGTCAGCGGAATGAAGCCGTCCAGAAAGGTGAAGAACGAGGGAAGCGGAAGCCGTTTTTGCTGGGCGATCAGGTCGCTTTGGCATAAAATCCCCACCACCCGGTCGTCGGCGTCCACCACCGGAAGACCGTTGATCCGGTTTTCCAGCAGCAGGCGCGTGGCTTCGACGATTTCCGTTTCGGGAAATACGGTGATGACCTCGCGGGTCATGATGTCCTGAACGGTGGCCATGGGCTGTCCCGACATGGGTTGAGCGGGTGCGGGTTGAGCGGGATCGACGAAGCGCCGCAAAATCGCCTTCACATTTTCGATG
>CAYFVR010000119.1:0-7846 GCA_964346545.1 uncultured Desulfobacterales bacterium | reverse complement strand
CGGCTTTCGGCCTTTCTCCCCGACGCGCACTTCATCCCGCCGGGAGATCGATCCGGGCCGCGTCCTCGAACAGCCCGGCGAATTCCACGTCGTTGGTGGTGACGATCACCTGGCGGTGGCGGGCGACTTCGGCCAGCAGATAGGCCAGGGTTCGCTTCCGGGCCGCGTCCAGCCCGTCGGCCGGGTCGTCCAGAATCAGCAGCCCCAGATGGCCCAAAGCGTCGCCGATGGCCAGCTTCAGCAACAGGTAGAGAAAAATTCGTTCGCTCTTGCTCATCTGGTTCAGTTTGTACTGGTAGCCGCGGGCCTGGATCACCGGCAGCAGCTCCCGGTCGGTCATTTTTACGTCGAAGCGATCCAGGTAGCTGAAATGGCGGGACCAGCCGCCCACGCTTTCCCGGATGCGGCCGATGAGATGGCCGCCCACGTCGCCGATGGCCAGGTCCACCGCCTCGTGGGCCACCTTGCAGAGGAGGATATGGCGGTCGGCCTCCTCCAGATGGCGGCGGTTTTCTTCGGCCCGACGCCGCTGGTCCTCGGCCCGTTTCAGGGTGACCCGGTGGTCGATCATCTCCCGTTGCACCTGTTCCCGCTGGTCGGAAAGGTTCCGGCTCTCCTTTTCGGTTCCTTCCGCCTCCGCGTCGAATGGCCGAAGGTCGCTTTCCAGTCCGGCGAGCTGTTCGTCCAGCTCCGCCATCCGCCGTTCCAGACTCCGGACCTCCTCCAGTCGGCGGCCGGCGTCCGACAGGCGGCGTTCCAACTCCGTTCGGCGGGCCGATTCTTTCCGCCGGACCTCCAGCCGGGCGGCCACCTCCCGTCGTTGGGCTTCCGCCCGTTCCGCCTCGGTTTCCGTCTCCCGGATCAGTCCGCCCACCCGTTCTTCGGAAACCGGCTGGCGGCAGACCGGGCAATGGGACGCGCCCCGAAGATTGCGGAGTTTTCCCGCCAGGGTCCGGACCTGTTCGGCCTTCTGGGACCACCGGCCCAGGGCCTGCTGGAGAGCGTCTCCATCGCCCGGCGTCCGCTCCATTTCGGCCCGGGTCGATTCCAGCTCCGCCCGCTCGGCTTCCAGCGCCTCGGCCCCCGGGAGGTCTTTCAACAGGGCGGTCAGCCGGTTCCGTTCCGCCGTTTTCTCGGCGCGCCGTCGCTGGAGCATTTTCAATATGGCCGGATCCGGACCCCGGTTCCCCCGGGCCGCCTGGTAGGCGGCGTCCACCCGCTCGAAGACCGATTCCGCCTCGGCCAGCCGGCGCCGGGCCAGCTCCTCGTCCAGCGGTTCCACCGGGTTCCGGGGGGCGGCGGTTTCCACGGCTTTCCGGTATTCCCGGGCCCGGCCCAGCGCCTTTTTAAAGCGGGACCGGACGATCAGGGCCTCGTCCATGCCGGTCAGGTTTTCCAGCAGGGTCTGATTGTAGCGGGGTACGTCCTGAAGGAAGTAGATGAGTTCGCTTTCCCGAAAAAAGGCGGTGAGCGCCGCCGTTTCGGGGGAAAGCGGCAGGAGGCGCCGGAGTTCCTCCGGGTGGACGGCATTCATGGCGCCCCATGCCCCGGTGGAGTCCTCCCGCCGCTCCAGTCCCGGCAGCCGGTCGGTACGCTGGGTCAGCCGATGGTCTCCGTCCTCCGCCCGGAAGGTCAGCCGGGCCTCGGCGACGTACTGGCCCTTCCGGATCAGGTCCGCCGGGGACAGGTTCCGGTGGAGATGTTCCCCGAACAGAGCGAAGAACAGGGCGTAGACCAAGGTCGACTTCCCGGTTCGGTTTTCGCCTTGAACCACCGTCAGCGGCGAGAATTCGAAGCGGGCCTCGGGAAAGCAGCCGATGTCCCGCAGCGTCAGCTCCCGGAGAATCATGAAACCGAGGTCTCCCGGCCGGTCAGTTTGGGATAAATCTGTCGCTCGTCCATGTAAGGGCTGGCCAGGGCTTGGCGGAAGACGGCGCGGACGCGTTCCACCTCCTCGGGCGTCAGCTCATGCCGGGCGGCCAGGGTCTTGAGCCGTTTGTCGAACAATTCCAGAAGCAGTTGGGTGGTGGCCATGGATCGTTCGGCTTTCCGTCAGGGGGATTCGTTTTGGGCCTCGGCGGAAACGGACCCCGCCGGGCCGCCCTCCGCGGCGAGGGCCGCCTCCCGCCGTTCGATTCGTTTCCAGTAGAACTCCCGGACCAGAACCCGCAGAATGCTGGCCATCGGGACCGCCACGATGAGGCCGCCGATGCCGAACTGGCCGCCGAAGATGAGCGCCAGCATGACCACCAGCGGGTGCAGGCCGGCGCTTTTGCCCACGATGCGGGGCTGGAGGACGAAGCCTTCCAGGGCCTGTATGCCGGCGAAAAGGACCAGCACCGATCCCAGGGTGATCAGCTTCACGCTCCAGTCCACGCCGCCGGTGAGCAGCACGATGAGCAGGGCCGGCGTGACGCCGATGATCGCGCCCAGGTAGGGAATGAAGCCGCCGATGGCCGCCGCGGTGCCGATGAGAATGCAGAAGTTCCGCAGGGCGGGAAAGCCGACGAAGCCCATGCCGAACAGGCCGGCGGCGAAGAGGCTGCCCACGATGACGGAGACGGTGATTTGCCCTCGGAGGAAGCCGCCCACGGCGTGATCGATCTTGTCCAAAATGTCGAACGCCCGCTCCCGACGCTCGGGGGGGATCATTTTGCGAACGACGGGGCGGACGTGCTCCCAGTCGATGATGAAGTAAAAATTGATGATGCCCACGAATACGATGAATGAAAAAAAACCGAGAACCGAACCGACGCCGCTGAAAATGCTTCGGGTGGCGAACCCGACCGCCTCCATGCCGCCGGAGGCCAGCCGCTTCAGCGCGGGCAGAACGGATCCGATCAGGGTTTGGTAGTCGAACTGAATCTCGTGGATGCGCTCCTGGATGGCGGCGATCAGCTCCGGGTCCACACGGAAATAGGGGTGTTCCGCGAGTCGATTGAGCAACGGCGGCAGGGCGGTCTGGATGGTCTGGAACAGCCGGATGAACTCGGTGATGACGGTGGGGACCAGAAATCCGATCAGCAGGAAGAAGGCGAGAAAAATGATGAGGTAGATCGCCAGCGTTCCCATGATTCGTCCCAATTTTAGATGGCGTTGCAACGCGATGACCGCCGGGGCGAGGAGATAGGCCAGCAGGAGACCCGCCAAAAAGGGAGTGAGCGTTCGCAGCAGGAGGAACATCGCCTCTTTGAGCAGGCTGAAGGTGTAGAAGGAGAAGGCGACGACCCCCATGAGCCCGACGGCGTAGGCCACCCGGCGCAAAAAGGGGTCGGCGATGCGAAAATCGGTCATTGCGGAGTCCTTTCGGTGGTCGGTTTCGAGTCGCCGGTGGAGAGGCGAGAGCGGGGTTGCATCCTACTCGGGTTTCAGGGCGTTGTGAAGGGTTTTGGAAAGATCGTCCAGGGTGACGGGTTTCATCAGCAGGGCGAAGGCCCCGGCCTCTTTGGCCCGGGTTTCGTTGATTCGCTCGCTGAAACCGGTGCAGATCACCACCGGCAGATTGGGCCGAATCCGGCGCAGCTCTCGGGCGAGCCGGTCGCCGGTCATGCCGGGCATGGTCATGTCGGTCAGCACCAGGTCGTACCGGTTCGGGGCCTCGGAGAACCGACGCAACGCCGTCTTCGGGTCTTCGCAGGCGTCGGCGCGGTAGCCCATCCGGTCCAGCATTTCCCGCCCCAGCTCGGCCAGGGCCGGCTCGTCGTCCACGAACAGAATCCGTTGTCCATCGCCGGAGCCCCGGGAGGCCGCCGCGGGCGGTGATTTCCGCCGGGCTCTGGCCTCGGGAAAATAGACGTCAAACGTCGCGCCGGCGCCGGGATCGGAGCGCGCCTGAATGGCTCCGCCCATGGTTTCCACGATCCGATGTACGATGGAAAGTCCCAGGCCGGTTCCCTTGGTCGGGTTTTTTGTGGTGAAGTAGGGGTCGAAAATGCGTTCCAGGGTTTCCGGGCTCATGCCCGGGCCGGTATCCCGAATCGTCAGGCGAAGATGGCGGCCGGGGACCAGCGGCGGCGGCGCTTCGGCGTCCAGCGTCACGCCCGTCAGAGATATCCGGAGGACGCCGCCGGTTTCCTCCATGGCGTGGCCGGCGTTGGTGCAGAGGTTCATGACGATCTGATGAATTTCGGTTGAATTTCCCAGCACGGGTCCCAGGTCCCGGTCCACCCGCCGTTCCACCGCGATGGTGGCGGGCAGGCTGGCCCGGAGCAGTTTGACCGCTTCCTTGACCACGGGGCCCATTCGAATCAATTCCCGGTCCTCCCGGTTTTCCCGGCCGAACAGCAGGATTTGCCGAACCAGGTCCCGGGCCCGGTGGCCGGCCCGCATGACCTGCTCCATCTTCCGGCGGGCCTGGGAGTCGGCCGGGACTTCGTAGAGGGCCAGTTCGGTGTATCCCAGAATGGCCCCCAGAATGTTGTTGAAGTCGTGGGCGATGCCCCCGGCGAGCGCGCCCATGGCCTCCATCTTTTGCGCCCGCCGAAGCTGGCGCTCCATGTCCCGGCTTTCTCCCTCGGCCCGCTTTCGTTCCGCCAGCTCGTGCCGCACCCGGGTGTGAAGCCGGGCGTTGTCCAGGGCGATGGAGGCCAACCGGGCGAAGGGCTCCAGCCGGGCCACGTCGGCCGGCGTCGATCTTTGGTCGGGCCGGTCGTGGGCGAACCCGATCACCCCTTCCACCTGATCGCCGGAAATCAGCGGAAAGGCGGCCGCCGAGCGGACGTCGGCGAAGGCCGGATTGGCGGAACGATGGGGCCAGGCCCGGTAGTCGGAAAGATGGAGGGGGCGTTGCTCCCGAAACGCCCGGCCGGCCAGTCCTTCGCCGGGCTTCATCCGGAGCCCCCGCGTCCGGGCGAAGATCCCCGCGCCCGCCTTCATCTCCAGCTCTCCCGCTTCGGGGTCGTACAGATACAGGAAGCCGTGCGGGGCGTCGGCCAGTCGGGCGGCCCGGTTGACCAGGGCTTGGAGCAGGCCGTCCAGGTCGAGTCGGCGGATCAGGTCGAGGGCGGTTTCGTGCAGGGCCGCCATGTAGGCGTTCTGTCCCCGCAGGGCGGCTTCGGCCCGCTTGATTTCCGAGATGTCCGCGAAGGTGACGAAGACGCCCGAAGGCCGGTCGCCGCCGGGCGAAAAACGGGGAGAGGCGTTGACGCTGAGCCACAGGGGTTCTTGGAAACCGGGCGGAGCGATCGACATGATTTCGGTTCGGATCGCGCGGCCGGTGGCCAGCGCCCGGACGGCCGGGTGGGGGGCTTCCGGCGATTTCTCCGCGTCCGCCTTCCTCGGCCACCAGTCCGCAAGGGGGCGGCCTTCGTTTTCGGCGTCGGCGGGAAGATTCAGGAGGCGGCGGGCCGAAGGGTTGGCGGAGCGGAATCGCCCTTCGGCGTCCAGCTCCAGCGCGCCCGGGGCCATGGCGTCGAACAGGGCCCGGTATTTTTCCTCGGAGCGCCGCCGCGCCCGCTCGGCCCGTTTGCGCTCTTCCACGGTGTATTGGGCGTGGGAGCCGAAGAAGAGAAACAGGGAAAAGGCGAAGAGGCGCTGCCAGATTTCGTTGAGGTCGGCGGTGAAGATCAGGTCCAGGAATCGCTGGTCCGGCCGGGCCTGGGAAAGCATGAAGGCGTCGAATCCCCAGTAGACCAGGGCCAGGACGAAGGCGATGAGCACCATCTGATCGGTGAGGCCGGTCAGCCAGCGGGGAATTTTGGGAGGTTGGGAGAGACGGATGTTCAGGGGCATGGCATGGTTTTTCCGGTGTCGAACCGGGGGCGACGTTTCGGCCGAACCGATCGAATCGATGGGGTCGCCGGGAACGATCCCTCGGCCCGGTGGCGGATCAGCCGATCGGCCGTTCGCCCCGGTGGAGGGCGGCGACCCCCCGGGTGAGCGGACGGAAGGCGACCGAGGAAAAGCCGATGTCCCTCAGACGTTCGGCCAGGGATTCGGGACCGGGAAATCCGCGGATCGATTCGGCCAGGTAGGCGTAGGCCTCCGCCGACCCGGCCAGCCGCTTTCCCAGCCAGGGCATGAAGGTGAAGGAATACAAGTCGTAAAAACGGCGAAACAGCGGGTCGGCGGGGTGGGAAAATTCCAGGATGACCATCCGGCCGCCCGGGCGGAGGACCCGCCGGATTTCGGACAGGCCCCGGTCCATGCGGGTGAGATTGCGGACGCCGAACCCGACCGCCACCCGGTCGAAACTTCCTTCCGGGAAGGGGAGCCGTTCCGCGTCTCCCTCCACGTATCGGATTTTCCGCCGTTCCTCGCCATGGCGGGCCGCGGCCCGCCCCGCCCGAATCATTTCCCGGTTGACGTCGCAAAGCGTCACCCGGCCCGAGGGGCCGACCCGTCCGACGGCGGCCACCGCCAAATCGCCGGTGCCGCCGCACAGGTCCAGCACGTCGTCTCCCGGCGTGGGGTCCAGCCAGTCCATGGCCCGGCGTTTCCATTGGTGATGAATGCCCAGGCTGAGCAAGGTGTTCATCCGGTCGTACCATGGCGCGATGGCGTCGAACTGGCGGCGGACCCAGCCCGCCTTTTCCGCGGCGGCGATTCGGCGGAAGCCGATGGGAACGGTGGGCTCTTCGGTCACGGGACCTCCGGCGGGGGCGCTTCGGCCGCGGTTTCATCCAGGAAAATTTGCATGGATCCCTGTCGGCCGTTTGGGGTTGAAAACCCTTTTCGGGTATACTATAAGCCCGCCCATCGGGTCGGGAACGCCGCGACGGATCCGTCCCCGGCTTCTTCGGGCGGACGGTCGCGGCGCGTTGATTTCGGGGGACAGTATAGCTGAAAAGAGGAGGAGGGGCAAATTATGTATGTACCCCGGTATATGTTTTTTACGAAAGGGGTGGGCCACGCGCGGGAAAAGCTGGCGTCGTTCGAAAACGCTTTGCGGTCGGCCCGAATCGCCCATTTGAACCTGGTCCAGGTTTCTTCGATTTTTCCGCCTTTTTGCCGGATACTCGACCTGGGCAAGGCCCTGTCCTATCTGGAACCGGGGGAGATCACCCATTGCGTGCTGGCGCGGGAGCAGATCAAGGAGCCCGGCCGTCGGATCGTGGCCAGCATCGGGCTGGCGTTGCCGGCCGAAACGGGACAGTACGGCTACATCTCCGAACACCACGGCTTCGGCCAGACCGAGTTCGAGGCCGGCGAGTATTCCGAGGACCTGGCCGCCTCCATGCTGGCCAACACGCTGGGCATCGAGTTCGATCCCGACAAGGACTACGACGAGCGGCGGGAGGTGTACCGGATGTCCGGCAAGATCGTCGAGTCCCAGCATTTTACCCAGGGCGCCCAGGGCGCCGAGGGCGGCATGTGGACCACCGTGGTGGCCGCCGCCGTTTTCGTGAAATAAATGTGCGGCCCGACCGGCGGATCGGCGCCGCCTCCGTTCACCCATTTCGGGGGCGACGAGGTCCGTCCGGTCCCTCTCTCGGCGGCCCGGTGCGCTCTTTTGCCCTTCTGCCACGAATCGGCCGTCTCCTACGGGACCGGCAGCCGCTTCGGCCCCCTTCACCTGCTGGACGCCTCGGCGCAGTTGGAACCGCTGGACGAGGAAACGCTGGTCCCTTGGGCCGACCTTCCCCTCCACACCGCCGATCCGCTGTATCCCTCCGAAACGCCCGAAGAGGCCGTTCAAGAGATGACCGCCGCCGTCGCCCACGCGATGGATGAGGGCGCGACGCCCGTTGTTCTGGGCGGGGACCACGCCGCGGCGCTGGGCGGAATGACCGCCGCCGCGGAACGGTATCCCGATCTGGCCGTTCTTCAGGTGGACGCCCATTTGGATTTGCGGGAGACTTGGAACGGCAGCCCGCTGAACCACGCCTGCGTGATGCGCCGGGCGGTG
>CAYFVR010000118.1:9122-14408 GCA_964346545.1 uncultured Desulfobacterales bacterium | reverse complement strand
TTGCTAAAAGTTTTTTGGGCGGATGTAGATAAATTGGGAGTTTGATATGCGTTCCGTTACATTGGGCTTTTCCCGCCGTGAAGAATCCAACGACCGTTTCCGCAGGGCCATGGAGGGCGAATCCCAGGGGGCGCTTATCACATTCGAAACGCCTGCGCTTCTTTTCCAGGTGCTTTCCGGGGAACGGTGGAGATTGCTGGAAGAAATGTTGGGCGCGGGCGTTTTGTCCGTCGAGGATTTGGGAGTGCGGCTGGGACGGGAGTCGGAACCGGTCCAGCGGGATGTGGACGATCTTGTGAAGGTCGGGATTTTGCGGAATTATTCCGACGGCCAGGTGGAGTTTCCCTACGACGCATTACATGTGGATTTCATGCTGGCGGCGGCCTGAATTTCTTGGGTTTCCCGCTAAAGGTCCGCTTCGCCCCTCGTTCCAGGACCTAAATTCTCGGCTCCACTCCCCGCAGCAACCGCCCAATGTTTTCCCGATGCCGCCAGGCGATCCAGGCGGCCATGATCCCCGCCGCCCAGACGTGGGCGGAGGAGCCGGTCGCCTCCCACACCGCCAGCGGCAGAATCGCCGAGCCCGCCAAGGAGCCGGCGGAAACCCGGCTGGTCATGCAGACGAAGAGAACGAAGACCAGCAGGGCGGCCAACACCGCCATTGGCGCGATGGGCAGCAGCGCCCCCGCCGCCGTGGCCACGCCTTTGCCGCCGCCCCGAAATCCCAGGTAAACCGGATGGAGATGGCCCGCGAACGCCGCAAGGGCGGTCAGGGCCACCCAAGATTCTCCGTTTGACGGCAACAACCAGACCGCCATCCCGACGGGAATCGCCCCTTTCAGCACGTCCCCGGCCAACGTGGCCAATCCCAGCTTGTTGCCCGCCAGCCGCCGCACGTTGGTGGCCCCAATGTTGCCGCTGCCGGTGGCTTGAATGTCGATTTCGCTGAACCGGCGCGTCAGCACCAGGCCGAAGGGGACGGAGCCGAGGGCGTAGGCGGCGGCGACGAGCGCGGATGCGAGAATGGAGTGGAGCAGGTCCATGGGGAAATGGTCTTTCTGGTGGAAGCGGATGATGGACGCCCTTTGGGCGGCGACCGAACCGGTGGACCCGGCGGAGGAGGCGGACGACGAAGCCGCGTTCCCGCCGGAAGCGCCGGTGCGGGTTCCCGTTGCCGACGAGCTGGATTTGCATACCTTCCATCCCGGCGAGGTGGCGGAATTGCTGGACGACTATTTCCGGGAATGTGTCGCGGCCGGAATTTTTGAAGTCCGGGTGATCCACGGAAAGGGCAAGGGCATCCTCAAAAAACGGGTTCGGGCCGCGCTCCAACGCCATCCGCTGGTGGAAGATTTTTCCGACGCCGGGTTCGGCGGCGGTGGGTGGGGGGCGACGCGGGTGCGATTGCGGGGGCGGCTCGATTTCCGGTGATCCACGATCTTGCGCAATTCGGACTCGGCGAGGCGGGTCGCCACGGATGACGCCAATTTGCGGGCAAGAGCCACCGGCACGGCGTTGCCCAATTGCCGCATGGTTTCCGTCCAGGAACCATGGAACACGTAGCCGTCGGGAAAGGTCTGCAACCGCGCGGACTCTCTCGCGCTGAAATAGCGGACATCCCCGTTTTCCAAAACCATCATGTTTTCGCCGCCGGGAACGCCATGATCGCCCGCTTTTAGCGTTTTCGCGGGAAGGTCCAGCGGGCTGCCGGTATGTCCGGGATAAACCTTGGCCCCATCCTGAAAAACGTGGTTGAAAAACCGTTGCGCGTCCCGATGGCGCGGGTCTGGCAATTCCAACAAGGCGTCCCGAACCGTTCTCCACGGCTTTTCAGTAAAAAGTCCCAAGCTGGAGGCCAATTTGCGAACCCTGGTCTCGAATCGGGCGGGAATCGTTGGGCGCCGGCGCTTGACCACGCCATGGCGCTCCCAATATTCACCCGTCACCCACTGGGAATGAAGCAATGCGTCCAAGCTGTGCGTCGGCCGGGGAAAGCCCCATTTAATCTCCAGATCGGATCGGAAACCCACGATAAATACGCGCTCCCGCTTCTGCGGAACGCCGTAATCGGCCGCGTTCGCCAATGTGGGCACAACATTGTAGGCGAGGCCCGACGTATGAAGCGCGCCGGATGTTTTTTCGGCTTGCAGACGCTTGAGATGGTCGAACCAGCTTTCCCGGTTCCGGCGGGTGATCTCGGGAAATTCCAGTTGCAGCAAGATGTATTGGTAGTAATTGGAAAAGCTGGAACGAGTCAGGCCTTTTACGTTTTCGATGATGAAGGATTTTGGCCGCAAGGTTCGAACGACCTCGACGGTTGCGGGGAACATGTCGCGTTTGTCGCCATGGGCCTTGTGTTTTCCGCCCATGGAGAAGGGCTGGCAGGGCGGCCCGCCGGCCAAAAGATCGATGTTTTGCGGGATTGCCGGCCAATCGAACTCGCGCACGTCGCCTTCCCACATCGGCCAATCGGCAACCACCGGATAACCGCGTTTCCGGTTTTCCCGGATGGTGTCGCAAGCCCAGCGGTCCCGCTCGACTACCGCGAGGGATTCAAAACCCGCAAGGGACACGCCCATGGCCAGTCCGCCGGCGCCCGCGAAAAGTTCAACCGATTTCATCATGTTCGCTTCCCGCTTGGTTGCACGGATTCCCGAAATTCAATGGATGCTTCCTCGGCAAATTTAACTTTCCTCGGCATTTTTGGAATGGACTTCCTCATCAAACCAGGATTTTAAACCGGGGTTAACCCATTCCCAAAAGATTCCATGATAACTTTTCTTGGTCATTTCGATCCCAACAACGAGGACGCCCAGCACGATACCGACCGCCGCGGGAATCCAGGGGGACATGTCCAAGCGGAAACTGAGCCAAGAAACGGCAATAAATAGAGAGGCCCAAATCAATTCTGGAATCCGGCTCACTCGAAAAACATTGCAAAACAGGAAAAACTGAAGCGGTCCAAGTAGGCACAATGCCACCAGGTAGGGACGATCCCGCAAAAACGCGAAACTCAGCGTCCCAACGGCGACCACGAAGACCGTGTCAACAACGCTTAACCGGAAACCAGGCTTAAACTCAGCAACCATCATTTGGCAGCCATTTGGAGGGCGTTTTTCCGAAACGATTCGGGCAAATTATTTTTGCGAAACCGAACCTATTTTCTCGCGCATGGGTCTCGGGATGACCGGATTGAAACGATTCAACAGAACGTGTTCACCTCTCCGGCCATCCCATTTTCCCATTTTCACGGCTTGCGGGCCGTTCCGCATGGATATTGTTCCAATGCCGCTCGTGTCGCGGAAAAAACTAGGAGCGTATCGCATACGCATGACATATCGCCTACGCCCTACCTACCGCATACGCCCCTATCGAATCCGGCACAATGGTCCATTGGAAAATCCCAAGTGACCGGTATGGAATTTTAATCTTTCTTCACGATGATCCAGATGGCGTGAAGAAGTCCGGGAATGTACCCCAGAAGCGTCAGCAGGATGTTGATCCAGAAGTGAAGGCCAATGCCCACCTGGAAAAACACGCCAACGGGGGGAATGATGACCGACAGAATAATCCGAATGAAGTCTTTGCTGCCTTCCGATGCCATGATCAAGCTCCTTTGCTGGGTTTCTTTTCGGTTTCGTCAATCGATGATGATTTTCGTTCTTGGACTGGGATCGGCTCCGAACCGCTTTCGGAGATTCGGCCCATCCTCCTCCGTTTATTCCCCCATGTAAATACCCTCAATCCCCGATCTTTTCTTCCGACCCCGGAATTCCGACCCGAGGGACCGCGATCGATTCGGCGAAGCCTACCCTTCGCGGGCTATGGCGGAGACATGTCTTGCCGCTGAGGGCCGCGGTCCTCGAATGATTTCGCCAACGGAATCCGCGCCCGCTTGCGCGGCTCCAGCGGCAGGGTGACGAGCCGGTCCGCCCGTTCCAGCGTGAAACATTCCACCGGACATTGCACGGCGCACTGGCCGCAGCCGATGCAGCGGGACGAATCCACCGCCGGACGCTCTTCGAAAACCCGCACCGCCGAGACCGGGCAGAACCGCTCGCAGCGTCCGCAACCGACGCAGGCGTCCGGTTCCGCCGCCCGGGCGAGAACGTGGCCGGCCAGCTTCAGCGGGATGATCCCCCGATTGTAGGAGCCCAGCACGCCGCAGCAGTCCCAGCAGCAGTTGCAGATGGCGACCTGCGGACGGCGGGCGTCGTCGCCTTCGTGGAAGACGGTGTGGACCGCGCCCGCCTTCTGGACCGTCTCGACGACCGCCAGCGCCTCTTCCACGCCGATGCGGCGGCCGAAGCCCTGTTCCACGATCTGGTCGGTGAACGGCCCGATGCCCATGCACGACTCCGCCGGGAAGTCGAACCGGCAGCCGTCGTCCACGTAGTCTCGCCACTGGCGGCAGAAGCAGTGGAGCAGGGCCAGTTCTCCTTTGCGGCCGTTTCGGAGAATCAGCTCCCGAACGCTTCCCGTGGGCCAGACCTCGGAAGGTTTCGCCTCCACCGTTTTGGCCACGGGGATGACGGTGCGTTCGCAGGAATCGTCTGCGGAACGCGGCGCCGCGATGCTTTGCCCGGGCAGGGATTTCCGCCGGGTCATCAGGTTCTGGAGGGGGCGGAGCGGAAAGACGTTGAACCGGCCCCAGCTTTGGAAAAGGCGATCCACCCGCCGGGCGAACGCCCGTTCCGTCGGCGTTCCCCGGCCCCGGCAAAGCTGGAGTTCGAACCAGCCGAGAAGGATGGGGGCGAGGGTGTAAATGCCGCGCTCGTCCTCGTCCCGGCGATACCAGATCAGCCCCTTGTGAAGCAGGTTTTCGAAGAGGGGATCGAACCGCTCCCGGGGCCGGCCGAAGCGGGCGGCGATTTCCGTCCGGGACCGGGGCGCGGTTCCCAGCCGCAGCAGAAAATCGGCCTCTTCCGCCGAGATGACCAGCTCGAAACAGTCGATGAGCCGATCCGTCACCGGAATGGGCGCGGTCTGTTGCCGGTTCATGAGTTTGGCGAGGTCGCGGAGTTTGGCGCGATGGCTGGGAGGGGGCATGAAGGGGCCTTTCCGTTCGGAAAAATGGCGGTTCGGTATTTCCAAATTCCAAATTATGGTAGGTTGGGTTGGCGGAGCGTAACCCAACATGGGGGCGCCCCTACGCGTCGTCCTGGGATTGTAGGGGCAAACCCTTGCGGCTGCCCTGGCCGTCCATGAACTCCGACTGGTGAATATTCCGATGGAATCTGTTGGGTTACGCTTCGCTAACCCAACCTACGGTCTTCTTTCTGGAAT
>CAYFVR010000118.1:0-9022 GCA_964346545.1 uncultured Desulfobacterales bacterium | reverse complement strand
TCTGGAATCTGTTGGGTTACGCTTTGCTAACCCAACCTACGGTCTTCTTTCTGGATTGGGTCGGTTGGGGCCGGTTCCGCCTTTTTTCGTCCCGTCCCGGCTTTCAGGGCCACCATCATCACGGAAATGGCGGCGGGGGTCATGCCGTCGATGCGGCCGGCCTGGCCCAGGGAGGCGGGGCGAATTTCGCTCAGTTTGCCGCGCAGCTCGTTGGACAGGCCGTGGACCGCCTCATAGTCGAAATCTTCGGGAATTTTGGTTGCCTCCAAGTGGCGAAATTTTTCGATCTCCCGGAGCTGGCGCTGGATGTAGCCTTCGTATTTGACCTCGATTTCCACCTGGCGGACGGTTCGCGCGTCCAACGGAACCGCCGGCGGCGCGAGTTCCCCCACCGCCTCGTAATCCAGCTCGGCCCGCTTCAACAGCTGATCGAGAAAGGCCCCGTCCCGAAGCGGCGGCGTGCCCCGGTTTTCCAGGTAGGCGTTGACCTCCGGCCGGGGCTTGATCACCACGCCCCGCAGCCGCTCGATTTCTCCGGCGATGGCCCGTTTGCGATCCGCCACCTCGGCCACGGCGTCGGCGTCCACCAATCCCAGTTGGTGGCCAATTTCCCGCAGCCGCAGGTCGGCGTTGTCCTCCCGCAGCATGAGCCGGTATTCGGCCCGGGAGGTGAACATCCGGTAGGGTTCCCGGGTGCCCCGGGTCACCAGATCGTCCACCATCACGCCCATGTACGCCTGGGAGCGGTCCAGCCCGAAGGCGAGTCGGCCCTGCACCTGGCGGGCCGCGTTGATGCCCGCCCACATCCCCTGGGCGGCGGCCTCCTCGTAGCCGGAGGTGCCGTTGATCTGCCCGGCCAGGAAGAGCCCGCCGACCCGCTTGGTTTCCAGCGTGGGGCGGAGCTGGACCGGATTCACGTAGTCGTATTCGATGGCGTAGCCGGGGCGCATGATTTCCGCAGATTCCAGCCCTTCCACCGCCCGGACGATTTGATATTGAATTTCCAGCGGCATGGAATTGCCCAGCCCGCTGGCGTAGATTTCCTCGGTGTCCAGCCCCTCCGGCTCCAACACCACCTTGTGGCTCTCCCGCTCGGGGAAACGGACCACCTTGTCCTCGAAGGAGGGGCAGTATCGGGCCGAAACGCCCCTGACCACCCCGCCGTAGAGGGCGGAATGGCGAAGGTTCTCCCGAATGACGGCGTGAACTCGGGCGTTGGTTTTGCCCATGTGGCTGTGGATCTGGGGGAGGCTGATTTTCGCGGTGGAGAAGGAGAACGGCGTAATCGGTCCGTCGAAGGGCGCTTCGGGCTCGAACCGGCCGAAGTCGATGGAATCCCGATGGAGGCGCGGCGGCGTGCCGGTTTTCATGCGGCCCAGGTCGAATCCCAGCTCCCGGAAGCTTTCGGCGAGCCCATAGGCGGCGAACTCCCCGGCGCGGCCGGCCTGGATGGATCGATGGCCGACGTGGACGAGACCCGAAAGAAAGGTCCCCGTGGCGACGACCACCGTTTTCGCCCCATGGCCGAAGCCGGTCTGGTCCTCCACGCCGATCACCCGGCCGTTTTCCACCACGAGGCGCTCCACCAGTCCCTGCTTGAGATGGAGGCGGGGCTGGCGTTCCACGGCGGCCTTCATGGCGGCGTGGTATCGTCCCTTGTCGTTCTGGGTGCGGGAGGAGTGGACCGCCGGGCCCTTTTTGGTGTTGAGCGTCTTGTAGCTGATGGCGGTCTGGTCGCAGACCTTGGCCATTTCGCCGCCCAGGGCGTCGATTTCCTTGACGAGCTGCCCCTTGGCCATGCCGCCGATGGAGGGGCTGCACGGCATGGCGGCCACCTTGTCCAGGTCGATGGCCAGCAGCAGCGTCTCGCAACCCATGCGGGCGGCGGCCAGGGCCGCTTCGCAGCCGGCGTGGCCCGCGCCGACCACGATCACGTCGTAGGTTCGGCGGGCGGGGATCGTAGGTGGTTTTTCGATGGGATTCTCGTTCATGGTTTCTACCGGGCTTTGGCCATCATAATCTGTTGTATTTTAAAATAATTAGGATTCGATTTGCTTCAGTTCCGGGCTCTTCTCAATTACAATGATAATATCAGAAAGAATTCTATATGCCGTCTGAGGCGGGACGTTTGAAGGCGGTCCTTTTTTCGGATTTTTATGTGCGATCCAATCCCGATATTTTTTGATCTGCTTCGCATTTCCAATGAGATCGGGATTGACAATTGGTTTGAACAAATCGAGGATATCGTCGCTTTTCCAGTATTCCATCTCATTCTCAATCTTTCCGTGAACCTCGGCGTTGAATGCGGTCGGTGCCTTTTGAAGGATCTTTCTCCCTTCAATTTGCAGATATTCAATAATTTTTCTTTCAAATATGGCCCACAACGAAACGATGACGGAATCATCGATGTTTTCACGGCTGCCTTTTATCATCATCTTGGCCTCGTCAACGGCACTTCCGACGAATCTGGTTCTATTCATAAGGTGTAGCTCGTTCTTCTCTATACCCCTATAGGCGACTTTGAGGCAGTCTATCGTGATCAGGTATGATTCCCAAACAGGGTCAAGGATGTTAGCCGATTTCATAATCGGAAACCTCCCTGAGAAGCTCCATGAACAGGTCCTTGGTAAAAAGATTCGCTTTCCCTCGTTTGCTATTCTCGATCCAGTACCATCCCCGTTGATCGACCCCTTCAAAAAATGAAACGGTTCGCGTTTCCGTATAATCTCCAACATTCATTCGGGTTGTCATGGATGCATCGGTTTCAAGATTGACAATAATGGCTTTGTCAATCCTGCCAACCATATCGACTCTTCCATTGCCTCCGATGATAAACGTTCCGATGGGTAGGAATTCGGCAATTTTCTTTTTCTCTTTATCTTCAAGGGTAAGTTTTTTTATGGTATATTTGCCGGAAGCTTCTTCCGAAATTTCCGTTTCTTCTTGTATCCCTTCCAAATTGGTTTGCGCAATCCACGATTCTATTTCTGCAAAAAGCCTGTTCACAGACTCAATAAACGAACTAACTCTTCCCGAAATATCTTCATTCATATCTTCCTCCTTTTCATCGTTCGTTTGGGACATGATCGATGAATTGATTGGCGATGGCCGACAAGGTACGCCATCGGAAAAACATATCTCCGCCCGCAAGAGACCGTCCTCCGGAGGACGGGTCGCTGGAACATCGCCCCCCTTTGCTCATCCTCAGCACTCCGAAACGGGAAAAGGGGGAATGCCGCCGCGGGCACTCCCCCTTTTCTATTTTGCAATCAGAACGTCGAGGCGAAAATTACGCGCCTTCGGCGGCCTTGTGGGTCTTGATGGCGACCTTGTCGGTCAGTCCGCCGTAGTACTCGCGGAGGATTTCCAAGACCTCGTCCCGGCCAAAGTGATCGGCGATCGGGGTGCCTTCGGAGAGCCCCTTGCGGAGCATGGTGCCGGACAACAGCACGCGGTCGTCCTTGGTGTGGGGGCAGGTGCGCAGGGAGGCCATGCCGTCGCACTTGTAGCAGTAGAAGGTCCAGTCAATCTTCAGCGGGGTGCACAGAAGCCGCTTGCCGTCGTCCTCGGGCTGCGGAATTTTGTCGAAGATGGTCTGGGCTTCGAACATGCCGTAGAAATCGCCCACGCCGGCGTGGTCGCGGCCGATGATCATGCGGGAGCAGCCGTAGTTCTGGCGGAAGGTGGCGTGGAGCAGGCCCTCGCGGGGACCGGCGTAGCGCATGTCCAGCGGGTAGCCGCCCTGGACGATGTTCTTTTCCACGAAGTAGCCCTTCACCAGCGCGTCGATGCAGGCCACGCGGACTTCGGCGGGAATGTCGCCGGGCTTCAGGTTGCCGACCAGGGAGTGGATGTAGACGCCGTCGCACACGTCCACCGCGATCTTGGCCAAGTGCTCGTGGGACCGATGCATCGGGTTCCGGAGCTGCAGGGCCGCAACTTCCTTCCAGCCGCGCTCGTCGAAGATTTTCCGAGACTCGGACGGACGCTGATAGATGCCGGGGTACTTGACGGGATATTCGCCTTCGCTCAGCACCTTGACGGGGCCGGCCAAGTTGTACTTGCCCTGGGCCATGACCATCTGGACGCCCGGGTGATCCTCAAGGGCGGTCTTCATGAAGTCGCCCTGGGAATCTTCGCCTTCGCCCTTGTAGACCAGTTCGCATTCCCACTTTTTGTTTTCTTCGGTCATCTCGAATTTTTCGGTGACCTTCATGGTGGCGTACAGCTCGCCGCCGTTGTAAAGCGCGATTTCGTCGCCTTCCTTGATGTCCTCGTCGTTCGTGTCGAGGGTCACCGGAACCGGCCAGAAGGTGCCGTCGGCCATCAGGAAGTTTTCGCAAACGCCCTTCCAGTCCGCCTTGGTCATGAAGCCGGAAAGCGGGCTGAAGCCGCCGATGCCCATCATGATCAGGTCGCCCTTGGCGCGGTTGGAAATCTCCAACTTTTTGAGATCTTTGGCCTTTTTCTTTTCGGCTTCCAGTTCGGCGCCTTCCAGCAGGCAGCAGACCAGACCCTTTCCGCCATGGGGGGGTACGAGTTGGGACATGGAGTTTGTCTCCTTTCCAAATGGTTTGCGTAAAAAAATAAAACGCTTCGCGTAAGTCGCCTTTGGCGACGGGATACCGTTTTTTTGGGTTTCAAAGAGACGATATTTAATCGGTCGGGCGCTATTTGTCAAGCGTTAATGATTCCCCCGGCGGCGGCGGCGGCGAACCGAAAGAAGCGCTTGGAATCGGTAGGGATAATGTGATATAAGAGGCGGATTTTTGATGAAATGAACCCATCCGATCGTCGGCGCTGGTCGTCGGCGCTGGTCGTCGGCTTTGGTCGTCGGCTTCGGCGACCATTTTTCGACGCCCGTTTCGGGACGAGGAAGGAGAGCGACATGAACGTCCGGAAGGTGGAACGCACGCCATCGGCCCATCCCTATCCGCTGTTGATCCGCCATCTTTTGCGCACGCCCCTGATTTATTCGCCCGGCCGGGAGATCGTGTATCGGGACGACGTTCGTCACGACTACCGAACTCTGGACGCCCGGGTGCGCCGGCTGGCCCGAGCGCTGGAACGGCTCGGCGTGAAGCCGGGCGACACGGTCGGAATTATGGAGCGGGACAGCCACCGCTTTTTGGAAGCGTTTCTGGCCGTGCCCGTCATGGGCGCGGTGCTGCACACCGTCAACGTGCGGCGCGCCTCCGAAGACCTGGTGAAGACCATCGGTCACGCCGGCGAGACGGTCATCCTGGCCCATGTGGATTTTTTCGATCTCTTGGCGCCCGTGGCCAAGCGGCTGGGTCGGCCCTTCAAAATCGTGGCGTTGACGGAGGGCGAGCCGGTCCCGGAAAGCGGGCTGACGGTCGTCGGGGAATACGAGGCGCTGCTTTCGGCCGAAAGCGGAGATTTCGCCTTTCCCGATTTTCCCGAAGACGCCGTCGCCGCCATGTTCCACGGCGCCGGAACGGCCGACGGACCCCGGGGCCTGGCCTTCAGCCATCGGCAGCTCGTCACCCACGTCTACGGGGCCATGGCCGGCCTTTGCGGCTTCGGCTTCGAGCCCTCGGTGAGCGCCACCGACGTCTACATGCCGCTGTCGCCCATGTTTCACGTCAACGCCTGGGGACTGTTCTACCTGTTCACGCTGCTGGGGGCCAAGCAGGTCTATCCCGGCAACGCCGACCCGGAAACGATTCTGCGGCTGGCGGATCGGGAGGGGGTCACCTTTTCCCATGCCGACCCGAGCCTGTTGCGCGCCCTGGTGAACCATCCGGTGGCCCGGGAGGTGAATCTTTCCGGCTGGAAAATCATCGTGGGCGGGGCGCCGCTCTCCGAATCCCTTTGCCGGGCCGCCTTGGACTTGGGGATTTCCCCGTTTTCGGTCTACGGCATGGCGGAGACCGGATCGCTGCTGACCTGCGCGGCGCTCAAGCCCCACATGACCGCCTGGCCGGAGGATCGGCAGGTGGCGGTTCGCTGCCGCACCGGTCTGCCGGCGCCCATGGTGGATCTGGAAATCCACGACGCCATGGGCGATCCGCTGCCCCACGACGGCCGCAGCGTGGGGGAGGTGGTGGTGCGCACGCCCTGGATCAGCCAGGGATATCTGGACGATCCCGAGGCCAGCGAGCGGCTCTGGTCGGACGGCTGGCTGCACACCGGCGACATCGGCACCATCGACGCCGAGGGCTACCTCCAGATCACCGACCGGTACAAGGGCGCCATCAAGTCCGGCGGCGAGTGGATCGCCTCGCAATCCTTGGAGAACCTGCTTTGCGAGCACGAGGCGGTGGCCGAGGCGGCGGTGACCGCCGTGCCCGACGAAACCCTGGGCGAGAAGCCGCTGGCGCTGGTGGTGCTGAAGCCGGCCTTTCGGGGAACCGTGGACGACGCCGAGCTGCTCCGCTTTTGCCGGGAACGGGCCGCCGCCGGCGAAATCGCCGACATCGGCGTGCCGGATCGGATCGCCATCGTGGAAACCATTCCCAAGACCAGCCTGGGCAAGGTCACCCGGCGGCGCATGTTGAAAGGATTCGAGGAGGACTTTGACCTGAAAAAGGGACCTTGACCGATTCGGCCCAGATCGGATTGGATCGACTCGAAACACCGCTCGGCCGTCCGGTCTTCCGGTTCCATGGCTTTTCAACGATCCAAGTTCAACGTTCCAGCGCTTCCACCCGTTCCATCGGTTTTTGTTTCGAGCATTTTGCGGAATTCCGGCGGGCGGATCGCCCGCCGTGCCCGGCAACCACCCAAACTAACGGCACACGGGAGGATTCGATGGTAGAAAAAACGTTCCAGCCCGGCGAACATTTCGCCTATCCGCTCATCATCAAGCAGTTGCTTCGCACGCCGCTGATTTACGCGCCGGAGCAGGAAATCGTCTACCGGGACAAGCGACGCATCACCTATCTGGAGCTGCGGGACCGGATCGGTCGGCTGGCCTCGGCGCTTTCCGGCCTGGGGGTGAAGCAAGGCGAGGTGGTGGCGATGTTCGACTACGACAGCCACCGCTATCTGGAGGCCTTCTTCGCCGTGCCGATGATGGGCGCGGTGCTGCAAACGGTCAACTGGCGGCTGTCCGCGGAGCAGATTCGCTACACCCTGAACCACGCCGAAGCCCGCGTCGTCGTCATCAACTCCGATTTCCTGCCCATTCTCGACGCGCTGCGCGACGGCCTGGAGACGGTTCGAAAGATCGTGGTGATCGAGGAGGAGGGGCCGGTCCCGGCGGACGTCAAGGCGGACGCGATCTACGAAGGGTTGCTGGCCGACGCCGATGCCGGCTTCGGCTTCCCCGATCTGGACGAAAACACCAAAGCGACCACGTTCTACACCACCGGCACCACCGGCGACCCCAAAGGCGTTCACTTCACCCACCGACAGCTCGTTCTCCACACCCTTTCCGTGGGCATGGCGTTGAGCAGCTACGAAACCCTGGGCCGGTTCCGCTCCAACGACGTCTACATGCCCATCACGCCCATGTTCCACGTCCATGCCTGGGGCGTGCCCTACATCGCCAGCCTGCTGGGGGTGAAGCAGGTCTATCCGGGCAAGTACGAGCCGCCCACGCTGCTCAAGCTCATCCGGGACGAGGGCGTCACCTTCTCCCACTGCGTGCCCACCATCCTCCAGATGCTGGTCCATAGCCCCGAGGCGAAAGAGATGGACCTGTCCAACTGGAAGGTCATCATCGGCGGGGCCAAAATGCCCCGGGGGCTGGCGATGGCCGCCCGGGACCTGGGAATCACCGTCTACACCGGCTACGGCATGTCGGAGACCTGCCCAATCATCAGCCTGGGAATGCCCAAGGCCCACATGGCCGATTGGGACGACGACCGGCTGCTGGACGTGACGCTGAAAACCGGTATTCCGGTCCCGCTGGTGGAGTTCGAGGTGGTGGACGCCAACGACCAGCCGCTGCCCCACGACGGGGTGACCACCGGCGAGGTGGTGTTCCGCGCGCCGTGGCTGACCAAGGACTACTTCAAGGCGCCGGATCGAACCGCCGAGCTGTGGCGGAGCGGCTGGCTCCACAGCGGCGACGTGGGGCATATCGATCCCGAGGGCTATCTCCAAATTACCGACCGCATCAAGGACGTGATCAAGACCGGCGGCGAGTGGGTGTCGTCCCTGGACCTGGAGAACCTGATGAGCCAGCACCCGGCCGTGCTGGAATCCGCGGCCATCGGCGTGGCGGACGAAAAATGGGGCGAGCGCCCGCTGATGCTGGTGGTCGTCCGGCCGGAACGGCGGGAAGCGGTGACGGCGGACGACCTGCGCGCCCACATGAAGCAGGCGGCATCGGAAGGGAAGCTGCCCAAATACGGCGTCCCCGACCGCTACGAAATCGTGGACGAAATTCCCAAAACCAGCGTGGGCAAGCTGGATAAAAAGGTGATGCGGGCGCATTATCAGCAGTGATGGAAAATGGATTGGCGCGGGATTTTCCGGTTTGTCTTGGGGGATTCCGCGCCAATTTGGTATCGCCGATGGCCTCGGAACCCGCGGACGGCGGAATGGCGCTGCGCTGGAAGGCCACCGACCTGATCACGGCGGCGGACATCGGCGTGGTGGTGCCGGAGCGGCTGAATCCGGGGCCGATGACCAGCCGGATCACCTTTTTCGCGCCGGTCTGCCTGATCTTCTTTTTCGTCCTGATCGCCACGTTCAACGTGCTGTACGGCATCGACATCCATCCCATGCACTACCTGTTCGTGGCGGCGGGGTTCTTCGCCTTCCATCTGCTGCTGGCCTATCTGGTGGATCATCTGGGCATGCACGGGGCGTTCTTTTTGTCGGCAGGCGTCTCGGTGGGGCTGGTGACGTTTTATCTGTCGGCGGCGCTGGGGAAGCGGTTTCCGTGGAAGCTGGCGGCGGCGGGGCAAGTGTTTTATCTGGTGCTGTTTTCGTACAGCTTTTTCCTGAAGGGGATGACGGGACTGACGGTGGCCATCGGCTCGGTGGCGACCCTGGCGGTGCTCATGAAGGTGACGGCGGGGGTGGATTGGGAGGGGGTGTTTTCCAA
>CAYFVR010000117.1:2692-14428 GCA_964346545.1 uncultured Desulfobacterales bacterium | reverse complement strand
CCCCCGCAGCGGCACGAGCTTGGTGGATCGCACAATTCCCCGAAGTTCGGTGGCTCTTTCCATCCCGGCGGCCTTTCCCCTGTTTTTTCGTCGATTCTTTCGATCAGGATAATCCAAAGGAAAACGCCTGTCCAATGCTTTCCCCCGGATCGCCGGGAAGGGGCATCACATGCCCTACACACTGATCACCTTGTCCGCCAACTGCATGGCCGTGACGATGTCGAGCATGTTGGTGGTTTCGCCGGCCTTTTTGCGTTCCAGCAGGTCGAAATGGGTCAGGCAGGTGCCGCAGACGAGTATTTTTAGGCCGTTTTCCTCGAATTCCTTCAGCTCCGGCAGCACTTCCGAGCCGTCGATGGCCAATTTGACGCCGGCGTTGACGAACACCAGCCGCCACAGCTCCGGCCCGATCTCCTTCAGCGTTTTGATGAAATTGATCATCAACTTTCGCCCCAGCACGTCGTCGCCGGCGCCCATCCGATCCGTGGCGCACATGACCATGATTTTCCGAGCGTCTGCCTTTGGCCTCGCGGCGGCTTCCGGCTTCGGAGACGCCGCGACGGAATCGCCGCCCATGCCGACCACCCGGAAATCCGTGCCGGCCCGTTCCAATTCGGTTCGAAAGCCTTGGGATTCCAGAAACCGCTGGACGTTCTGTTGGGACGCGGCGTTGTCCACGATGATTTTCACGCCGTCCGGCACGCCTTCCTGCACGGCGGCCTTGGTTTGCAACACGGGCGCGGGACACGCCAGTCCCCGGGCGTCGATTTCTTTCACGGCATTTCCCTCCGTCGATTTTTTGCTTGCTTCACTTGGTCCGGAAGTTGCCATCATTCCACCCGAATGATCTCGTCCGGTCCCTTGATCACCTCGCCGATTTCCGAGGCGTCCGCGATTCCTGCCTCCCGGAGCGCCCGGACCAGCGCGTTCGACTGGTCGGATCGAACCGCGACGAGCAGGCCGCCGGAGGTCTGGGGATCGAAGAGCAGGTCTTGGCGCTCGCGGGGCACGGTCTCCGAGAAAACAATCATGGATTCGCGGAATTCCCGGTTCCGGTACGCCCCCGTCGGGATCAGTCCCATGGAGGCGAATCCCAGGCTTTCGGGAATGAGCGGCACCCGCTCCGAAACGAGACGGACGCCCGCCCCGGAGCCTTGGACCATTTCGGCCAAATGGCCCAGCAATCCGAAGCCGGTCACGTCGGTGCAGGCCCCCGCGTCGAAGCGGACCATCGTTTCGGCGGCGATCCGATTCAGCCCGGCCATGAGTTCGGTGACGGTTTCGACCAGTTCCGGGGAGGCCATGGCGGCCTTTATGGCGGTGTTGACGATGCCGGTTCCCAGCGGCTTGGTGAGCACCAGCCGGTCGCCCGGCCGGAGACCCGTTTTTGTCAGCACCCGATCCGGGTGGACGAAGCCGGTGACGGACAGGCCGTATTTCAGCTCCTTGTCCTCGACGCTGTGGCCGCCGATCAGCACCACCTCGGCCTCGGCCAGGGTGTCGATGCCGCCCTGGATGATCGCCCGAAGCACCGACAAATCCATCTCCCGCGCCGGAAAGGCCACCAGATTCATGGCGGTTTTCGGGACGCCGCCCATGGCGTACACGTCGCTCAGGGCGTTGGCGGCCGCGATCCGGCCGAAGGCGTAGGGATCGTCCACCACCGGCGTGAAGAAATCCACCGTCTGGATCAGCGCCAGTTCGTCCGACACCCGGTAGACGCCGGCGTCGTCCGCCCGATCCAATCCCACCAGGACATGGTCGTCGGTGGGAAACGCCATGCCGCACAATGCCCGGTCCAGGTCCCCTGGCGCCAATTTGGACGCTCAACCGGCGCCGGCGACCGCCTCGGTCAGTCGAATGTTTGGGTGATCCGTCATCGGAATTCCTCCTCGATTTCCAAGTCGGTGTTTCGTTCTCTCGATGAAACCGCCAAGGCGATCCGCCGCGATCCGCAAATTTTTTCCGCCGCGTTAGACGCCGTATCGACCCGAAATGCCGAAGCGTTTTTCCAGGCGTCGGGAAACCAAGGCCACCGAATAAATCATCCCGAAATAGAGCGCACCGACCGCCAGATACACTTCGAATGCCCGGAACGTCCGGGTGTAGATCAGCTGGCTGACCCGTGTCAGCTCCGTGATCGCCAGCACGGAAACCAGCGACGAGTCTTTCAGAAGCGCGGAAAAGGCATTGACCAATGGCGGCAGCGCGACTCGGATGGACTGGGGCAGGACGATGTGCGCCATCCCCTGGATCCAGTTGAATCCCAACGCGGCGGCTGCGTCCTTTTGTTCCTTTCCCACCGAGAACAACGCGCCTCGAACGATTTCGGAGATGTACGCGCCGCCATTCAGACCTAGACCTACGATTCCCGCCGTGTATCGCTCCATGTTCACGCCGATCGTGGGCAGTCCGTAATAGATGAAGAAAAGTTGAATCAACAACGGCGTACCCCGAAATATTTCGACGTATGGCCCGAAAAACCGTCGCGCCTTCGTCGATTCGGATCGGGCGATCCCCACGACCAGGCCAATGACGAGGGATAGGCAGAAGGCGGCCAAGGAAACGGCGAGGGTGACGACGAGTCCCTCGCCCAGCAGCGGCGCGGCATCGAGGAGGATATCGATCCGAAAACTCTCCATGAGGGATCGATAGGCTTTTAGTCGATTTTCAGCCAGCGGGCGTGGATTTCATCGTATACGCCGTTTTTACGAATCTTGTCGAGAGCCTCGTTGACGCGGGCGGTCAGTTCGTCGGTGTTTTTCGGCAGGACCATGACGATTTCGGCCTTCGCCAAGGGAGCGCCCACGACTTTGAACGAAGGATCGGTTTTCATTTGGTTGACGGCGTAGGCGTACCCTACCAGGACGGCGTCCACCCGTTTGAATTTGAGATCGGTAAACGCCTCGGGATTGTAATTGTAGCGTCTGATTTCCTTGAAACGATCCTTCATCTTGTCGGCCAGTTGTTCGCTGGCCGATCCCAGCTGCACCCCCACGGTTTTCCCATCCAGGTCGGCCGATCCCCGGATTTCGGATTCATCCGCTCGAACCACGACGACATCGGGGAGTTCGTAGTACACATCGCTGAAATTGACGTTTTCCTCGCGGGTTTCGGATTTGGACATGCAGGTGATCAGGATGTCGAAATCTCCCTTCTTCAATCCACCCAGGAGCCCTTGCCATTCGGCGTCCACGATTCGCGCTTCCACGCCCATTTCCTTCGCGATCGCCCTTCCCATGTCGACGTCGAATCCTTCCAATTCGCCGGTTTTTTCGTTTTTGGATTCGAAAGGCGGATATTGCGCGCACATTCCGACCACCAGTTCCCCCCGATCCTTCACCGTCTTAAAGGAGGAATCCGCCATGGCGAAAGCCCCGAATCCCGCGACCATCCAAACCGTTCCCGCAAGCACCGTCCACAACGTCCGTTTCATGTTGTTTCTCCTTGATCGAATGCAATCTGCTTTTCCTCGACGGCGAACAGGTCTGGTTGCAGACCGAATCGGTTCAGTTCGCCGATCAACTCCTCCATAAAAACGCCCGGGCCGGGAACGAATCGAAGGGCTTTCATCTGCCGGACGATCCGTTCCCGGGAGTCCAGTTCTCCGCCTTCGAATCCCTCGCACGTTCGGTTCACGCCGCAACTGGGACTGCCGTCCACACCCATCACGCCGACCAGCTCGTACCCGGCCCGGGCGAAGGCCCGAAGCTGGATCATCGGGTATTTCAGAACCTCTCGGCAATGGGCCCGATAATTCGGGTGGTCGTACTGCTCCCGGGTCATTCCCCAACGGTTCACGCCCAAATAAGACAGCTCCGAGCACGGCAATTGGAGCAGGCCGCACCCGGATTCCACGTAGGCGGAAATCGCGTCGGTCTTGACGCCGGGGACGTCGGCCAAGGGGAACACTTTGGCATTGCTGTTCAAAATGCAGTGACAGACCGCCAATATTCTTTTTCCGCGTTCCATTTTGCGGGCTTCCTTTCAGGGGGAAATTCATCAATTGCTTTCCATCGCCAACAACGCCGCCCCCAACGCCCCGATTTGCTGGGGATCGTCCGGGATCGACACCGTGCGCCCCAGCTTTTCCCGCAACATTGTCCCCATGGCCGGGTTTTTGGCCACGCCGCCGGTGAAGACGATGTCCCCGTCTTCGGAAACCCGACGGATCATCCCGACGGCTCGGCGGACGACGCCGGCGTGGAGTCCGCGGGCGATGACGCGGCGGTCTTCGCCCTTGGCGATCAGGGAGGTGACTTCCGACTCGGCGAAGACCGTGCACATGCTGGAGACGGTCAGCTCCGTCTCGGCCCGCAGCGCCTCGGGGCCGAATTCGGCGATGTCGAAGCCCAGGGCCCGGGCCATGATTTCCAGAAATTTTCCGGTGCCGGCGGCGCAACGGTCGTTCATCTCGAATTTCTTCACCCGGCCGTCGGAAAACAGGGCGATGGCCTTGCTGTCCTGCCCGCCGATGTCCAACACCGCCTCGGCGTCCGGGAAACAGGCCCGGGCCCCCCGGGCGTGGGCCTTGATTTCCGTGGCCGTGGGCGCGTCGAAGGCGATTTCGAAGAGGTTCCGGCCGTAACCGGTGGCCAATATCCGGTCATAGGCCACCCCGTCCATCAGCTCACGCGCCGCAGCCAGGGGGTCGAAGCCGGTGTCGGTCTGGCGGTTGATCTCGATCTCCCCGGCCGCGTCCACCACGACCAGCTCGACGGTTCGCGAACCGATGTCGATTCCCGCGTAGGGCATGGCGAGATTCCTCCGGCTACCGCAACTGCTCGATGAAGGCTTCGATGCGCGTTTTCAACTGGCCCGCGTCCTCCATGCCGTAGTCGGTCTCCACCCGCAGGGTGGGGATGCCCGTTTCCTCCAAGGATTTTTCCGCCGGGATGGACTCCATCAAATAGGGCTGGCAGAACTGGAGCCCATAGTGAATCACCCCGTCGGCCTTGTAGGCGCCGACCATTTCTTCGATGTGCTCCCGCCGTTGGGCGTTGGGCGTGAAGATGGCGCAATCGACCTGAAAATACCGATCCGCGATGGCCGTCATCATCTGGTCCACCGTTTCGCCGGAGTCCTCGACAAGGTTGCGCGTCCCACGCTCGCCCACGCAGGACTCTTCGCCGACGATCACCGCGCCGGAGGATTCGACGATCCAGGGCAGCTTCCAGTTGGGCACCGCCTGGGGGCAGCCCGAGATGAGCACCCGGGGCGTTTTGGCCGGAAAGGCGCCGGCTTTTTCCGCGATCCGTTTTTCCAGTTCGTCGCAGATTTTATGGACCGATTCGGTGAAACGGGCGGGGTTGTCGTAGAAAAAGACCTGATTGGCCAACAGAGCGTCCAGGCCGGAGATGGGCGCCGGATCGGCCGCGCGGAGGACGGAAAGCCGGTGGATGGCCGTTCGCTTGGCGTTGACGGTTTCGATTCCCCGCTTCAGGGATTCGGCCGTGACGGCGACGCCGGTCAATTCCTCCATGGCGGTTTTGAACCGTTCGTATTCGGCCCGGAGCAGGGCCCGGCCCTCGTCCGATTTCACCTGGGGGAGGTCCATCACGTACAGATTGTCCACCAAATCCTTCAGGGATTCGTAGGCTTTCTTTTTGCCGTCGCAGGTGTTTTCCCCCACCACCATGTCCGCGCTTTCCAGGTAGGGGCAGACCTTGCCGAGTTTGAATCCGAAGGAGGATTTGATTAGGGCGCAGGTGTTGCGGGGCAGCAGCTTTTCCACCGATTCCATGGCGAAATCCGCGCCGGAACACAGCCCCACCAGCGTGGCGTTGGCCGCCAGCACGATCTCTTCGGGCACGAAGACGCAATAGGAGCCGACGACCTTGCGGCCGGCCGCCTTTTCGTCCAGCAACTCCTTGATTCGCAGGCCGTGAACTTCGCTCATCACGAAATCGAAATAGCTCATGGTTTCGGGCCGGTTTTTTTGGGACAGGTAGATGTCCTGGTAGGCTTTGCCCAAGACGCCCAGAAGGCCGTCGTGGGCGTCCAAGTCGAGTCCAAGGTCTTGCCACATGGCGCGATAGTTTTCGGTCATTTCGTTTGGCTCTTTCGAAAAAGGGAACAAGAATCGTTCTTCCGCTTCCATCCAACGAACGGGACGCGGGCGGACATCTCGGGAAAGCGCGAAATTCCGGTCGTTTCCCGACCTGTCCCGCAAAGCCGGAAACCTATCACGGCCTCGGAGAAGATAAAAATTGGAAATTCGGATGGCGTCCGGATGGGATATCGAGCGAATCAATGAAGGGGAAGGGGCGTGACGAAGGGGGGGGGCGGACTAATAGCGACGGATCGCCGGGTTCGATGGAATCCCGGCGGATGGCGTTATGGAGAGATCGTTGTTTCGTTAAATTGGCTGGGCTCGGATTCGGATGGCGGGCTACGGTTTGGGGTTGCTTGGGAGAAGCAGGGCATGTCTCCTTCGGCTGAGTGCGGGTTCTCTATCGGCGCTCCACGACCACCCGCCCCCATCCCCCCGCCGCGCCATTGCGGACACACGCAACCGGAGGTGCATCGCCGGGCGTTCCATCCATAGCCGCCGTCTCTCCCGGCCACGGACTTTTCCCATCCGGAATCCGTCCCGCCCGGTGCCCGATGGCCGCCGCGGCAATGTCGAATCCCATCCCGATGGGGAGGTGGCCGTAGAGGCCGGTCAGGTTGATCTCCTCGGCGGTCCCGTCCCCGGAAACCGATCCGCCGCCCATTTCCTCCGCCTCCTGAAACCCGGTGGCGTTCCGAATCACCACGGCGCCTTCGGGAACCGGCGGCGCGACGTTTCCCACTCCGCACCAGGGGTCCCGCAGGAATCCGTATTGGGGCGTTTCCGTTCCCTCCGCCGTCAGCAGAAAAAACGCGGCGCCTTCGCCCACGGGCACGGGATTGGCAATCCCTTCTGCGATCAGCCGATGGCGATGGTACGCCATAACCCGGGAAAACTCGTCCACGCCGCCCACCAGCACCCGGTCGGCCCGTCCTTCGGCCAGCCAGATGGCCGCCGTTCGGAGCGCCGCCGGCAGGGACAGATCGAGCTGGTTGATGGAGATATTGGGGCCGTGGGCCCGGAACACCACCGCCATGTGGGCGCCGGCCGCGTTGTGGACGGAATTGGAAAACTGGATCGGGGAGAACCGGCGGATATCGTCTTCGATGGAAAGCCCCTGAAAATCGAAGGTGTTGCAGGTGGAGCCGTATCCCGTGGCCACGACGATGGCGGTTCTGTCATCCAAAGGCGACTCCGCGCCGGCGTCCTTGAGCGCCAGCGTTCCCCCCAGAAGCGCCATGCGGGTGTGGTGGGGCAGCCGCCGCAGGGCCCGCTTGGACACGAATTCGGCCAAAGGCGCCGTGTCCGCGAAAAATCCCACGGTTTCCACCGTTTCGTGAACGGTGGGGATGGAGACCGGCCGGGGTTCCGTCCGCCCCGCCGCAAGCGCCGCCGAAAGGGCCTCGATTCCGCATCCGAATCCGCCCACCACGCCCACGCCCCGGATCGCCATGCGCGGAATTCGGTTCGTTGCCCCATTCATCGGATTCCCTCCGCCCCCGCCGAGACCAGCAACACGGCGTTGTTTCCCCCGAAGGCCAAGGTCTGGGAGAGGGCCAGGGTCCCCCGGACCTCCGTGATCTTGGCCACCGGCGCGGCGGGAAGTTCGGGATCGGGTCGCCGGAAACCGGCGCTGGGCGGCACGGTCCTCCGCTCCAGACAGCCGATGGAGAAAATGGCCTCGATGGCGCCGGCCGCGCCCAGGGTGTGGCCGGTGAAGCCTTTGGTGGAGAGAAACGGCGTTCCCGGAAACAGGTCGGCGAAAAGAAGCGATTCGATCCGGTCGTTGTCCCGGGTACCGGTGCCGTGGGCGTTGATGAAGGCGAGAGCGCCCGGTTCGGCGGGTTCGGCCGGACTGGATAGATGGGCGAGGCCGGCGCCGCTCATGGCTTCGGAAATGGACAGCCGCAGCCCCCGGCCGTCGGGTTCCGGGCTCGTGAGGTGGAAGGCGTCCCCGGCGTTGCCGTAGCCCCGGATCGCCCCCCGCGCGGAACGTCCCCGGTCCCGAAGCGATTCGGCCGATTCCAGAATCGTCACCCCGGCGCCTTCCCCCAGGGTCAGGCCGTTGCGGTCGGCGTCGAAGGGCTTGCAGGGGCCGGGGTCGGTGTTCATCAGGGAGGCGAAGCCGAAATAGGTGATTTCGTACAACTCGTCGGCCCCGCCGGCGATCACCAGATCGCAGAGCCCCATGCGAATCCAGGCGGCGGCCAGGCCGATGGCGTCGGACCCGGCGGAGCAGGCGGTCACCACGGTTTCCACGGGACCGGCGAGACCGTATTCCCGCGCCAGGGCCAGCGCCGGGCTGCCCGCCGCGTACCGTTGGGCCGGGGTCCGGTATTCACCGTCGGGGACGGGTACGCATTCGGCCATCGCGGCGTTGCTCACCGCTCCGGCGGAGTTGGTCCCCAGGCAAACCCCCACCCGGCGGTTGCGGAGCGCGTCCCGGTCCAACCCCGCGTCCGCCAACGCCTCGGCGGCGGCGGTCAGGGTCAGCCGCGCCGTGCGGGTGTCCGCGCCTTCCCGGAATCGTTCCGGCCGCCAGAAATCGGCCTCGATCCGGAAGACCGGGGGCCCGTCCGGGTCGGCGTCCGGAAACACGGTGGGCGGGGCGGGGAAGCGTTCCCCCCGGAAAAGAAAGTCCATGCAGGACGGCAGATCGAGGCCGGCGGCGCAGAGACAGCCCATGCCCGAAACGGCGACCGGTTCTTGGCGCCTCACCCGGCCCGCTTTCGCTGGATGAATTCGGCCAGGCTCCGCACCGTCTGGAGCACGGTGCGTCCCTCCTTCATGTCCCGGATTTCCACGCCGAAATGGGTTTTTACCTGGAAGACCAGTTCCACGGCGTCGATGGAGTCCAGCCCGAAATCGCCGGCGAAAATTTGGTCGTCGTCCCCGATCTCCTCGGGGGACACGTCCGGGATGTCCAACTCGGTGACGATGATTTCCTTGAGTTGGCGTTTCAGATCGCCCAGGGAATCGGTCGCGGCGACGACCGCCGAGGCGTTGCGGGGGCTCATCGGACCACCTCCGCCAGGTCGGTGTAGAGGGCCTTTTCGCCGTCGGCGACGTCCCGGAGGATGTCGGCCAGGGCCGGATAATTTTCCCCCTCGGAATCCCGCCGCTTGCAAATGCGCGAACCCATGACCGCGAACTCCCGCCAGCGGTCGCCGACGGCGGTCATTCGCTCCGAAAGGCCGGTCAGCGCTTCCTTTTCCAGAACCTCGGCGGCCTCTTGCAGAAAGGCGGCGTAAATGAATCGGAACCCCGCGCCGCCGGTGCCGATCTCCTCCTGCATGCGGATGATCTGACCCAAGTGCAGGGCCGCCTTGCGATCCCCCAGCCGTTCCGGCGCGTTCTCGACCTTGTCCGCCAGGTACCGGATGGCCCGCACGCCCAAAAAGCGGATGGGCGGGCGGAGCATGGTGCGGCAGACCTCGCGGATTCCCTTGCGAATCGCCGGGGCCAGCTCCGGGTTTTCGGGAATGTGGGCGACGTGGTACATTCGTCCCTTGGGCGGCATGGGGCCCCGGGCGAAGCGGGCCTTGGCCAGATCGGCGGCGGGGCAGGTGACCGGATCGGGAAAGACCGGGTCGCTGATGAGGTAGTCGTCGCCCCGCTTGCCGTAGGCCACCAGATTGTGCATGTTGAAATGGAAACGGTACCGGGGCGGAAAATAGGTGAGCCAGTAGGCCCCGGTGCGGCAGCCGACCGGAACCTCGGCGGCCAACCGTTGGTCCAGGGCCGCCATGGCCTTGACGGGGTTTCGGAATTTTTCCCAGGCGAGGCGGACGCCCAGCCGTTTGGTGACCCGTTTCATGATTCCGCCGGTGGCGATCCGAAAGGCGGAAAGGGGCAGGTTGTTGAGTTTGACGAAGGGGAAATGGCCGAAAAACAGGCCCGATCCGACGCCGAAGACCATGGCTTCGCTGATGGGCAGGCCGTGGTGGGTAAGGAGATTGGCCAGCACGCCGGTTTCGCAGTGGGCGGATTGCCGATGGTGGAACGGAATTTCCATGAACGTTAGTCTTTCTCTCTGTCGGTCTTCCTCTCGGGGGCGGGGGACGGTTCGGGGATTTCGCGGAGGGCGTCCACGGACAGGTCGAACACGTCGGCGTATCGTTTCAGCAGGTCGTCGGACAACTTTCGGAACACCTTGGGCTTGAGGTGGCGGCGCACCCGCCATCGGGGCAGCCCGACATAATCGGCCAGCAGGCCCGGGTCCATCTGGTTTCGGGCCATGTGGTAGGCCAGCGGGCTGCGTTTCCCGGCGCGGATGAGCCGGATTTCCTCGGCGACTTCCGCGTCGATGACCTCCCATGCCTGGTCGTTGGCCACGGTTTTGGGCTCCCATCCCCGGGTCGGCACGCGGACATAGCGGCCGTTTTCGTCCACGGCGTAGGCGATTTCCCGAACCCCGTCGCTGAACCCCCGGTCTTGGGGAACTTCGTCTTTTTTCATCGTTTCCTCGATTAAACCCAATACCAATTCACTTTGGGATTTCAAATGGACTATCGTGCCAGATCGACCAAGGGCGTATGCGATCCGCCCCTACCTTTTTTGCGGTAAATGAACGGTATTGCGATTAAACCGCCGGTTCATGTCCGATCGGCGGTTTCGGGTTGGACCTTTGACAAAAACTCGTTTATCCTTCACCGTTGGTGGAATTGTCAAGTTCTCGCTGAATTCCCGATTCAGACGGTATTTTGGAAAACGAGCGACGGCGGGGCGGAACGCGATTCTCCTCTCCCGACGGATAAGCCCGACGGATAAAACGGACAAGAACGGATAGGAACGACGGAATGACCCAAGGAAGAACCCACGAAATCCCCATGCAGGTGGCCTTTCACGATCTCGATCCCCTCCAGATCGTCTGGCACGGCAATTATCTCAAATATTTCGACATCGCCCGCTTCGCGCTGTTCCGCGCGGGCGGGATCGATTTGTACGACTATCACCGGGAAAAGAACGTGCTGTTTCCCGTTACCAAAACCTCCACGAAGCATATTTTTTCCCTGCGCTACGGCGACGAGTTCGTCTGCCGGGCCGTCGCGCGGGAGGCGTCCATCAAGATCGTCGTCGACTTCGAGATTCGCCGGCCGGAAGACGGCGTGGTCTGCGCCAAGGGCCGGGGCGAGCAGGTGGCGGTGAAGAGCCCGGAGATGGAAACCCTCTACGACATTCCGGCCGACGTTCGGGCGGCCCTGGGGTTTTGAGGTGAGCCGACTTGCGGACGCCATGGCCGCCGGCGCGGAGCGGATGGCCGCCTGGGCCGATCTGCTGGACGCCATCAACGTGTTTCCCGTGGCCGACGCGGACACCGGCCGGAACCTGGTGGTGAGCCTCGCCCCGCTGCGGCGGTTGGGCGCCGATTCCGCCGTCAACCGACGCCGTTTGCTGTCGGCGGCCCGGGGAAATTCCGGCAATATCGCGGCGGCGCATTTGGCCGAGTTTCTGTCGGTGGATGGCGCGGCCAATCCAGGCGATTCGATGGCTTCGGTCGATTTGACCGGTCACGACGGGCTCGCGGAGCTGGCCGGCGCGGCGAAACGCGGCCGGGACGCGGCTTGGCGGGCCGTGGGCGATCCCCGTCCGGGGACCATGCTGACGGTCTTTGACGCCCTGGCCGAAGTTTCCGCCACCATTTCCATGGATGGCGGGGCCGGCGGCGATTTCGGCCGGTGGAT
>CAYFVR010000117.1:1163-2592 GCA_964346545.1 uncultured Desulfobacterales bacterium | reverse complement strand
TTTCCGCCACCATTTCCATGGATGGCGGGGCCGGCGGCGATTTCGGCCGGTGGATCGACCCGCTGGCCGAAGCGGTCGCCCGGACGCCGGAGTTGTTGCCGGAGCTGCGGGCGGCCGGGGTAGTGGACGCCGGAGCTTTGGGCGTGTTCGCGTTTTGGGAGGGCTTTCTTTCCGTGTATTTGTCCGTGACCGAACCGCTGCCACCGCTGACGGAACGCTTCGGCGACGGCCTTCGGTTGGCCGAGGGCTTTCGGGCCGAAGAAGAATCCGGCCGCTGCGTCCAGGCGGTGGTGCGGCCCCGGGCGGATCGCCGGGACGAAGCGGCGGCGGTCCTCCAAAAATGGGGCGAGAGCGTCGTGGTGACCGAGGAGGCGGATCGGCTGCGAGTCCATCTCCACGGCGAAGACGGGGAAGTCCTCCGAACCCGGATGGAGGAAACCCTGGGTTCGGTGGAGGAATGGACCGAGGAATCTCTGGCGGCGCCGGCGGAGTCCGCTCCGGCGGCCGGGCCGGTCCACCTGATGACCGACGCCGCCGGTTCCATCGACCGGGAAACGGCCCGGCGGTTGGGGATCACCCTGCTGGACAGCCTGGTGGTGGCCGGGGACGAGGCCCTGCCGGAAACCCGCTTCGATCCGGCGGAGGTCTACCGGCGAATGCGGGCGGGCGTCCGGGTGAGCACCGCCCAGGCGTCCACCTTCGAACGCCATCAGCACTACCAGAGCGTTCTGAGCCGCCATGACCGAGTGCTGTATCTCTGCGTGGGGTCGGTCTACACGGGGAATTTCGCGGCGGCGGAAGCCTGGAAGCGGGACCATGATCCGGAGGACCGGCTGATCGTGGTGGACACCGGGACGGCCTCGGGACGGCTGGCGACGATCGTCCGATCCGCGGCCCGGGCGGTTCCGAGGCTGGAGACGGCCGAGGCGGCGGAGCGGTTCGCCCGGGCGGCGGTGGATCGGGCCGAAGAGCTGGTCTTCCTGGATCGGTTGCGCTACTTGGCGGCCGGGGGGCGGATGTCCCGCACCGGCGCGTTTTTCGGCGATTTGCTCCACATGAAGCCGGTCATCACCCCGGCGGCGGACGGCGCCCGGAAGGCCGGGGTGGTCCGGAACCGGGCGGGGCAGCTCCGCTTCGCGTTGGAACGGTTGGCGTCGGCCCGGGAAGCGGGACCGCTGGAGATGATTCTGCTGGAGTTTTCCGACAACCGCGACTGGGTGGAAGCGGTCGTCGCGCCCGCCGTCCGGGCGCGGTTTCCGGAGACGGAGACGGAAGTCGCGCCCCTTTCCCTGACCTCCGGCGCCCACATGGGGCCGGGAACCTGGGGCGCCGCGTTTCTGCGGGCGGCGAATGGAAACGAATGAACGCAATACCGTTCATTTTGGCCAAAAGTGGTAAGGGCGAATCGCATTCGCCCGTGTCAATCTGG
>CAYFVR010000117.1:0-1063 GCA_964346545.1 uncultured Desulfobacterales bacterium | reverse complement strand
CGTGGTCCGGTTCGACAACCGGGACTGCGGCCGGTCCCAGAAAATGGACGACATGGAGATTCCGGATTTGCAAAAGCTGCTGGGCCGGAAAACCATGAGGCAACCGTTGGCGGTTCCCTACACGCTGCGCGACATGGCCGACGACACGATGGGGTTGCTGGACGCCCTGGGGTTGAGCGCGGTCCATCTTTGCGGAATGTCCATGGGCGGAATGATCGCCCAGATCATCGCGCTGGAACATCCGGAGCGGGTCAAGAGTCTGATCCCCTTCATGTCCACCACCGGCGAGCCGGATCTGTCCCATTCCACCCCCGCGGCCCGGGAGGCGATGATGGGAATGCCGCCCACGGATTCCCGGACGGCCTACCAGGGCTATCTGGTGGAATTGTGCCGGATTTTCGCGGACGATTCCAAGCTGTACGAGCCCGCGGTGCAGGCGGAGATCGCCGGGGAAATTTACGATATGGGCCTGTATCCCGTGGGGTTTTTGCGGCAGATGGCCGCCATTTTGTCGACCGAGGGGCGGCGGGAGGAACTCAAATCGCTGAAGATTCCAACCCTGGTCATCCACGGCGACCGGGACACCGTCGTTCCCATCGAGCACGGAAAAGACATCGCCAACGCCATCCCGGGCGCTCGGTTCCGGGAATTCAAAGGATTGGGGCACGGCACGGCGTTTCCTTCCCTGTGGGACGAGATCGTTCGGGAGATTTCGGCGTTTACGGCGGAGGCGGAGTAGGACCAAGATCGTTCATTTTGGCCGAAAATGCCAGGGGCGTTTCGCCTACGCCCCCGGCATTTTCGCACTTTGCGCACATTGGAAGAAAAGTGGGAAGGGCGTTACCGATTCGCCAAAAAATCCTGAATGGAAAGGCCGATATCTTTGGCGATTTGTCGGAGCAATGGTGTCGCGATATCCCTGCCCTGATGAAACGGGACGGTTGTGCTTCGACCATCCGGGTGCCGGTATCGCGCATGGGAACCTCGCCGGCGAACCAATTTGAATCCGAACTTTTCAAGAATTTTTCCGACTTCTTGAGGTTTCAGGATCGGCAGATTTGTC
>CAYFVR010000116.1:12876-14646 GCA_964346545.1 uncultured Desulfobacterales bacterium | reverse complement strand
CCTACAAATTCTCCCGCGTCTTGGCGAAGGTCACGTCCGGCCAGCGCTCCGCCACGAAATCCAGCCGCCAGGCGCCGTCGGCGAGGAAGGTGAGGTTTTCCTCGGCGTCCAGGGCCAGGTAGGCCTGGTTGGCGGACTGGAATTCGGCCAGCCGCTTGCGGTCGTCGCAGTAGACCCAGCGGGCGGCGGTGTATCGCACCCCTTCGTAGGTGGCGTCCACGCCGTACTCGGCCTTGAGACGGCCCACCGTCACGTCGAACTGAAGCGCCCCCACCGCGCCCAGGATGAAATCGCTGCCCATGATCGGCCGGAAAAACTGCACCGCGCCCTCCTCGGCGAGCTGGGTCAATCCCTTCAAAAGCTGCTTGGCCTTGAGCGGAGATTTCAGCCGCACCCGGCGGAAATGCTCCGGGGCGAAGTTGGGAATCCCGATGAACTTGAGCGGCTCCTTGTCCGAAAAGGCGTCGCCGATTTTGATGGTGCCGTGGTTGTGAATCCCGATGATGTCGCCCGGCCAGGCGTCCTCGGCGATGGCCCGGTCCTGGGCCATGAAGATGATCGGGTTGGCCACCTGGATGTCCTTTCCGATCCGGTGGTGGCGAATCCGCATTCCCCGCTGAAACCGGCCGGAACAGACCCGAAGAAACGCCAGCCGATCCCGGTGGGCCGGGTCCATGTTCGCCTGAATTTTGAAGATGAAGCCGGTGAACTGCTCTTCCTCGGGGTCCACCACCCGCGTGGTGGTTTCCCGGGGCAGGGGGCCGGGGGCCACTTCCACGAAGGCGTCCAACATTTCCCGGACGCCGAAATTGTTGATGGCGCTGCCGAAAAAGACCGGCGTCTGGGTGCCTTGGCGATACAGATCCAAGTCGAAGGGATCGGCCGCGCCCTCCAGCAGTTCGATGTCCTCCCGCAGGGCGTTCGCGTCGCTCTCTCCCAAAGCCTCGTCCAGGGCGGGATCGTCCAGGTCCCGGATGGTGACCATGTCCTGGCCGACGCGATCCTCCCCGGCGGTGAACAGGTTCAACTCCTTGCGGTACAGGTTGTAGGTCCCCTTGAACCGCTTGCCCATGCCGATGGGCCAGGTCAGCGGCGCGCATTCGATCTGGAGCTTTTCCTCGATGTCGCCCATCAGGTCGATGGGCGACATGCCCTCCCGGTCCAGCTTGTTGATGAAGGTGAGGATCGGCGTGTTGCGCATCCGACAGACCTCCATCAGCTTCCGGGTCTGGGGCTCCACGCCCTTCACGCTGTCGATGACCATCACCGCGCTGTCCACGGCGGTGAGCACCCGATAGGTGTCTTCGGAGAAATCCTCGTGGCCGGGGGTGTCCAGCAGGTTGATTTCGTAATTCCGGTATTCGAACTTCATCACGGAGCTGGTGACGGAAATGCCCCGCTCCTGTTCGATGGCCATCCAGTCGCTGGTGGCGTGCCGGTTGGCCTTTCGGGCCTTGACGGCGCCGGCCAGCTTGATGGCCCCGCCGAAAAGCAGCAGCTTTTCGGTGAGGGTGGTCTTTCCGGCGTCGGGGTGGCTGATGATCCCGAAGGTGCGCCGCCGGGCGATTTCCGCCTTGCGGGAATTTTGGGTCTGATTTTTGGTCTGTTTTTTGGTCTGGGACGCCGCCGTTTCCGCGAGCGCTTCGGCCGTGGTGTTCATGGGTACCTCAAATCCGGCCGGAGGCCGGGGTCTTTCGACGAATGTCGGATTATGGAGTGAGCGAAACCTGAAAGTATAGCAGAAAGGGCGGGAATCGTAAAATGGATTTC
>CAYFVR010000116.1:0-12776 GCA_964346545.1 uncultured Desulfobacterales bacterium | reverse complement strand
AGTGAGCGAAACCTGAAAGTATAGCAGAAAGGGCGGGAATCGTAAAATGGATTTCAGGATGGAGCGGCGGAGGGGGTTTGGTCAATCGGAATGAAAAAAGATCGGTAAAAAAAAACGACAGGTTTGGGAAACACATCCCAACGATGTATCCGCCCAACCGCCGGGGAATAAATCCCCCGGCTCATCCCGAAAAGCGCCCTAAAGGGCGCTCCTTTCTTGGGGATTCCCTGCCAAATTCGCGACGAACCAAGAGCCCGCTTCAGCGGGCTTTTTTTTCGGAATCAGCCGGAGGATTTATCCTCCGGCGGGCTCAATTCCCGGTTGACAATCCCTCCGCCTTATCCTACCTTCCCGTTTCAATCAATCAGTTGATTAAATTGATCGGTTGAAATGAAAGGCCAAAACCAAAACAAGGAAATCCATCATGATCCTGGAACGATATTTGATTCCGCCAATCCTTTTGCTCGCCGCTTTCAGCCTCGCGGCTTGCGGAAACGCGGACGGCAAACCGACCGAGTTGCCCCCCAAAACCGTCGCCTGGATTCAGCTCGAATCCGGCGATGGGCAGGTGAACCGTCGGCTGTCCGGAATCGTGGCCCCGGCGGACGAGGCGGAACTCAGCTTCGAGGTGCCCGGCAAAGTGGAGACGGTGAACGTGGAGCTGGGGGAGACCTTCCAAAAGGAGGACGTTCTGGCCACGCTGGACGACCGGGCGTATGTCCTGACGGTCCAACAGCGGGAAGGGGAGCTGTCCGGGGCCCGGGCCCAGTTCGAAGAGGCCCGGAACGATTTTCGGCGCAAGCGGAATTTGATTGAAGCCGGCGCCGTTTCCCGATCCGATTTCGATCTTTCCAAGGCCGCATTCGAAGCCGCGCGAAATCAAGTGGTCGTGGCGGAAGCCCGGCTGGACCTCGCCAAGGAAGATCTGGAAGACACCCGGCTCGCCGCGCCCTACGACGGATCGGTCTCCCGTCGGCACATCGAGCCGTCCCAACGGGTGTCGCCGGGTCAGCCGGCCTTCGAAATCCAGGGCGACCAGAAGCTGGAGGTGGCCGTCTCCGTGCCGGAAACCCTGGTGGGGCAGCTCCGGGTCGGGGACCGGAAGACGGTGGAATTTCCCGCCAATCCCGATCTGAAAGTTCCGGCCGAGATCACCGAAATCGGCACCCGGGCCGAAAGCGCCAACGCCTTTCCGGTGACGCTCGCGCTGTCGGAACCGGTGTCCGGCCTTCGCCCGGGCATGACGGCCGAGGTGGATTTCGCGCTCAACGGCAACAACGGAGACGGCTCGGCGAAGGAAGGTCCGGAATCCTGGTTCCCCATCCCGGTCACCGCCTTCGAGGCCGCCGAGGGCGAGAATCACTACGTCTTCCGCTACGATCCCGAAACGGAAACCATCGCCTCCCAAACGGTGACCATCGCCCATCTCTCCGGCCCCTACGGCTACGTCTCCCGGGGACTTTCCGCCGGAGACGTCATCGTCAAGGCCGGGCTGCCCTTTCTGCAAGACGGCCAGCGGGTGACCCTGCTCAACCGCGACGCGCGGACCTTCAACGAATAGGAGGCCCGCCATGAATCTTTCCGCCATCGCGTTCCGTTACAAACGGGTCGTCTTCGCCCTGCTGCTGGTGCTGATGGTCTTCGGCTTCGTCAGCTATTTCACCTTGCCCGCCCGGGAGGATCCGGAAATCACCATCCGCGAGGCGGTGATCACCACCCGGTTTCCCGGGCTGCCGCCGGATCGGGTGGAGCTGCTCATCACCAAGACGCTGGAAGAGGCCATCCGCACCGTTCCGGAAATCGAGGAGATTCGCTCCACCTCCTACCCCGGCCGTTCGGTGATCCACGTCGAAGCCTACGACCGCTTTTTCGACCTGGACCAGATCTGGGACGACGTCCGCAACGCCATCGACCGGGTCCGGTTCGATCTGCCCGAGGGGACGGGGACGCCCATGGTCAACGACAATTTCGGGGACGTGGCCGTGGTGACCGCCGCGCTGTGGGCCGAGGGCTTCGAAATGGCCGAGATGTTCGACATGGCCCAGCACATCCGGGACACGCTCTACGGAATCCAGGGCACGAAAAAGGTGGACATCCTCGGCGCCCAGGCGGAACGGATTTTCATCGAAACCGCCAACGCCCGGCTGGCCCAGCTCAACATCTCGCCCGCGGAGCTGATCGCCCTGCTCCAGCGGCAGAACATCATCCGTCCCGGCGGCGCGGCCGAGGCCCGGGGCAAGGCGTTCCTCATCCAGCCCACCGGCAATTTCGAAACGGTGGAAGACATCCGGAACACCCTGATCCCGGTTCCCGGCCAGGGGGAGAGCATTCCGCTGCGGGAGATCGCCGCGGTCACCCGGGGCTACGTCGATCCGCCGGAGCGGACCGCCTATTTCAACGGAAAGCCGGCCATCATTTTCGCCGTGGCCATGGCCGACAACGCCAACGTGCTCGACTTCGGCCCCCGGGTCAAGGCCCTGCTGGACGAAACCCGAACCCGGCTGCCGGCCGGCTACCATCTGGACATCGCCACCTACCAGGTGGAGCAGGTGGAAAACGCGGTCTACGGCGTCACCCTCAACGTGCTCCAGACCCTGGCCATCGTTCTGGCGGTGGTGATTCTGTTTCTGGGACTTCGAACCGGCCTCATCGTCGGAACCATCGTGCCCACGGTCATGCTGGTGACCCTGGCCATCATGAACTTCAACGGGATGACCTTGGAACGGATGAGCCTGGCCACGCTGATCATCTCCCTGGGGCTGCTGGTGGACAACGGGATCGTCATCGCGGAAGATTTCAAGCGGCGGCTGGAGGACGGCGAGAGCCGCGACCAGGCCCTTGGGGATTCCGGCCGGACCCTGGCCATCCCGTTGCTGACCTCGTCGCTGACCACCATCGTCGTTTTTCTGCCGCTCATGCTGGCGGAGCACGTGGCGGGAGAGTACACCCGGTCCATCTCCCTGGTCATTCTCATCACGCTGCTGAGTTCCTGGGTCATCGCGCTGACGGTGACGCCGATTCTCTGCCACCGGTTCATCGCGGTGAAGCGGCGGGAAAACAAATCGGCGGTCCAGCGGGGAATCACGGGGATTTTCGAGCGAATAAATCGGAGGTACGAAGGCGTTCTCCGGCGGATTCTTCGCTGGCGGCTGCTGTTTCTGCTGCTGATCGTCGTCCTGTTCGCGGGCGCCGTCTTCACCCTGCCGCACCTGCCCAAAAAGTTCTTTCCCGACTCGGATCGCACCCAGATTCTGGTCTACCTGGACCTGCCCGCCGGCAGCTCCATGCGGAAAACCGACGCGACCATCCGGGAGATTTCGGTCTCGCTTGAGGACCGGGAGCGATTTCCCCACGTGAAAAGCTTCGCGGCCTACGGCGGCTTCGGCGGCCCCCGTTTCGTTTTGTCCCTCACGCCCATCGATCCCGACGAAAGCAAGGGATTCATCGTCCTCAACATCGACGGGCTGGAACGGATGGACCCGACCATCCAAGAACTTCGGGAGATGTTCAACGAACGCCATCCCGAAGTCCGCGCCCGGGTGACCAAAATGTTTTTGGGACCCAGCGATTCCTCCAAAATCCAAATCCAGGTCAAGGGGCCCGACGCCGATTTCATCTACGAGACGGCGGATCGGATCAAAGCCGTGCTCCGAGAAGTCCCCGGCGCCATCGACATCAAGACCGACTGGGAAAACCGGATCACCCAGATCCGGGTGAACGTGGACCAGACGCGGGCCAAACGGGCCGGGGTGACCTCCGACGACGTGGCGCGATCCATGGAGAGCTATTTTTCCGGCCTCCGGATCTCGGAATTCCGGGAAGGAGACGACATTTTTCCCATCGTGGTTCGCGCGCCGGATCGGGAACGGTTCGACCTGGACCGGGTCCGCACGGTGACCGTCTATTCCCGGGGACGGAAGACGCACGTGCCCCTCATGCAGGTGGCCGACATCGAACTGGTCAACCATTTCTCCCGCATTCAACGGAAAAACCTCTTCCGCGCCATCACCGTGGAGGCCAAGAACACGATCATGACCGCCGAGGCCATGGTCCCGCTGATCCAGCCGAAGCTGGACGCCATCGAAGCCGAGCTGCCGCCCGCCCACGCCATCGAATACGACGGCGTCATCCAGGAATCCACCGACGCCCAGGCGGCCCTTTCCGCCAACGCGCCGCTCTGCCTGGGGCTCGTCGTCATTCTGATGATCGCCCAGTTCAACTCCTTCCGCCGGGCTTTCATCATCCTGCTCACCGTTCCCCTGCTGATGATCGGGGCGGTGATCGGCCTGGCGGTCATGGGCGCCAATTTCGGCTTCATGGTGACCCTGGGCTTGTACTCCTTGGCGGGGATCATCATCAACAACGCCATCGTCCTGCTGGACCGGATCGACATGGACCGGGAAACCCTGGACGATCCGGCGGAGGCGGTCATTTCCGCCTGCGTCCGGCGGCTGCGGCCCATCGTCATGACCACCCTCACCACGATTTTCGGCCTGCTGCCGCTGATTCTCTCCCGCGACGCCCTGTTTTACGGCATGGCCGGCGCCATCGCCTTCGGCCTGGCCGTGGGCACGGTGCTGACCTTGGGCGTGACGCCGGTGCTGTACAGCCTGTTTCTGGGCGTGAAACCGAGCGGCGGGGAAAGGGGGCGCGTCAATGAGAGATGAAATTGGGAGGGATGAAACGGGGGCGGCTGAATCCGGGACGATTCGGAAAAACGGGAAATCCGGCGCGACGGCTGCCCGACGGGGGGACGAAACCCGCCGCGCCCTGATCCAAGCGGGGCTGGAATTGTTCGGGGAATTAGGTCTGAAGGGAACGAGCACCCGAATGCTGGCGGAATTGTCCGGGGCCAACGTGGCGGCGATTCCCTATCATTTCGGAAGCAAACAAGGGCTGTATCTGGCGGTGGTGGGGCACATCGTGGAAGCCATTTCCGCTTCCATCGGAGACGTTCTCCGGGACCTGGAAGCGGAAATCGCGGCGGGGCCGATGGAGAGGGACCAGGCTTTGGCGGGCTGCCAACGGATTTTTCGCGCATTGGCCGAACTGATGGTGGAATCCGACGAGCCCAAGGTCTGGGCCCGGGTGCTGTTGCGGGAACAGTTTCATCCCACCGAGGGCTTCGATCTGTTTTACGACCGGCACATCCGGCGGGTCCAGCGGCTTCTCGCCCGGCTGGCCGCCGCCTGCACCGGCCTGGATCCGGAGAGCGACGAACTCAGAATCCGCGTCCACGCGCTGATCGGCCAGCTTCTGGGATTCCTGGTGAACCGGGAGAGCCTGCTCCGGGCGTTGGGAACGGCGAGGCTGACGAAGTCCCACACGGAATCCATCCACCGGGTGCTGGCGGCTCATTTGGCGGGGTGTTTGGGCGGCCCGATTTCCGGGGAGGGAAGGATTCGACGGAAAATCGCGTAACCGCGGCCTCTGGGAGCGACGAGTTGCACTCGTCGGAGGCTTGGCCCGAACCGGGCAACGAGTGCAACTCGTTGCTCCCGGCGGCTGGTTCGCCTTTATGTTTCCTCGTTTTCGGCCTTGAGTTCGCCGCCATCCCCGTCCTGCTGCACCGGCACCATGAGGTTGTAGACGCTCATGACGCCGAGAACGTAGACGGCGGCGATCAGCCCCAGCCCCGCGCCGAAATGGGCGGGCGCGGTGAGTGCCAGCCGCAGAAGGACGGTGGCCAGGGCGAAACCGGAGTTCCGGAAGACCACGGGGAAATAGTGGGTGTAGCGAAGGCTGATGAGCACAATGAGGATGTCGCTGAACACCAGGACGGTGTAAAATACGTCGAAGAACTGGCCGGCCCGGCGGGCAAAGACGAAATCCGTCAGGTGGATCAGGCCGCTGAAGGCGAAAATCCCGAGCAGCAGCAACGCGATGGTCTTTTTTGCGGCGATGAATCCGGCCGTTTCCCGTTCGCTTTGGGTGATGGGCTGATGGTAAAGCACCCGATAATAAAGGAACAACACGCCGAAGATGGCCAAGGCGCCGATCCCGTTGGTCAAAATGGCCGCCACCGGCGCCGTGGAATCGGGCCAGTGGAGCGGCTCCGGAAGTCGGGTGAAATCCTTGAAGGACTGCCGCAGCAGAATCAGCGAGAAAATCTCGAACTGCTTGCCCACCGATTTGGAAAACGACCGGCTCATTCCGAAAACCAGGTCGATGACCTCCAGATACAGCAACACCGTGAAGGTGACGCTGATGGCGTAGAAATGGCTGCGCGGCAACAGAACGCCAATGGCGGCCGGGACCATGCCCCGTCGCCCCAGCTCGATCACCGCCAGCGCCCCGAGAAAAATGATCAATAAAAAGCCGCCCATGGCTTTTCGGACGCCATCTTGTTCCCAGGCGCGGAAAGCGGCGTCGAAGCAGCGGGCGGAATGTCGAATGAGATCGGGCATGGGGACCTTGGTCGGAGCCCCTTCCCCGGACAAACCGCGAGCGGTTCGCCGGGGAAAAGGGGCGGTTTCCGATTCTTCTACTCGAACGTCACCTGGGCGGTGTCGGGGAAGGGCTTTCCGTCGATGACCGCCCGAATCACCGATCGGCCGACTTCCCGGGAGAGCACCCGGCCCCGGGCCTGGCCGTCTTCGCCCGTGGGCGCCGGCTGAACGATCTCGTCCACCTGCCGACTGGAAACCAGCGTGACCGAAACGTCCGGCACCGGATTGTTGTAGGCGTCCCGGACCTGCACGATCACCTCCGAAAAGGCGTCGCCGTCGGCCGGAAGGGTGGGGTGGGTGACCCGGATGCGGCCGTTGGCCAGCATCGGTTCGCCCGGAATGACGGTGACGTGGGACTCGGCCAGCAGATCGCCGGTGCGGGCGATCACCTTGCCTTGCCCCATCCGCGCGCCGAGGAATTTCCCGGGCGCCTCCATTCGGCCGATTTGCCCCGCCGTTTCCCAATCCAAGGCCGATTCGGAGAGGGGCACCGGGTTTTCTTCCACGTCAAACCCGCTCGCCGTAAATTCCTGAACGGTGGCCGAGGCCACCGTGACCGGATTGGGCGACAGGAACAGCTTGTACAAATCGCCGGCTTGAACTTCAATGGTTTCCGCGACCTTTAAGCCGTCGCCGTGGGCCGACACCAGACCGGTTCCGGCCTTCCGGGCATGAAACAATCCGGTATCGCTTTCAATCCGTCCCACCTCGGGACTCGCGGCCCATTCCACCGAAATCGGAACCGGATTTCCGCCGGGATCGCGCCCGATCGCCCGGAGCGAATAGGTCTTCCCCGCCAGAATCGGTTCGGCGGGCGGCTGAATCTCGATGGAAACCGGCTCGCCCGGCCGGACGGTGACCGCGAGATCGGCGACAACGGTCCCCAATTGCGCCTGAATCCTGCCGGAACCCACCGTTCGGGCCTCGAACGTCGATCCGTCCGCCCCAAGTTCCCCCAGGGTTTCCGGAAAAACGGTCAGATTCGGTTCCGCGGCCGAGGGGTTGCCGAAGGCGTCCCGGCCCGAAACCTCAAGTTCGATCCGCTCGCCGGCCCGCAACTCCGCGGCCTCCCGCTGAAAGGACAGTTCCGTCAGCGGGCCATGCGAGATTTCCACGGGGACCCGCCCGGATACGCCTTCAGCGGTGGCCAGAATGTGGCCGGAACCGACCGTTCGGGCCTGGAACGTTCCCGGTTCGGTCAGTTCCCCCCCGTCCTGGGCCCCGTCGGAAAGGGTCCAGGAGACGGCCGCCGGGGTCGCGTTGTCGAAGGCGTCGAAGGCCGTGGCGGAGAGGCGGGCGACTTCTCCGGCCGCGATTTCGATGGAATCCGGCGAAATTTCGACCCGGGCCACCGGCCCCGGCTCCACCGAAATCCGGGCCACGCCGGTGACGGAATCCATGCGGGCCAACACAAATCCTTCGCCCACCCGGGTCGCCTGAAATTCGCCGTTTTCCCCAATGGTTCCGATACCTCCGTCCACCGACCAGACCGGGGAAATCTCCAGGGGATTGCCTTGGGCGTCGAACCCGGAGGCGGCAAAGGAACGCGTATCTCCGGCCCGCAGCTTCCGTTCCGCCGGCGCCACCTCCACCCGGGCGATTTCGCCGGGGACCACGGCCACGGAAATGCTCTCGGAAGCCGGCGCCACCACCAGGCGAACCGGCCCCTCGCCGGCCCGTTTCGCCGTGAACTGGTTGTCGGCCGAAACGGCGACCAGATCGTCGGCCACCTCCCATCGGTACTTCGGCTCCGGAATCCGGTTGCCCAGGCCGTCGAACACCTCGAAGGACAGGTCGCGGGTTTCGCCGGCGGTCAGTTCAAGCTCGGTTTCCGACAGACGGATCTCCGCAGGCTCGCCTGGAACCACCTCCACCGAAGCCGTGGCGGAGACGTCGCCCGCGCGGGCCTGAACCTCGGCGGCGCCGGTTTTTTCCGCTTCCAGATTGCCGGCGTCGTCCAGCTCCCCGACCGGTTCGGACAGGGACCATTCCACATCGGCCGACACCGGATTCCCGGCGGCGTCATATCCCCGGACGGCAAACTGCAAGGTCGATCCGGCGGCCACCTCCGCCGAAGCGGGGTCAAGCTCGATGGTGCGGAGGGGACCCAGGGTCACCTCGAGCGGGGCGGCGGCCACCAGATGGTCGAAGCTGGCGATGACGCGGCCCTCTCCGGCCTTGCCCGCGACGAGGGCCGCGTCGTCGTCGATGGCGCCCAGGGAATCTTGGGAAAGCGTCCACAACGGCCGGCCGGAGATTTGGTTGCCGAACCGGTCCTCGATGATGGTTTCCAGAGAGACCCGCTCCCCGGCCCGAAGCTGGATGGATTCCGGAATAATTTTCAGGAAGGCCACTTCCGCGGGCGAAACGGTCACCTCCGCGGTTCCCTCCACATTTTCATGCACGGCCGATATCCGTCCGGTTTCGGCGCGGACGCCGCTGAATCTCCCCGCGGCATCGATCCGCCCCAATTCGGGCGGCTCCAGAATCCAACGGATCTCGTCCTCGGTTTGGTTGTCGAAGCGGTCGTAGCCGACGGCCGCGAATTGAACCGACTCTCCGGCGATGATATCGGCCGACTCGGGCCGAACCTCGATGCGGGCGGTTCGGCCGGGAACCACCGAAAAAGGGGTTTCGATCTCCAGCGTCCGGCCGGTTCGCGGCTGGGTCACGGTGGCCACGACGGTTCCCTTGCCGGCCTTTTCCGGATGCAACACCCCGTTTTCGGCGATTTGTCCCAGCGAGGGACGAATTTCCCACCGGGCCCGGGAGGTCACGGTGTTGCCGAAGGCGTCAAATCCGGACACTTTCAACGCCTGGGCGTCTCCCGCCGTCAGCCGAAGGGGCCCTTCCGGACGAATGCGGGCGGTCTCCATTTCCGCCGGGGCCACGGCCACCGTGCTTTCCGCGGAAAAATCCTCGACGCCGGCGGTCACCACCGCGTTTCCGGTGGTTTCCACCCTGAGCATTCCGTCCGGCGTCAACTCGCCGATTTCCCGGCTGAGGGAAAATTCGGGATCGACGGAAATCGGATTGTCGAACCGGTCGAATCCCTCCACCGTGAATTCCACCGTCTCTCCCGCGATCAGGTTGGCGCTCTGGGGCGCGATTTGCAGCCTCGACAGGGGGCCGGGAACCACTTCCACCGCCACCCCCTGGAGCACTTCGCCCACCTTGGCGATGATTTCGCCGGCGCCGGTGTGAAGGGCCTTGAATCGGTTTTCTTCCTGCCGAACCTCGCCGATGGAGGTGCTTAACAGCCATTCCGGGCGGATGGGAAACCGGTTGCCGAAGGCGTCCATCCCCCGGGCGGAGAGTTCCATCGTCTCCCCGGCCGGAATGACCTCTTCTTCCAAAGAAAATTCAATTTGATGAAGGTCTCCGTGGGTGACCGTCACCGGAACTTCGGTTCGGACGTCCCCGACGCGGGCCACCACCTGGCCCGTTCCCGATGTTTTCGCCAAAAAGGCGCCCTCTTCGCTAATCTCGCCGATCTCCCCTTCCGTCTCCCATTGAATGGGAACGGAAAGCGGCCGGTCGTAGGCGTTGAACACCAAAGCGGAGAAATCGATCCGATCCCCGGCCGCGGCTTCCAGCGACTTGGGCTCGATCCGCAATTCCGCGGGCTCGCCGGGGACCACGGAAAACGGCTGGGCGGCCTGGATTTCCCGATATCGGGCGAACAAAATGCCTTCACCCAGGGACTCCATGGTGGCCCGGCCTTCTTCGGACACCGTCGCCACCGGCTGGCCAAGGGACCATTGGGCTTCGACGGGCCGGCTGTTGCCGAATTCATCGTGGCCCATGGCCGTAAAATCAACCTCCCGACCGATCTCGAACGTATCCTCCCGGGGGGCGATGGTCAGCCGGGAAACGGCGGTGCCGGCAATCTCCAGGGTGGCCAGGACGGCCTCTTCCCCGGGAATCCGAATCGCAACCGGATTGGGACCGGGGGACGACGAGAGGGTGACGGAGAATTGGGCCGTTCCCTCCGCGTCCAGGGTTACGCGATCTTCGGAAACCGTGATGGCTTCATCCGCGGGTTCCAACGCCAATTCGTGGAAGCCCGCCGGCTCGCCGTCCGCGTCCGCGGCCTGGATCGTCACCGGCACCTCGACGCCCGCCAGGGCCCGGGCGGTTTCCGGAGAGACCGAGAGATCGGCGATCGGGCGCGGATTGACCTGGATGGTCACGGTTTTTTCGAACTCTCCGACCGCCAGCCGAACCTCCGCCTCGCCGGGGGTCGGCGGAAGGGTCAGCGCAATCTCGGCCGACCCGTTTTCGTCCAGGGCGATTTCCTCCGCGGCAAGAGACAGATTTTCCGTGGGCGTGGACACCGAAACCGTGTGATATCCAGCGGTTTGATCATCGGCGTCTCGGCCGGTGACCGTCAAGGTCAGCGCCTCCCCGATCCGGCCTTGGGGTTCCGCCGGGGAAATTTCCAGGTCCGAAAGCGGCGCCGGCGTCACCGTCACCGCGGCCGTCGCGGAAAGCTCGCCGGAGGTGACGATGATTTCCGCCTCGCCGGGCCGCTGGGCGGAAAACGTTCCCGCGCCATCTATGGCTCCGGCCTCACCGGTCGCCCGCCAGGATATCGGCTGGTCCGGCATGGCCTCCCCGTCTGAATTCAGAACCGTGGCGCCGAATTCGGCCGTTTCCCCCACGGCCATTTCCCGGCTTTGCGGAGAGATGTCGATCCGTTCCGGCGTCGGTTCCCCGCATCCGAAGAAGACGAAGGAGATCAAAGCCAAAAGCAGTCCGGTTCCATGCCGCAATCGTCGGTGTAAATTTGGTTTCATGTGCGTCTCCTTTGCGTGGTTTGCCATCCTGGGGGCGGGGCGTATTTTTTCGCCCGAGAAAAAAAGGACGGATTTCCGCCGGGGGTCCGCTTTCGGTTCACCGGGAAAACACCCGGTCCTCCGCGGCCGGCCAATTCAGGACTTCCGGAATCCGCGAATGATAATACCATTATTTCGTTTGAAAAATGTTTGGAATCCGCGTCCAAGGCCAAAAATCAGGATCACATGTGCGGAATCCGGTTGAATAAGGACGGGGAACGAATCGAACGGATACCCCTTTCGATGAAAAGTCCTTTTATCATAAGGCGGCGACGGCGACAACCGGGTTTTTGAATTCGGGAAAAAGAACTGAGGTGACTATGGAAACCAAATTAGGAAAATTTTTTGAAGAAAATTCAACAAAGTCCGCCACCCGACCACGGGAAATTCTTGGGTGGTGATAGTTCGTTGAAAATCCGAGCAAAAAGACGATAAGCCCGGAAGAATGGGAAAAAAGGGACGAGCTGATTTTGAGGCAATTGGAAAAACGGTTCGGCCGTCCTTCACCGGCAATAGAGAGCAAACTGAACAAGTCCGGGGTTGACGTTCTGGACCGGTTCGGCGAGTCCCTTTTCGATTTCGAGAGCCTGGAGGACGCGGAGCGGTGGTGGGATGACTTGGAGGGGGGCGGGAACGCCTGAGTTTGTTTCTCGTTTTCCGCAAATACTTCCCGCGTTTCTTTTGCCCTCCTCTTTTCCTCGAAACCCTACCAAGCCCTGAAAGGGCGGCCCACATATTAGCTTGGGGTTCATACCCCAAGCTGGGGGCGCGATTGCCTTTCCGGCGGGAATTCCCCCAAATTCATAATCGATATTTTTAGGATGTTCCAAGGCCCCCGCCGAACGAGACGCAAAGGCCGGGCCGCGTTTTTTCGAGCACCAGAGCAAACCAGACTTCTGGATGGCCTTCCGGCTGCTGTGCTACATGACGAACCTGTGGCGGGAATGGCTTGGAGCAGAATCCGGGGGCGAAGCGGCTCCCCGTGATTCTCCCGGCGGTGCTGTACCACGGAAAGCGGGCGTGGAACGCGCCCCGGTCGTTTGCCGAAATGGTTGAGGCCGGGGAGGGGCTGGAGCAATACATTCCCGACTTCGCCTACGATCTCTACAATCTCGGCGAGTACGAGGACGAGCGGCTTCTCCTGGGCGACGCCATGGCTCTGGGCGTGGTGCTGTACCTGATGAAGCATATTTTCGACGAGGGCTACGGGGAGAATTTCGTCCGGGCGGCCAAATGCCTGGGAGCCGTGGACGACGAAAAGGTCCAGCTGGAGTTTCTGGAATGGATGCTGCGGTACACCTACCGGGCCAGGGACGACGACCGGCGGGAATACGTCGACCGGGGGCTCGAAGCCCTGGGAGAGGAACTATTGGGGCGGGAGGTGGGAAGAAGCGATTTAGGCGGCCTTTTCCTCCGGCGATAACAAGCAAATCAAGCAAAGTTAGCATCATGCTGTATTAACAAAGACAGCCACCTTAATCGACACCAA
>CAYFVR010000115.1:11856-14701 GCA_964346545.1 uncultured Desulfobacterales bacterium | reverse complement strand
CCTCGCCGGCGTGGCCGAAGGGGCTGTGGCCGAGGTCGTGGGCGAGCGCGATGGCTCCATTTCGGGGAATCCGCCTACGCCTTCGCCCTGGAGCCCACGCGGGACAACCGAATGATGTTTTCCCGGGAGGAATTCCAGTCGCCCGGAAACGCCGACACCCCCGTGGGCGCGGGCCATTTCGAAAGCCGGGCGAACCAAGAGGCGGATGGGAACCCGGCCCGGGACCTTATCATCCCGGCCATCCAGAATTGGCGCGCCTACCATTTCCACGACACCGGCGAAACGGCTCGGTTGAAACAGCCCCACAGTATTCAGTTCAACGATTACCTCCGTCCGGACGCCCGCAACTTGGCAGCCTTTCTCCATCGTCTTTTCCGGAACCACCCTGCCGCTTATCGCCGCATCGTCCAGACCATCCGGCTGGCCGCGCCGTTTTTTGATGATTTCTATCTGCGGCCCCACCCGAATAATCCCGAACAAATCGAATTGGAATGGACGGAAGCCGGGGAGGACGCGCCACTCAAGGCCCATCGGCTTTCGGACGGAACCCTCCGCTTCATTTGCTTGACCACCGCGCTCATGCAGCCCGACGAATTCTTGCCCGGCACAATGCTCATCGACGAACCGGAGCTGGGGCTGCACCCTACGGCCATTCATCTGCTGGCCGGAATGATCCGCTCGGTTTCGACCCACCGCCAACTCGTTTTGTCCACCCAATCCACCGATCTGCTGAACGAATTCGAGCCTGAGCAGGTGATCGTGGTGGATCGAATCGAAGGGCAATCCCGTTTTCACCGGTTGGAGCCCCATGCTCTGTCCGATTGGCTCGCGGAGTATTCCCTGGCGGAATTGTGGCGGAAAAACATCCTGGGCGGAAGGCCGGCCCGATGATTCGGGTCCACGTCTTTTGCGAAGGGCAGACGGAAGAGTTGTTTTTGCGGGAAATTCTTCAGCCCCATTTCGCACGGAAGGACATCTGGCTCAACCCCATCGTCCTCCGAACAGGGCCGCGCGGGAAAGGCGGGGTCGTCACCTACGGCAAGCTGCGGTGGCAAATCGAGAAAAAGTGCAAGGAAGATCCGGCGGCCTGGGTCACCACTCTGCTGGATTTCTATGGATTGCCGCCGGATTTTCCGACAGGTTCCACCGAGGATGGCGCAAAAAGGGATTCATTGGCCCGGGCGCAAGACGCCCAGGCGGCCTTTCAGCAAGATATCCCGTTCCGGAATTTCCTGGCCCATTTGATCGTCCACGAATTCGAAGCGCTCCTGTTCAGCCGTCCGGAAGCCTTCGGCGGTTGGTTCGACGAAGAGGGAATCGTCCCGGCGCTTCAGTCCATCCGCGACCAATTCGATACGCCGGAGCACATCGACGACGGCCGGGAAACCGCGCCGTCCAAACGAATCCGTTCCGTATGCCGGAGATACGACAAAGTTCTTCACGGAACGCTCGTCGCTCTGGACATCGGCCTGGACGCCATCCGCGCCGAATGTCCGAAATTCGACGCCTGGATCAGCCGAATGGAACGGCTCTGCGGCGGGAAAAATCGATGACAATATGGGTTGCCGTGGCGGAGCAAGGAAAAGTCATTCCCCCAACCGAAAGCTCATCAACCGGCTTTCGCCGCCGTCCCCGAAGAAGCTGCCCAACTGGCTGACCAGCAGGTAGACCCGCCCGTCGTGGATCGTCAGCCCCTGCACCGGCTGATCCAGCTCTTCGCCCAGGGTTCCCTTGATGAAATTTCCGTCCCGGTAGGAAAAGACCGCCAGTTGGGTGGACTTGAAGCCGGAGTAGAGGCTGGCCACGGTCACCGTGCTTTGGGAGGAGGCCGGGGCGATCAGTTCCGGACGGCCGTCCCCGTCCAGGTCCGCCGATACGGGATCGATCTCCAGGGTTTCCCCCCGCGTGAGCACATCCCGTTGTTCCGGGTTGACGGCGTAGACGATCCGGGACAGGCTCCCGCCCATCCCCGGCGTTTCGAACAACGGTTTTCCGTCCGAGAAAACGATCAACGTCTGCCCCCGAACCACCGCCAGTTCGGGCCGTCCGTTTCCGGTCAGGTCTGCGGACAGGCTGCCCACGGCGGTGAATTTTCGCGGAAGGTCCGCCGGCGGCGGGCCGTCGACGATGCCCTCCTCCGATCGGGTCAGCTCCCGCACCCGAACTCCCCAGAAAATGTCCCGGTCGAAATCCTGGCGCAGAAGGGTTTCCGGCCGTCCGTCCCCGTTCCGGTCCAGGCTTCCCAGGATTGCGCCGAACCGTCGGTCCACCGGGCGGAGTTCGTCCGCCCCGAAGGCGAAAACCACCGATTCCATCTCCTCTTCGTCGAAGGCGGTGGCGGCCAGATAGGGCGTTTCGGACCCTTCGGGAACCCACCATTGAACCGCGAAAATGGTGGTGTTCACCTTCATTTCCGCGGTCGCCAGGGGGACCAGGGCATCTTCCACCGCGAAAACCCGAACCGTGTTGCCGGCGCCGGTGGCCATCAGCAGCCGATTGTCCCGGGAAAGGAAGGCGCCCATGGCGTGGGTGCCGCCCGGGAGGACCCCGTGGCGGGTCATGGCGCCGAAATTCGGGGAGAACACGGGCGCGGCGGCGGCTTCTGGGGCGGCTGGGGTCGGTGTGTCGGCGGGCCTGACGCCAGTGACGGGAACCGAGGCCGGGGTTTGGTCCTCGTCGGCGGAGGAACTCGGCGGCGCCGTCCGGGCGTCGCCCTCGGTCAGGCGATAGGCGTAGAGGCGCCGAAAGTCCGGGTCGCGGATTTCCAACACGTCGTCTTTCAGCAGGAAAATCAGACCGGCCCAGTCTTCCGGGGCGGCGGGACGCTGGGGGCGAACGGCCTGGC
>CAYFVR010000115.1:9688-11756 GCA_964346545.1 uncultured Desulfobacterales bacterium | reverse complement strand
ATCAGACCGGCCCAGTCTTCCGGGGCGGCGGGACGCTGGGGGCGAACGGCCTGGCTCGCGTCGTAATCGGCCCATTTCAGGGTCGGCAGGGCGTCCCGCAGTCGGCGGAACAGCGCCTCGCCGCCTCCGGTGTAATCCCAGAAGCGGGCCGGGATTTCGGAAAACCGTCGCACCGGGTCGCCCCGGCGGATCGGAGATTGGGGCGGTTCAACGGGTCGGGCGTGGGAAAAGCCGTCCCGCACCCGGGTGACCGACAACACGGCTTTGGCGGTTTCCAGGGTTCCGATCACCTTTCCGGTCACCGGATGGGTCAGGGGCTTTCCTTCCCCGAGCACCGCCACCAGATCGCCGGCGTTCAGGCCGTCGCCCGCGTCCAGGTCCAGAAGAATTTCGCCGGATTCCACCGTCACCACGACGCCGGCGGCGGGGGCCAGGTCCCGTTTCACCACTTCCGTCACCGGGGCGCCCGTCGCGCCGCCCCACCATCCGAACGTGAACAGCCAAAAAACCGCGATCCCCACGCGAAGCCGCATCCTTGCACTCCCTGCTGAGATTGGCGTTGTTCCCGACGGTTGCCGGGCCAAAAAACGGCCGGACGGATAAACCCGCCCGGCCGGAATCTATATCATGAAAAAAGGGGAAAGGCGACCGCGTCTAGAATTTGTAGCGAACCCGGGCGGAGGAGACGAAAATGTCCTCGTCGGAGCTGCCGTCCTTGATGTCGCCCACCTCGAAATAATCCAAGGCGTCGTCGGCGAACAGGTAGCCGGCGTTGACCGCGAATTCCACGTTGTCGAACAGCTTGTAGCTGACGAAGCCGTCGATTTCAAGGCCGATGGTGTCGTCGGCCCGGCGGTTCCCGAAGGAATCGATGTATTCCACGTCCTCCGCGGTCATCATGTACATGGCCGCGAGGCCCAGTTTCAGCTTTTTCGTCGCCTGAAGATCGACCGCCAGCTTGTTCATCAGGAAGCCCTTGTCCAGCAGGTAGTGGCGCTCGGAGAAATAGTCGTCGTCCGCGTAGGAACCTTCGAACAGGGCGATGCTTTCGGCGATGTCGATGTCGGTGGAGAGGAATCCGTCCAGATCGCCGTCGGTGGGATCGTCGTCGCCGGAGGTGTACCAGAAGGTGTAGGTCACGGTGGCGTTGCCGATTTCCATCCCCAGGTCCGCATGGGCGAACCAGGCGCTGAGATCGAAATCGCCCACGGTGGTGATCCCCAGAGCGTCGTAGGCGAAGGCGGCGTTGTTGATTTCGCCGCCTTGGTAGATGGCGTCGAAATTCAGGAACAGCTTGTTGCCGCCCATGGGAAAGTTCAGGCCGCCGGTGATTCCGACGTTGTAGATGTCAAGCTCCACGCCGTCCGCGAAACGCTTGATCTGGTAGTCTTCCGGGGTAATTCCGCCTGGTTCGGCGCTGTCCGGATCGCCGGTCTGATACAGGCCGAAGAGGCCGATCTTTCCCATGCCGCCGGTTTTGAAATCCAAGCCCAGCAGGAAATTGTCCACGTCCTCGGATTCCACGTCGGTGGTCCGGTTTTCGAACTCCCAGGTGCGGGCCCAGCCGAGCCGATAGTCCACCGCGCCGGCCCCGCCGTTGAACATCACGCCCATGGCCGTTTCGCTCCACAGCCAGGGGTTCACTTTCCAGGGCTGAAGACCGATTTGAAACCGAGCTTTCTGGTCCACGCCCGGGAGCTGAAAATCGGTGTAGGCCCAGCGGGTCTCGATGTTGACCTCGTCGCCGGAAAAGGCGCCGCCCTTGGAATCCTCGCCGAAGCGGACGCCGCCGACCTCCACGGCGAACACGCCCCGAACGTCGCCGTCGTTGCTGGCGGCTTCGGTCCAGAACCGGTACTTGATTTCCCCGAAATTGTCGTTCACGGTGTCGTCGTTCAGCACACCGTCATGTTCGGGGTCCAGCCAGTCGAAGTGGTTGGTGTAGAGCAGAAACCGGTGGTTGAGGTCGCCGTGGAAGGAGACCTCCGCCGCCAAGGCGCCGCCCGCCAGCATAAATACCGAAGCCAACGCCATTGCCAAGCCTAGTTTTTTCATCGTGTTTTCCTCC
>CAYFVR010000115.1:3046-9588 GCA_964346545.1 uncultured Desulfobacterales bacterium | reverse complement strand
GAACCCCACGATCGAATCGTCTTCCCGTTGGATGTTCCCCACTTGGACGAAGCGGTGGAATTGACCCGGCGGCTCCATCCGACGGTGGGCGTGTTCAAAATTGGACTGGAGCTGTTTATCGAAGGCGGTCCGGAAACGGTTCGACGCATTCGCGCCGCCGGCGCCCGGCGGATTTTTCTGGATCTGAAACTTCACGACATCCCGGCCACCACCCGACGGGCGGCCGCTCGGGCGGCCGCGCTGGGCGTCGACTGGCTGACGGTTCACTGCGGAGAAAGCGTCGAAACGCTGAAAGCGGCGGTGGAAGGCGCGGAGGGACGCACCGACATCCTCGGCGTCACGGTGTTGACCAGCGTCTCGTCGCCGGATTTGCGGGCCGCCGGATTCGTGGAGGAACTGGCGGCGGACCCGCTGTCACTGGTGTTGCGCCGGGCGAAAATGGCCCGAGAGGCGGGCTGCGCGGGGGTGATTTGCTCCGGCAGGGAGGCGGCCGGGGTGCGGGCCGCGACGGACGGAGAATTTCGCATCGTGACGCCCGGCATTCGGCCGGCGGGCGGCGACGCCGGGGATCAGCGACGGGTAATGACCCCGGCCCGCGCCATCGCGGCGGGAAGCGACTACCTGGTCGTCGGCCGGCCCATCCGGGACGCGCCGGACCCGCTTGCGGCGGCCCGGGAAATCGCCGGGGAGATTGCCTCGGCCCTCTCCGGCATTGTGGCGGGATAACCCTATTTCAACCCCGGATGCGCGTCAAATTCGCTTTCCACCTCGTCGGCGTCGCCGGCGTTGTAGCGGATGATGTTCCGCAGGTGGAACAGGCTGTCGGGATCGATGCGGATGAATTTCAGCGCGGTCATTCCGTCCTCGTGGCGGACCACCTCGCCCTCCACTTCCACCTCCACCGGGGAGGGGGCGCGGGTCAGCACAATCATCACCCGGACGGCGTCGCCCACCAAAAGCTCCGGCTCCACCGGCAGCAGGCATCCGCCCACGCTGAGATTATAAAGTTCCGCGACCGTATAAACGCGATCCGCCGTTTCCAGCCGGGTTTCCACCCGAAACGGCACCCGGGTAAATCGTCGTTGTTCCCGATCGGTCATGGCTTTTTCCCTTCCGATCTATTCGGTCGCGGCTTTCTGGTCGCCCGCGGATTCCCGGCTTTGGGGCAACACCAGATTCAACAACACGCCCAGAATGCCGGCCAGGCCGATGCCCTTGACGGTGAACTCCCCGGCCGAAAAGGCCATGCCGCCGATGCCGGTGACCAGGATGAGGGAGACGATGCACATGTTCCGGGGCTCCATCAGATCGTTTCCGGCCCGGACCAGGCTGTTGAGCCCCACCACCGTGATGGCTCCGAACAGCAGGAGCATGATGCCGCCCATCACCGGGACCGGAATGGTCTGAAGCAGGGCGCCCACCTTGCCCACGAAGGCCAGGAGAATGGCGAAAATGGCGGCCCAGGTCATGATGAAAGGGTTGAAGCTTTTGATCAGGGCCACCGCGCCGGTCACCTCGGAATAGGTGGTGTTGGGCGGTCCGCCCAGCAGCGAGGCCAGGGTGGTGGCAAGGCCGTCGCCCATCATGGTGCGATGAATGCCCGGGTCTTCCAGATAGTTTTCCTTGGCCACGGAGCTAATGGCCAGCACGTCGCCGATGTGCTCGATGGCGGGCGCGATGGCCACGGGGACGATGAACAGCACCGCCTGAAGATTCCACTCCGGAAAGACGAAATCGGGAATCGCCAGCAAGGGCGCGTCCGCCACGGGTCCGAAATCAACGAGTCCCAGGGGAAGGGAAACCAGATAGCCGGTCACGATGCCGCAAAGAATCGGAATGAGCCGCAACATGCCCCGGCCGCGCAGGGAAACCAAAATGGTGACGATCAGGCTGAGCAGGGCGATCGGAAGGGCGATGGCCTCCGGCACCAGCACCGCCGAGCCGTCCCCGGTTTTCCCCAGGGCCATGTTCACGGCCACGGGGGCCAGAATCAGGCCGATGACCATGATGACCGGCCCGGTCACCACCGGGGGCAGAATCCGGACCACCACTTCGGAACCCCGCCAGCGGATCAGCAGACCGAGGACGATGTAAAACAGCCCGGCGGCGGCGAGTCCGCAGAGGGTGGAAGGAATTCCCCAGGTTTGCACCCCGTAGATGATGGGGGCGATGAAGGCGAAAGAGGAGGCCAGAAAGATGGGCACGCGCCGACGGGTGACCGCCTGAAAGACCAGGGTGCCGGCGCCGGCGGTGAACAGGGCGACGTTGGGATTGAGGCCCGTGAGCAGGGGCACCAGCACCAGCGCCCCGAAGGCCACGAACAGCATTTGCGCCCCGACGAGACAGTCTTTCGCCCGAAAGTGGTAGTCCGTTTCCGATGTCATCGCTCCTCTTGGCTCGCTTTCTTCCGTTTTCAGGTTGAAGATACGCCGGGCAAGTCGGTCGGATGGCGTTTGTTGCCGTCGGGGGAATTCCCATGGCGTCCGCAAGGGACGCCCCTGCACCGCCGTCCGGGCTTCGTGGGGGCGGCCCTTGCGGCCGCCCAATTCCGCTTGCGTTATTTGGTTCCGAAAATCTTGTCTCCGGCGTCGCCCAGCCCCGGCAGGATGTAGCCGATGTCGTTGAGCCGTTCGTCCACGGCGGCGGTGTAGACGTGAACGTCGGGATGGCTGTCTTCCAGCTTTTGGATGCCTTCCGGCGCGGCCACCAGAAAAATCCCCCGAATTTGCCGACAGCCCGCCTCCTTGAGCAGCTCCACCGTGGAAATCAGGGTGCCGCCCGTGGCCAGCATGGGGTCCAGGATCAGGGCGATCCGCTCTTCCATCTGGTTGGCCAGCTTCACGAAATAGCGCACCGGCTTGAGGGTTTCCTCGTCCCGGTAGAGGCCCACCACGCTGATTTTGGCCGAGGGGATCATGTCGATGACCCCGTTCATCATGCCCAGCCCGGCCCGCAGGATGGGCACGATGGTGATTTTTTTGCCCTTGATGGCGTCCACCGTGACGGGCCCGGCCCAGCCCTGGATGGTCATCGGCTCGGTTTCCAGGTCTTTGGTGGCCTCGTAGGTCAGCAGCCGGGCGACCTCCGAGGAGAGATCCCGGAAATCTTTGGTGGAGATGTCGTGAACGCGCATCAGACCCAGCTTGTGCTTGACCAGCGGATGGTCGGCGACATGTACCGGCACGTCGAGCCTCCTTGTGAGATAAAGGGAAAAAGGCGGGCGTTCGGGCTTCCCCGGCCCCGCCCGAATGGTCAATTTTCCGGGAAAAAGCCCAACGGGCGGGTGAAGGTGTACCGGGCGGGGTCTTTCACGAGCTTTTCCAGGGTCTGGTCGGTCTGATCGGTGGCCATGGCGATGGGGTAGGAGACCACGAAAACGGCCGAGCCAAGGCCGGTGGCGATCAGGGAAAGGGGGCGGATCAACAGCGCGTCGAAGACCATGAATCCGGGCGTGGTGTCCTGCTCTTCCCGGAAGGGATCCAGGGCGACGTCTTGGGCGAGGGCCCCCGCGACCGGGGACAGCGCCAAGATCAGCGCCAGTAAAAGCAGGGGAGCGGTTCGGATGAAACGGGACATGAATGCCTCCTTGATTTCGGTTGCCGCTTCCGCGCGGCCGGCGGGACGGTGATTCTCCGTTGATCCCGGTGGGATCGGGAATGCGCCTTCCGGGATCAAGCCGATCGACCGGATCGATGTAAATATCGGTCGGTCGAATGGGTCGGCGGGATCGGTTTGACCCATCGGCCGACTTGAACCCAAGGGCCCGGATCGCTATAGTCGAGGGCGCGTTCGCGGTCGATTTCGGCCCGCGAAACCCGTTTGGCAACGGTAGATAAATGCCGGTTTTCTGTCAAGAAGAAAGCGTCCCGACCACCCCGTGCCGCCCCGCTGGAGCGTTCCATGCCCCAAACGCCGTCCGTCCCCCGATCCGATCCCCCGTCGGCCCCCCTCGTCGAGGTGGCCGTGGCCCTGCCGGCGCCGGGAACCTACACTTATCGGGCGCCCGACGCCATGGCCCACTGGATCGCGCCGGGCCAGCGGGTTCTGGTTCCCTTCGGCCGTCGCAAAGTCACCGGCTACGTGCTTGGTCCCGGCCGGGCGGACGGCTCCTTTCGCGTAAAATCGGTGCTGGACGTCTTGGACGACGCCCCCCTGTTTCCGCCGGCCATGATTCCCTTTTTCCGCTGGATCGCCGACTACTATCTGCATCCCCCGGGCGAGGTGATCCGCAACGCCCTTCCCGGCGGCATCAATCTGGCGGACCACGTGGTGCTGGAAGCCACCGAGGCGGGGCGGGCGGCGGCCGACGGTCTTCGCGACGGCGATCCGAATCGCGGGGAAGAATTGTTCTCCGGGGCGTCCCGCCCCCTCAATCCGCTGGAAAAAGCGTTGCTGGCCGAGCTGGCGGATCGGGGTTCCCGCCGCTTGCGGGACTTGTCCCGATCCCTGGGACGGGAGATTCCCGCGGCCGTGACGCATCGGCTGGCGGCCGCCGGACTGCTGGAACGGCGGCGGGAGATGTCCGGCGGGGACACCCGGACCCGGACCGAGCGATACGCCGCGCCGGTTTCCGACGCGCCCGATCCCGAGGGCCTCTCCGCCGCCCGCCGGACCGTCTTCGACCTGCTGGTCGCCGAGGGGGAAATGCCGGTGCGGCGGCTCAAGGAGCGAATTCCCACCGCGCCGCGTCTGGTCAAGCTGCTGGCCGAGGACGGGTTCGCGACGCTATTCGAGCGGGAAGTCTACCGCGATCCCTTCGGCGAACCGGTGGAGCCGGATACCCCGCCGGAACTGACGCCCGAGCAGGAAACCGCCGTGGCCGAGGTCATGGCCACGTTGGACGGAGATTTCGCCGCCTTTCTCCTGGCCGGGGTCACCGGCAGCGGCAAGACCGAAGTCTACCTTCGCCTGGCGGCCGAGGCGTTGGAACGCGGCCGAACGGTGCTGGTGCTGGTGCCGGAGATCGCCCTGATCTCCCAGATGGCCCACCGATTCCGGGCCCGGTTTGGAGAGAAGGTGGCCCTGCTTCACAGCGGCCTGACCGCCGGGGAGCGGTACGACCAGTGGTTGCGCATCCGCCGGGGCGACGCGCCGATGGTGGTGGGGGCCCGTTCCGCCGTCTTCGCCCCGCTGGAGAAGCCCGGCCTGCTGGTGGTGGACGAGGAGCACGACACCTCCTACAAGCAGGGGAGCGATTTGCTGTACAACGCCCGGGACCTTGCCGTGGTGCGGGCGCGACAAACGGGGGGAACGGTGGTGCTGGGCTCGGCAACGCCCTCGGTCCAGTCCCGCTACAACGTCCGGTGCGGAAAGTTCCGGGATCTTCGGCTGACCCGCCGGGTGGCCCGGCGGCCCATGCCCCGGGTGACGGTGGTGGACCTGCGCAAGGAGCCGGATCTTCGCGGCGCGCGCCGATTCATTTCTCCGTTGCTCCATCGGGCGATCAACGAAACCTTGGGCCGGGGCGAGCAGATCCTTCTCTTCCTGAACCGGCGGGGCTTCGCCAGTTTCCCCGTTTGCGGCGATTGCGGCGAGGCGCTGCGCTGCAAATCCTGCGAGGTGACGCTGACCCTGCACCGGGCCGAAAACCGGTACGCCTGCCATTATTGCGGCTATGCCCGGCCGCTGGACGCCCGCTGCACGGCCTGCGACTCCGGCCGCATTCGCCTGTTGGGCTACGGCACCGAGCGGGTGGAGGCGGCGGTCAAGCAGCTTTTCCCCGCCGCCCGGGTGGCCCGCATGGACCGGGACACCACCGCCCGCAAGGGATCGCTGGTCCGACTCCTGCGGGCGCTGCGCAACCGCTCGGTGGACATCCTGGTGGGCACCCAGATGGTGGCCAAGGGCCATGACTTCCCCGGCATCACCCTGGTGGGGATTCTGTGCGCCGACCTGTCCCTCAGCTTTCCCGATTTTCGGGCGGGGGAGCGGACCTTTCAACTGCTGGCCCAGGTGGCGGGCCGCGCGGGCCGGGGCGACGTGCCCGGCCAAGTGATTCTCCAGACCTTCAACCCCGACCATTTCAGCATCGCCGCCGCCCAAAACCAGGACGCCGACGCCTTTTACGCCACGGAGATCGGCTTCCGGAGCGCCCTGGGATATCCGCCCTATTCCCGGCTCATCCATCTTCGGCTGGACGGGCGGGACGCCGACCGGGTGCGGAGCCTCGCCGAGGCGCTGGGCGCCGCCTTCCGGGAACTCCAGTCCGAGGAAACGTTCCGAACCCTGGAGGTGCTGGGTCCCATCGAGGCGCCCATCTCCCGAATCGCCGACCGGTTCCGCTGGCAGATTCTGCTCAAGGGCCGCAAGGTTCCCGCCTTCCGATCCGCCGTCCGCCGGCTCATGGCCGAGCGGAACGACCTCTTCAGACCCGCCGGCGTTCGCGTCGTCGTGGACGTGGACCCGTTTTTTATGTCGTGAAATAATGGACAATGGACAATGGACAATGGATAGTTGATGATGAAAAATCTGGCGGGGAATCCATGGGGAAATTCCCACGCCCGTCGCGCCTTGCCGGCCGATTACCGTCCACCGTCCATTAT